>JASHPE010000011.1 GCA_030038235.1 Terriglobia bacterium
AGACTTGATGAATTCGAAAACTCAAAGAGTTCAAATTGCCCTTGTGAACAAGGGCGTAACTACAGCATACGATCTCGTTTGGGAGAGTTGGATAGAGGTTCTCACGCTTCCATTCAACGATTTCACCGCGTCTGCCGAGCACTACAAATCCACTGTGCCACACGTCCAGTATCCAGGTCACACTCCATTGATACTCAATATCCCTTTCCAAAGAGGACTGACGCCTGACCAAATGGACGATCTCAAACATCTGCGGGTTTTCGCCTGCATTCGCGTGTTGGTACGTTGGCGAGACGCATTTTCCCCATGTCGCTATGCTAACTTCGGATACTACGTTCAATCTGACGGCTTTGGCCTGCTGCCCAAATACAACGATGCAGGCGAGTGCTAGGAATGGCAAGAAAATTGCCTTGGTTTTTATTAGGACACTACCAAGCTGGAATGTCCTTTCGAATCGGTAAAACGGGGCTAAATTGCGAACAATGTTTACAAAGTTCCGAAAACGGGAATGTGGTTTGGAATCAGCGACATGAGCTCATTTCGAGAAGAGTCGAAATATCAAAAACGCGCCCCCTGCGGAACGGGAATGTCGTGCGGAATCAACAACATGGCAATTCCAGCCTACGAGTCGAAAGGGTCTTTTTACTTAACAGTAACGAGGGGGCCGAATGCGCCTGAGACCGTTGCGCGGTGTGGATTTTCGAGGAGAAGCGGGGGCAAGTTGACAGTCAACAGTTCACAGTCAACAGTTCGACCATCCCAGCGTGTGATCGCGGAACTGTGGACTGTTAGCTGTCGACTGTTGACTGCCCCGAGGCTGTTAACTGTCGACTGTCGACTGCCCCGAGGCACCCTTTGCCGTGTTATACTCATCAACTGTGAAGAGTGCCGCCACGAGGCGGAAGGGTCGAAGGGAGCATGTCGCACATGAATAGTCGCATCCGGTTGGGCTTGGTGACGGTTTCGGTAGCCCTGGTTTCCTACATCATCGTGGGAGGGGTGCTCAGCCGCGGCGACACCGCGTCTGACACCAAGACCAGCGATCAGACGTACCGCGACCTGGGCGTGTACCAGGAAGTGCTGTCGCGCGTCAGCAGCCAATACGTGACCGAACCCGACCTTCATAAGGTGACCGACGGCGCCATTCGCGGCATGCTGGAAGCGCTTGACCCCTTCAGCACCTATTTCACTCCCCAGGAATTCCAGGAATACATGGCCCATCCCAATCCCGGGCCGGCGAGTGTGGGGCTGTACATCTCCAAGCGCTACGGATACGCGCCGGTGGTTTCGGTTCTGCCCGGCAGTCCGGCGGATAAGGCCGGCATCAAGGCCGCGGACCTGATCGACCGCATCGGCGACACGTCCACGCGCGAGCTTTCCGTGGTGCAGATCGACCGCATGCTGGCCGGTGACCCCGGCAGCACCGTGATCCTCTGGGTGGTGCGCGAGGCGCGCGGCGAGCCTCAGAAAGTGGTGCTCAATCGCGAAGTGCTCGACCACATGCCGGTGGTGGCCAAGATGCTGCCCGACGACACGGCCTACATTCGCGTGGCGCGCTTCGATGCGGGCACCGCGGCGGAGGTCGGCAACAAGCTGAAGAGCCTGACCGCTCAAGGCGCCAAGAACGCGGTGCTCGATCTGCGGAATTGCGCCGGCGGTGAGGTCGGTGAGGCCGTTTCGACCGCGAGCCTCTTCATCGATCACGGCCTGATCACTTACACCGCAGGTCAGCGCAGCCCGCGCCAGGACATCGACGCCAACCCGCAGGGTCCGGTGTCGAACCTGCCGCTGGCGGTGTTGATCAACCGGTCGACGGCCGGTCCGGCGGAGATCGTGGCGGACGCCGTGCTCAATGACAAGCGCGGCGACGTGGTCGGCGGCCAGAGCTTCGGCGTGGGCGTGGTGGAGAAAGTGGTTCCGGTCGGCGATGGCTCCGGATTGCTGCTGGCCGTGGCCAAGTATTACGGGCCGGACGGCAAGGCGATTCAGGATAACGGCGTGAAGCCGGACGTGCCCTTCCCGCCGCCGGACGAAGTCGGCATCGCCGAAGAAGTTACGCCCGAGCAGTTCGGGACTGAGGACGACTCGCAACTGCAGAAGGCCCTCGACGTCTTGAAACAGAAGGTCGCTCCGGCTAAGGCCGCCTGAGACCCGTGCCCGCCCGCAAGCGTCGCACCCGATCCCGCCGCGCGCGCCGCTCGAAGCGCGCGTGGCCTACCCCTCTAGCCATCGTCTCCATCGTTCTGCTGGTGGGGGCTGGGCTCGTCTGGCACCAGCACCGCCATAAACAACGTGGAGTCAAGCACTTAGCGAGACCGCTCGCTTCCAAAGTCCCAACACACCCGCCGCCGGCCGGCAAGGCAGTCGGTGCCGGCCACATCGCCGATCGCTACAACGCCATCGTGGCCGAGTCGGGAGGACAGTCGGCATGGCTGAAGCGTCCCGCGCGGCCCAGTTCAACCGGCGACGCCGGCGAGGCGCTGGCGCTCGCTCCCGCAATGCCTGAAATCGTGGGGAATCTGAAGCGGCAGGCGGCGAAGGACGGCCTCTCGGTCGACGTGCAATCGCAGGCCTCTGCCCGCGCTGGCGACGCGCGGGCGATCCAGGTCACGCTCATCGAGGCCGGGCAAGGCGTGTGTGTCTGGCGAATTCGCCAGGTGCCGCGGCTGTATCGCGCGGCCATCGTGATCGACGATCTCGGGCAAGACATGGAGCGGACGCGCGCGCTTCTGGCGCTCGGCTATCCGCTGACATTCTCGGTGCTGCCGCATCTGGCCGCGTCGCGTGAGACGTCTGCGGCGGCAGCGCACGCGGGACGCGAGGTCATGCTGCATCTACCCATGGAGCCGATGGGCGACAGGATAAGTCCGGGTGAGGGCGCGATCCTGGTCGGCATGCGCGCGCCGGAGGTGGCTCGCATCGTCGATTCGGACCTTGACTCCGTCCCGGACGCCCGCGGGGTGAACAATCACATGGGGTCGCGGGCCACGTCTGACCCTGCGCTGATGGCGGCGGTAATGAAGGAACTCGCGGTGCGGCGCCTCTACTTCATCGACAGCCGTACCGCGCCCTCGACCGTGGCGCTCGATGCCGCGCGGCAGGCCGGCATTCCAGCTTTCTACCGCTCCGTCTTCCTCGACGACACCGAGACTGTAGACTACACGCTAGCCCAGCTTCGCAGCTTCCGCGACCTGGTGGAGCGGCAGGGCGCGGCGCTCGCCATCGGGCATCCTCATCCCACCACCATCACCGCGCTCGAAGCATTCCTGCCCGAGTTCGAGCACAGCGACATCGAAGTGGTGCCGGCGTCGGAACTCGCCAGGCTGCCCGAAGTCGCGGGGCTCTCGCGGCGAGCGTCAGGCGACGCGGCGGATCGGTGAATCCGCGCCTATTCCGGTTGTGTGTGGGTACGGCGCGACGGAACTCCGTCGCGCCTTGGTGAAATCCGGCAGGGCTAAGTCTTTCCCTTGCCCAGGAGCTTGACGGTTTGCGGACTCCCGCCGCCATTGTCGCCCACTTCCAGCAAGGCCGAGAGGCTGCCTGCAGCCTGGGGAGTGAAGGTAACCGAAAAGGTGCAGCTTTGGCCGGCGCCGACCGAAGAGCCGCAGGTGGTCGTGAAGCTGAAGTCGCCGGAATCTGCACCACCGATGGTTTTCTTCTGGATCGTGAGCGTAGTGGTCCCGACGTTGGTGAGTGTCACGGTTTGGGGAGAGCTGCTCTGACCAACAATCACGGTACCGAAGTTCAACGACGCAGGTGACAGGCTGACTTCGGTTCCGACGCCGGTGAGCGAGACGGTCTGCGGGCTGCCGGGAGCGTTATCCGTGACTGACAAGGTGCCGGTGATGGTTCCGATCTTGGTCGGGCTGAAGGTCACGTCGATGGTGCAACTCTGGTTTGCTTGCAGGGTCGAGCCACAGTTGTTGGTCTGGCTGTAACTGCTGGTGGTGGTGATACCATCGATGGTCAGGGCGCTCGTACCGGTGTTCGTCAGCGTGACGGGTTGCGCGGCACTCGTTGTGTTCAGCACGACGGTGCCGAAATTCAGACTGGTGGGCGAAAGCCCGACCTGCGGACCTCCTGAATTGACGACTTGGGTGAATGCCGGGGCGCTGTTCGGGTTGTAATTGCTGTCCCCGGAGTACGTGGTGGTGATGGTCTGATTTCCCACGGCCAGCGTAGAGGTACTGAACGTCGCCGTACCGTCGGTGAGAGTTCCGCTGCCAATCTCCGTGCCGTTGTCGTACCAGGTCACCGTACCCGTCGGCGCCGCGCGGCCGGTGACCCTCACGCTAGCGGCGACCGTGGCGGTAAATGTGACGGTCTGCCCGGAGTTGGACGGGTTGGGCGAACTGGTGGAGGTCATATAGGTGCCACCCAGGTTGAGCAGCATGCTCACGCTGTTGCTCTCTTCGTTCGCGACCAACACATCGGGCGCACCATCGAGGTTGAAATCTGCGATGGCGAGGGCGTAAGGGCTGGCATCGACGCCGTAATCGGTGTGAAGCTGGAACGTGCCGTTGCCGTTGCCGAGCAGCACGCTGACGGTGCCGCTCGTCGCATTGGCGGAGGCGAGGTCGGAATTACCGTTCCCGTTGAAGTCGGCCACCGCCACCGCTTCCGGACCGAAGCCCACGCCATAACAGGCAGGCGCCTGGAATGCTCCACTTCCACTGTTGAGCAGCACGCAAAGGGCATTGGCGCTTTCGTTTGCGGTGGCGACGTCAACCACGGTTCCCCCGTTGAAATTCCCTGTCGCTATGGAGATAGGCTCGTCCCCTGCAGGGTACGCCACTTGCGGCTGGAACGTTCCGTCGCCGTTACCGAGCAGTACGCTCACCGTATTGCCGACGCTGTTGGCTACTTCCAGATCGGGGATGCCATCGCCATTCACGTCCGCCACCGCAACAGCATGTGGACCGAGTCCGGTGGCATAGTCCACATGGCTTTGGAACGTGCCGTCTCCATTGCCCAGCAGGATGCTGACTGTGTCCGCAGTGAGATCCGCCACGGCCAAGTCCACTTTCCCGTCATTTCTGAAGTCACCAGTTGTCACAAAGATGGGATCGGTTCCTGTCGCGTAGGACACTTGAGTGCCAAATGTGCCGGTGCCGTTCGCTTCGTTCAATAGCACGCTGATGCTGTCGCTTCCCAGGTTCGCTACCGCGAGATCCGGAGCTCCGTCGCTGTTGAAATTACCGGTCGCCACAGAAAAGGGGGCGGTTCCGGTTGCGTAGCTTGCCGCAGTTTGCAGGGTCCCGTTTCCGTTCCCGAGGAAGACGCTTACCGAGCTGCTGCCCTCGTTGACAGCGGCAGCGTCCGGCTTACCGTCACCGTTGAAATCGGCGGAGACGGCCGACATTGGCTTGTCAGCGGTGGCAAAGTCCCCTCGCGCCTGGAACGTTCCGTTCCCGTCGCCGAGCAGAACGCTCAAGTTGTCGACGATGGCGTTGCTCACCACGATGTCGGCGTCCCCCCCGGGGATCAGAGTGCCTACGCCCACCGACAGCGGGTCGGATCCAACTCCATAGTCCACGTGTGTTTGGAAGGTGCCGTCACCGTTGCCGAGCAGGACGCTGACGGTCTCACTCTGGCTGTTCGCCACCGCCACATCGAGGAACCCGTCGCTGTTAAAGTTTCCCAACTGGGCTGAATGAGGGTCAGTGCCGGTTGCGTAGGTCACGTAGTTTTGGAAGGTGCCGTTGCCGTTGCCCAGCAGGACGCCAATCGTGTTGTTCAGGGAGTTGGCGACCACAAGATCGAGGTTCCCGTCCGAGTTCAATAGACCGGCTGTTACTGAAACGGGCCCGCAGCCCGTTGGACCCGTCGAATAGGGAACCTGGGTTTGGAAAGTCCCGTTCCCGTTGTTCAGCAGCACGCTGACGCTGTTTCCAGGGCCCTTGTCTGAAGAATTGAGATAATCAGCCGTGGCGACGTCCAGAAACCCGTCGTTATTGAAATCCCCCAGCACTACGGAAACTGGCTCTTCGCCGGTGGGGTAAGAGACGTAGCGCTGGAAGGTGCCGCCGCCGATGCCGATCAGGACGCTGATGGCATTGGTGGATGAGGATGTGACCACGAGGTCCAGGATACCGTCGCCCGTGAGGTCGCCTGCGGCGAGCGCAACCGGTCCGCCCGCCACCGAATACGGAAGTTCGGCCTGAAAAGTGCCGTTACCATTGCCGAGCAGCACGCCCACGGTATTGTCAAAGAAATTGGCTACGGCGATGTCCGGCTTGCCGTCGCCGTTGAAGTCGGCGATGATCACCGCGACCGGTTCTTTTCCGGTACCGTACTCAACTTCGGTCTGGAAGGTGCCATTGCCATTGCCCAGCATCACGCTGACGGCGTTATCCACCGAGTCCGCGGTGACAAGGTCGGGGATGCCGTCCCCGTTGACATCGGCTATCGCAACTGAAACGGGATCCTCGCCTGTGGCATACTGGGGCGCCTCCAGGAATCCCTGAGCGTGGGCGGTCAGGACTGCCACTCCCAGACAGAATGCCGCGAGAAAGAGCGACCGGCGAACGAACATGAAATCTACCCCCCGCCTCGCCCAGCCGCAGACGCAGACGCAGGGTCGAGGTCTATCAAATGGCGTGGCAGCGATTGTAAGTTGGCTCAAGAGCCGTCTAACCTGAACTCCCCGAAAACAAGCGCTCGGAGCAAACGGCCGAGCCATATCCTTCCCGCTTGACCGCACCAGCTCACAGCCGGACTAGAGCGAGCGGAGGAAGTTGACCAAGTCTTGCTGTGCAGTCCCATCCACACCCGTGATGTTTTCCAGGTTGTTAAAAGCGTTTACTACGGCGTCCGCCTCGGACGCCGGGTAGGACCCAACGCCCGTGCAGGGTCCGGCACCCATATTGTCAGCATGAGCTTCAATCGCCTGCACGATGTTGTTGGTTCTGCCGTCGTGCAGGAACCAGATGCGCTGTCCGACGTTCCATAACGGCGGCGTGCGGAACATGTCGCCCTGCGCTGACCCTTGTGTGATGTTGTCGGCCAAACATGATCCCATGTGGTGCAAAAGCAGGTCCGAATAAAGGTTCAGCAAAGTATGTCCCTGGGAGGGTATGGAGCCCGGAGGAGTCCGGTAATACGGGGTATGGCAAAGAGCACAGCCGATGTTGTTGAACTGGACCTGTCCATTTGAGCAACTGTTAATATTCCCTCCAGGGCACCCCGAGGGGCCATAAGTGATAGTGGCGGGCACCGGCGTGGCCAGAAAACGCACGAAGATGGCGTCGCGTTCGGCGTCGGCCAAAAAGAACCACGGCGTCATCGAAGTGCCGTAATAATTGTAGTTAGTGGGATCTTCCGGAACAGCATTCACGTCGCAGCCCGAGGTTTGATCGATCTCGGTCAGCAACTGCTCATTGGTGATGCCCTCTTCAACCTGCTCCTCCGCACCGATGGCGGGCAAAATCGCGCGCCATTGCGCCTTCCAGCCAAGGCGGTCCACCGAACCGTCGGCGCCATCCATGGCCGCCATGCCGACGATTCCGAGAGACGTCTTCAAGGTCAGGTTGGAGTTCAGGTTGTTGAGAATGTCCTTGTTCTCGATGAAGTCGATGTAGCCGTCGCCGAAAGTCGGCAAAGGCTGCCGGTAAACGACGTTCTCCTGCGAAAAGTTTGGCTGCTGGATATTGCAGCCAGGATAGCTGCTCCCCGCGATCGTGAACAGTTGCTGCACCAACCCGGTTCCGCCGCTCGATTGAGGGAGACGCGGCACCAGAACGGGGCCGCTGGCGGTTTCGAAGGACGGCATGGTATTGCTGAAGCTGTCCGTGCCATCCGACTGGTAGACCTGAAACAGGGGATTTGAAGGAGGGCTCGAGCCGCCCACGGCCGGCTGCTGGTGACAGCTCGCGCAGGAGTTCGAGTTAAACCGTGGACCTAGTCCACAGCCCGTAACGTTCGACCCTGTGGACGAGCAGGTGACGACCGCGGCGGTCTGGAACTGGGTTGTGGCCGCCGATTCAGATTCCTGTTCCTGCGGCGTCAGCCCCGTTTGGAAGCCTCCCACGCTGCCGGTGCACGTAGTGCACCAGGCGATTCCGCGCACTCCCGGGTCGGTGGCCTGGTTCTGAGCCCAGAGCACCACGGTTAACGAGAGAGTACTCAGCGCCACGGCGCCGAGGACGAGAGTTAATACCCGCCTCAAAGCACGCCTTGGAAGCTGCTCTCCGCTTGGATTCTTAAGCCTGACCATGCGTCCCCCTGTTCTTTTTGACACGCAGTTTCAGTCCCCCTCCTGAGCCATCACGAACCTGTCTGGCTCCCTTCTCACAAGGAGCGCAGGAAGTTGATCAGATCCTGCTGTGCGCTTCCGTCCACACCCGAAACGCTAGCCAGGTTGTTGAACGCGGCGATCACGGCGTCAGCCTCGGAGGGCGGATACGAGCCCACGCCAGTGCATCCGGTCGTTTGGTAGCCATCGGCATGCTCTTCGATCGCCGTTACGATATTGGTGGTTCTGCCGTCGTGCATAAAGAAACCGCGCTGGCCGATCCCCCAGAGCGGCGCGGTGCGGAATTCGTCTCCCGCAGCCTGTCCCTGGGTAATGTTGTCGGCATCGCAGGAACCCATGTGGTGTACGAGCAGGTCCGAAAAGAGGTTTACCTGCTGGCTGCTGAGAGCGGAGATGGTCGATGGCGGCGTGGTGAAGGGCGTCACTCCCTGAGCGCTGCCGACCTCCCCAAGGTGACAAAGCACGCACCCAATGCTATCGAATTGGGTCTGGCCATTGCTGCAACTGGCGAGATTACCACCCGGGCAGCCCATTGAACCATTCAAGGTTGTGCTGGGCGTGGGCGCCGCCAGGAAGCGTCCGAAGATGCCGAAGCGCTCAGGGTC
This sequence comes from Terriglobia bacterium, assembly GCA_030038235.1. Taxonomy (GTDB): domain Bacteria; phylum Acidobacteriota; class Terriglobia; order UBA7540; family UBA7540; genus Gp13-AA77. The sequence goes on from JASHPE010000011.1 coordinate 8,860, forward strand.
TCCAGGCATCAGGTAGCCGGTTGCCGGCAGCACGGCCCAGTCAGTACGATCATCGGGCACGCCCTGGGTTCCATTGCCGTTGGGCGGCCCGTCCGGGAACGGAGGGGTGCAACCGGGCGTCTCATTCAGCTTGTTGGGGAAGATTTCGTTGTCGACCCCTTCCTCTACATTGTAGGCTTCGCCGGCAAACAGCATCAGCGAGCGCTTCTGGGCTTTCCAGCCGAAGCGAGTCACGCTGCCGTCATCGCCATTGGTATTGACGCTACCGCTTATTCCCAACGCCATCTTCTGAGTAAGATTAGCGCTCATATTCGCGATGATAGTGCTGTCGTTGATGAGCTCCATCAACCCGCCGCCGAAGAACGGGGTGGTTTGCCGGAAGATGAGATTGTTTTCAGCCTGCGCGGCGTTGAAGTCAGGCTGCTGAATACTGCAGGTTCCGGCATCCGTCCGTCCGGTGATCGTAAAGAGCTGGTGCACGTGACCGTCCGGCGTGGTCAAGTCCGACTGATAGGGGAAACGCGCCACCACGGTGGGCCCGGTCGTAGTTTCAAAGAACGGCATCACGTTCACCGCTCCCATCAACTGGTACACATTAAAAAGCGGATTGTTCAGGGGGCTCGAGCCGCCCGGCGCCGGGTAGTCGTGGCAACTGGTGCAGGCATTCGAGTCGAACCCTGCGCCGAGTCCAACGCGCTTAACGTTAACCCCGCCCGCCACGATGTTGACTTCCTCGATGAAGTTGGTCATCGGCTGTTCTATCGCTTGTTGGTTGGAATTCAAGCCAGGCACGAATCCGCCGGCTCCGGTGTAACAGGTCGGGCACCAGTCAACGCCGCGGACTCCCGGGTCCGTTGCCATTTGAGCGCGAGCAGTTGCCTCGCTCAAAGGCAGCAGAACCAGCCCCAGGAGCAAACCATGGAGGCCCTTGGACAGGAATTTCGATACACCCCAGCCGTGCAGCCGCGATTGCATCATGATCCCCCTTGTCAAACGGCCCTACGCCCTGCCGCCCCCTGTGGCCGTTCGAGCAGTGTGTCGAAACATTAAACCGCACCGCCGCCCCGTGTCAAGGCCTCGCGCGTAGACAACGGGGATATTATTCCTGAATAAACGCTTCTTCGGAAGCGTTATAAGACTTGTAACATTCTTTCATTGAGTTCCAAAACCGCTCAAAAAGGCTTCCTGCGGACTGCCGCCGCCGTTGTCCTTGATGGACACGTTCGCCTTCCGTTGACCCGTCTCGGTCGGCGAGAAAGTGACGCTGATGGTGCAGTCCTGCAGCGCCGGAACGCTGCTGCCGCATGTGTTCGTCTGGCTGAAATCGTGCGAATCGGCTCCAGCGATTTTAATCGACGAGATCGTCAACGCGATCTGCCCGTTATTCTCGAGCGTTATGTTCATGGCTGTGCTGCTTGTGCCGACGTTCTGGTCTCCAAAGCTCAGGGTGGTCGGGTTCAAGGTCACGTTCGAGCCCGGAGTGAACTCGGTCAGCACAGCATCGTACCCACCGCCGGACGCCTGCTGATAGGCATCGATCGTAACCGGGAAGTTTGTGGAGTTGCTGTAGCCAGTAATGTAGACCATCGGAGGGGCCGCTGTGCTCAGGATCAGGTTCTGGGTGGATTTGCCGAAGTCATTCAGGGTTCCACCCAGATAGGTCGAGTAGAGCAGGCCATCCTCTGGAGTCAACTCGCTCAGGAAGAAGTCGTAATCGCCCGTCTTACATCCACCTGAGCAGGCTCCCTGGAAAGCGTCCTGCGTCGTAGGGTAGTTGGTAGAGGCGGTGTTGCCCCGGATGTAGGCGTTGCCGGCCGTGTCCAAAGCGATGGCGGTGGCTCCGTCGTCGCCCTTGCCGCCGAGGAAAGTAGAGTACACCAGCGCGGAGCCCGCGGGATTAAACTCGGTCACAAAAGCGTCGTGCCCCCCACCGCCGTAAATCGATTGATAGGCGTTCAGGAGGGGAAAATCTGTAGCATCGGAAGTCAACCCTGAAACGTAAGCGTCGCCGGAGCTATCAATCGCGATTCCGGTGGCGCAGGCCGCACAGGGCTCTACGCCACTGCTGCCGCCGAGATACGTGGAGTAGATCAGCGCCGTGCCGCTGGGGTTCAACATGGTCACGAAAGCTTCGGTCAGGGACTTGGAGCAACCGAGGCACGTGGTCTGGAAAGCGCCGGCAGTCGTTGGGAAGTTGCTCGAATATGTCTGGCCTACGACGTACGCGTCGTCCAAAGAATCAAGCGTCAATCCCCAACCGATGTCACCCTCGCTGCCTCCGAGGTAGGTGGAATAGATCAGGGCCGTGCCCGTCGAATTCAGCTTCGTCATGAAAGCGTCGCCGGCCGTCGGGCTGTAGCACTGCGTGCCCGCGTCGTCATACGTCGTCTGGAAGGCTCCAGCGGTAATGGGAAAGTTCGCCGAGCAGGTGGTGCCCAGCACATAAGCGTTGTTCGACGCGTCCAGCAAGATGGCGTTGCCCATGTCCGCGCCGCTGCCGCCGAGGAAGGTCGAGTAGACCAGCGCCGAGCCGCTCGGATTGAGTTCGGTCACGAAGGCATCACCGAAGTTCTGTTCGCAGAGCTTGGAGCCACCGCCGTAAATAGTTTGAAAAGCGCCCGGGGTAATGGGAAAAGAGGTGCCGGAGCATGTGCTGCCGGTTACGTAAGCGTCTCCGGAGCTATCCACAGCGATTCCGTCACCGGAATCGTCTCCCGTACCGCCAAGGTACGTTGAGTAAAGTAAAGTAGACAGCGTAGGACTGAACTTCGCCACAAAGGCGTCGCCTCCGTTGGTATCGGAACAGTGCCCGCCATCCCCGCCGTAAGTCTGCTGGAAGCCATTCACCACTGGTAGGTTGGCCGAGCACGTGCTCCCGGTCAGATAAACGTTTCCGTCAGAGTCGAGAGCGAGGCCGCGGCCAGTATCGTCGAGGCTTCCACCAAAATAGGTAGAGTAGCTCAACGCAGGGTCGATGATGAGGGGCTTCGCATGATCGTACGCAGCGATATCGAACCTGATCCGCCCTCGGGCGCCCACCTTGTACCGCCCTTCGATGATCGCCCTGCTGCCACCGCCAGCGGGTTCGGTCTGGTACACGACCGGCTTTAGAAAGCGGATACCCTCCCTAGCGGCTCCGACAACCAGATCCCCGGTCCTCGGGTCGACGCTCGCCGGTTGCGCACCGGCAAAGCTAATCGCGATGGCAGCCGGGTCCGCCCCCGGGGCAACGACGAAATCATATTCCAAACGGCCTTGATTGCCGTAGTAGACCAGATCGATGCCGGGATAGACATTCTGGTATCTGACCCGGGCATAGTTCGGCACATTGCGGCGCCATTTGTTGGGGTCGCCCCCCAGGAGGTAATTGCTCTTGCCCGGCAGCTCATCGAGACCTGTCGCGTTGGGAACCGGGTTCGCACCCGCCAGCCGCATGATAAGTGGATTGGAATTTGCTCGCAGCGCCAACAGCGCTTCGCTGCCGGTCAGGAACAATGTATAGCCGGGCCCACGAGAGAGGAATTTCACCCGATAGTCTGCCTGGCCTCTGTTGGCTTCGAAACTCAGCGGGAGGCGGCCGGAGCGCACCGCGAACCTTGCCGCCGCGTCGGAGTGGCCGGCAGCCGGCTGCGCTGGCGGCACTGACGTCGGGCCGCTCTGAGCGATACGAGTCTGGCCGCGCACGCAAGGATTAAAGGCCAGCAAGGCAACGCCCATGGTCGCGATCAGGGTCAGATTGAACCCTCTTCTGCGCCTCGGGAAGCGCGGATGGCACACGACTGGACCGCTCGAAACCCGCGGCTGAAGAGTCACTCGATTCCCTTCCCACGGTTGCCAGGATCTTTGCATCTTCTCCCCCCGTCGTTGAAATAGACCAGCGACTATACATCGGTCTTACGTGAGCACACAATGACATGAATGGGCAATATCAAGTCCGCACCTACCCGAGGCCTCAGGTTTACGCTAATCGACTGTGGCAATCGCTGATGTTACGTATGTTGTTAGCACCCTTTGATCCCGGAAGTTGGAGATCCCCCCGCTTTGGCTTAGCGCAACCGATGCTGAATCTGGAGTTAATTCCCCGCGAAGACGGCCGGCACCACCTCGAAAGACAAATTAGGGATATCATTGATTCTACAAAGCGTCGTAGCCAGTCGAGCTGACGAAATTCAAGCGCGATGTTACGTGGCCCTCGCCCTCCTTACCAATCGCCCGACGAAGACACGAAACCGTTAAAAACTAGTAACTCACTTGTAACCTGATTCTCGTTTATTCGATTGCAAAACGCGAAGACTTCTCATATACTCCCACGGGTTTGAATGATGCTCGCGCCGAAGGGGGAGGCCCACCTGGGGAACAGGGCCTTAATGCAACAAGCGCTGCGGGCACGTGGAAGGCTACTCCTAACCAAATTTTGCTATCCACGGGCTATTGGCGCAATCTCGAACGCCCCGAGGTTTAGAATGCGAGTCGAAGTTCCCGCAGCTTCGTTAGTAAGTTCTGTCTTTCGTGCACCCTGCGGCATGCGGGAGAGCACGCACCCGAAAACATTTGAAAAGAGACGGACCATGAGTCGTTCCGGCACGGCCTTGGCGGCGGTCTTATTCTCCGCTTGCGCTGCGCCCGCGCAACAATACGTTTTCAATCGGGGGGATTTTGCCGCCGGCACCAGTCCGCGGCAGGTGGCTATAGCCGACTTCAACAACGACGGGCGGCTGGATCTGGCCGTGGCCGACCAGGGAGCCAACACCGTAACGATTATGCTCGGCACGCCCGCCGGCACATATCCGACCGAGACCACCTTCCCGACGGGCAACGGTCCGTACGCTATTGCTGTAGCTGACTTCAACAACGATGGCAACTCCGATCTCGCTGTGACGAACCTGAATGACAATACGGTCTCCATATTACTTGGCAATGGTGAGGGTTCCTTCACAACCGGATCCGTCCTGCCGGTGGGCGCCGAGCCGAGCTCCATCGCTTCGGCTGATTTTGACAGCGACGGCAACGCGGACTTGGTGACCACAAACCTCGCGGGCAGTTCGGTCTCCGTCCTCCTCGGCAACGGCAACGGCACCTTTCAGTCCGCGACTTCAATCACGACCGGCGAGAATCCACGATGGGTAGCTGTGGGCGACTTTAATAACGACGGCAATCTGGACCTCGCCGTGACCATCGGCGCCACCAACGTTGTTACCGTTCTGCTCGGGAACGGCAAAGGTCGTTTTTCCGCGGGCTCATCGACGGCCGCCGGACCTTTACCTTACGGGGTGGCCAGCGCCGACTTCAACGGCGACGGAAATCTGGATCTAGCGGTAGGAGACAACGGCAGTTCGGGTGTGTCCGTCTTGCTTGGGAATGGGAATGGCACGTTCCAGGCCGCGAAATCGTACGAGGTGGGCAAGAATCCCGGGGTCGTTTGGGCGGGGGGCCTCAGCGGCGACGGGTACGCGGATATAGTCTCGGTCGACACGCAAGGCGATCTCAGCAGCGTCTCGGTGCTGCTGGGAAACGGCGACGGCACTTTTCAAACTTATACCGATTACTCGGTCGGCAACCTTCCCTGGTCTGTCGCGGTAGGGGACTTGAACGGTGATGGGAAGCTCGACCTGGCCGTGGCCAACAACGGTGCGAATACGGTAACCGTTCTGATCGGCGACGGCGACGGCACCTTCGAAGAGATCGAGCCGACCACCGTCGGGAGCGGTCCCGACGCGCTCGCCACGGGCGACTTCGAGGGGACTGGAGCGGTCGACCTCGCGGTGGCGAACTTCAACGCCAGCACCGTGTCCATATTGATCGGGAACGGCAACGGCACCTTCACCACGTCTTCTACTCCGGCGACCGGCTCGGAGCCGGCCGGCGTGGCCGTGGCCGATTTCAACAATGATGGCAACGCGGACGTGGTGACCGCTAACGAGAAAAGCAACACCATCTCGCTGCTGCTGGGGAACGGAAACGGCACGTTCCAGACGCACACTGACTCCCCGACCGGAAACGAGCCCAAGGGGCTAGCTGCCGCGCAGTTGACCAACGACGGCGATTGGGACGTGGTCACAGCGAACGGCAGGGCGAACACGGTCTCCGTTCTGCTGGGCGAAGGCAATGGGAAGTTCGAGAAACATCAGGATTACGCTGTCCAGACGGAACCCTCGGCAGTCGCTGTGGCTGATTTCAACGGCGACGGCATCCCCGACCTGGCGGTTGCCAATACGCTGAGCAACAGCGTCTCGGTCCTACTAGGCAAGGGTGATGGCACGTTCCAAACGCAGACCTCCTATACCACCGCGTTCGAGCCCGTCCAGCTCGCAGTCGGAGATCTCAAGGGGGACGGAGTCAATGACATTGTTACCGGCAACACCCAGGGTCCCGCGGGTGGCTCGGTCTCAGTCCTTCTTGGCAACGGGAACGGCACCTTTCAGACGCATGTGGACTACCCCACCGTTCACGCCTCCGCAACCGCGATCGTGGTCGGCGACTTCAGCGGCAACGGCAACCTGGATGTGCTGACGACAAACGCTGGAACTGAGGGGGGGACGGCATCATTACTGCTGGGCAATGGTGACGGGACCTTGCAGCCCGCGGTCAGCTTTACCGTCGGCGAGGCGCCCTCAGCCGTGGTGACTGGTGACTTTGACGCGAACGACGGGCTGGACTTTGCGGCGTCGGACAACTCCTTGAACAGCGTTCTGACAGTCCTGAACATTTCCGTAGCGTCTCTGTTCCCGTCCAGCTTTAACTTCGGGAATGTGCGCGTGGGGTCCACGGGGGGACCTCTAACACTCACCCTAAGCAATCCCAGCAGCGCGACGCTGGCTGTTACCAGCCTCACCCCGACGAGCGATTATTCCGACACCACAAACTGCGTCACCAATCTGCTGCCGGGCGCCTCTTGTACAGCCTCCATCAGTTTTACTCCGACCAAGACCGGGCAGATCACCGGTTCGCTCACCATCGTCGATACCGCCCCCACCAGCCCGCAGGCTGCTTCGCTCACCGGCACGGGGACGAGCGACTTGTTCTCGCCTTCCAGCCTGAACTTTGGCACGGTCGGACAGGGCAGCCGCAGCGCGCCGCAGAACATCAGCCTCAAAAATCAAGGCACGCAGACGCTGTCGATCACGAGGATTACAATCGGTGGCGCCAATCGCGGGGACTTTAGTGAGACGAACAACTGCGGGTCCAACGTCCCCGCGGGTGAAACCTGTACCATCACGGCACGCTTTACCCCCAAGCTCACTGGCCGTCGCTCAGCGAGCCTGCTGGTGTCGGGAAGTAGCAGTGGTAGCCCGCTGAGTGTGCCGCTTTCGGGCAACGGGCAATAAGCCAAGTAGGAGGACGTCCATGGCAAGGAGCGTCAATTCGAGTCGTTCTTGCGGCCTTAAGCCCCTGGCGAAGGTTGCCCTCGTCCTCGAAATAGGGGCGCTGGCCGCTGTCCCGCTCGTCCTATCGGCCGCGCTTCGGTCCCACCGTGAGATCACGGTGCACGATCCTGGCATTCGCGGCGGTCCGGCAGACGCAGGCAACCCGTTCAGCGGTCTGAACACCGAGGAGACGACCACATTCAACGACGGGCAGACGAATTTCACCACCGTCTTCGCCGTGCCAACGGGACTGGGGCCTCTCTTTGATGAAAACCAGTGCTCCAGTTGTCACATTCAGCCGGCTACCGGCGGGTCTGGACCCGCGGCACCGGCAACCAATCCGGTTTTCAATGTCTATCAGCTCGACGGGGCGACAAATAACATGCCGTCGTTCGAAACTCAGACAGGCCCCATACTGGTGCCTCGCTTCCCGTACATGTCGAATCTGACGACTCTCGACGGAACCGTGCACCAGCTTTTCACCATCACAGGGCGCAGCGACGCCACGGGCTGCACTATCCAACAGCCCAACTTTACGCAGGCGCAGTCGGAAGGAAATCTGGCTTTTCATATACCGTTGCCGACCTTCGGCGATGGTCTTGTAGAATTCATCGAGAACATAACTTTAACCAACAACATGAGCACAGTGTGCGCACTCCAATCCACCTACGGGATCTGCGGAACGGCCAACATCAGCGGGCATGACGGCAGCGTCAACCGCTTGGGCTGGAAGGCCCAGTGGCGCGGCCTGAATCTCGCGACGGGCGAGGAGATGAACGTCCAACTGGGCGTAACCAACGAATACTTCCCGGCGGAACTCAACCAGACCACGGGCTGCGACTTCAATCCTGTGCCAGAATCCGCGACCGACTTCAACCCCAGCATTCCGGAAGACCAGTTCACCGGCGACCCCGAACGCATGGCGATTTTCATGCGCTTTCTGGCCCCGCCGATACCGGCTACGTTCAATGGAAACGCGACCAACGGCCAGACGCAGTTCAGCACTGTTGGCTGCCAGCTTTGCCACACGGTTTCGTTTACGACTCCGGTCTCTCCCTTCACTTTTATGAGCCAGCAGACGGTCACTCTCTATTCCGACCTTCTGCTGCACCATATGGGACCCTGTCTCGCAGACAACATCGTTGCGGGAATGGCTCAGGGTGACATGTTCCGCACGCCGCCGCTGTGGGGAGCCGGCAAGCGCATGTTTTTCCTCCATGACGGCCGGACGAGCGACATCCTGACAGCCATCCAGGACCACTACTGCGTGGCAAACGGGCAGTATCCGGCGTCGGAAGCCAACACGGTTATCAACACTTTCAACGCGCTCTCGCCGCAAAACCAGCAGGACATTCTGGACTTTCTTCGTGATCTGTGATCGCGAGGCGCATTGCGCCGCGGACGTATGACTTTGCTTTCTACCTCCCCAGTTTTGGCCGGCCGCCGGCGGCAGCGCAAGGCCGGCCAGTGGAGCGAAGATGAAAAACAATCATCCCGGGAAATTTCGAACGTTCTCGCTCTTGAGATTGCTTCTGGTGGCGTCAGGCGTAATAGGCCTGGTCTCTCTGGCGCTGGTAGTTGGAGTGCGGGCTCAATCAAAGGCCCAAGACCCCGGCGTCCGGCCTGGTCCGCCTGGTGCGGGCAAATTCTTCAAGACCTTGACACAAGACCAGAAAACCTTAGGCCCACTCTTCACCCAGGATTTCGATAACGAATTCGGCGTTACCGCCGCCGAGACAGGAAACCTCGGCCTCGGGCCCCGGTTTAATTCCAACGAGTGTGAGCTCTGCCATTCCCAGCCCGCGCCGGGCGGCTCCAGCACGTTCGTCAATCAGGCATTCCTGGTGTACAACGACGATGGGGCCACCAACGAGATCCCCTACTTTGAGAATGCCGCGGGTCCTATGCAGAATGCGAGATTCCCGCAGCAGTTGGGGGATCTTTCGGTTACCGACGGCTTGGTGCACCCAATCCTTACCATCACCGGCCGTGCTGATGCCGGGACTTGCGACATCGCGCAGCCCGACTTCTCCGAAGCGCAGAGCGAGAACGACATCGTTTTTCGCGTGCCGCCTCCAATGTTCGGTGACGGCCTGATGGAGATTATTCAGGAGACAGCCATTCTGTCGAACCAGGCCGCGCAATGCGCCCAGGAGGCGACCACGGGCATTTGCGGGACTCCGAACTACGCGTCGGACGGTTCCATAGGCCGGTTCGGCTGGAAGGCACAGAACCGCTCGGCCCTGATCTTTGTCTCAGAAGCCTTCACGGGGGAGATGGGCGTCACGGACGAAGCCTTCCCCAACGAAGGCGACGAGACGACAGGGTGTGTGATCAACCCGCTGCCTGAAGATCATTCGAATTTTTCCGAAAAGGTACCTCCCAGCAGCTTCCCGGGAACTCCGGAACGGTTGGCGCTGTTTGTACGTTTCCTGGCTCCGCCGACCCCGGCCACGCCGAATTCTACGACCATCAACGGCCAGAACCAGTTCAACGCTGTCGGTTGCAATATCTGCCATAGCTCGCCTTCTCCGACTCAGTTTGTCACGCCGGCGTCCGCAATTACGGCTCTCAGCAACCAGAACGTAAACATCTTCTCCGATCTCCTCGTGCATCACATGGGCAACTGCCTCGCGGACAATGTCACTCAGGGCTACGCTGCCGGCGACATGTTCCGCACGGCGCCACTATGGGGTGTCGGCCAGCGCGTCTTCTTCATGCACGACGGCCGCAC
>JASHPE010000122.1 GCA_030038235.1 Terriglobia bacterium
TACCCCAATTTTCGAGACTGGCAGGATCAGAGCCACGCATTTGCGTCGATGGCGGGGTTCGATGAGGACTCCTTCAACTTGACGGGAACCACCGAGCCAGAACGTTTGCGAGCTTTGTACAACACGCCGGGGCTGTTTGCGCTTTTGGGGATTCACCCCGTGCTGGGCCGTGAATTCGCTCCCGGTGACGGCCCGTACGTTGCCGTATTGAGCTATGAACTTTGGCAGAGACGATTCAGCGGCGATACCAGGATTGTCGGCAAAGCAATCCGCTTGGAGGGGTCTTCCGCCTGGTCGCCCACCGAGCCGGGGAGGGCTTACACGGTGGTGGGCGTCTTACCGCCGCACTTCTACTTTCCGCCGCACCGCTATGGAGGCGACCTACCGCCTGAGGTTTTCGTGCCTGTGGTCCCGAATGTGGATCGAGGTTGGCATTACCTGCGGGTGATCGGGCGTCTCGCTCCAACCGCAACTGAGCGGCAGGCTCGGACGGAAATGAACGAGATCGCCGCCCGGCTTGCGCAAGCCTATCCGGCAGACCAGGGCCAAGGAATTGCCCTGGACGGCCTCGGGAACGTGGCGGTTTCCGATGTGCGCCAAACGGCGTGGGTCCTGCTTGGGGCCGTAGGCTTCGTGCTGCTCATCGCCTGCGCCAACGTAGCCAACCTGCTGCTCGCCCGGGGCGCTACGCGTGAGCGCGAGCTCGCCATCCGCAGCATGGTGGGGGCGACGCGATCACGCATTGTGCGGCAGTTGCTCACCGAGAGCCTGCTTCTGGCCGCTTTGGGCGGTGTTCTTGGGGTCGTGTTCGCTCACTGGGTGCTTCCCTTGATAGCCTCGGCGGTGCCTGAACGCACTTCCTTTTTCACCCGCGTCCACGACGCCGGCATCCATCTGAACTTTACGGTGCTGGCGTTCACGGCGTTGCTGTCGGTGGTCTCAATCATGCTGTTTGGGCTCTTGCCAGCTTGGAGAGCAGCGAGACCCCTGCGGAGTTCGGTCACGGTTGGTCGAATAGGGAAGACACGCGGCGCCTTGATCGCACTCGAAGTTGCGCTGTCTTTCGTGTTGCTGGTGGGAGCCGGGCTGATGATGAAAAGCCTGGTCCGGCTGCTGGAAGTGGACGTCGGCTTTCGTACGGACCGGCTGTTGACGATGGACGTGAGCCTTACGGGTAAGAAGTATTCTTCTCCGAAACAGCAGGCGGCCTTCTTTGGACAGGCGCTGCAAGGGCTCGCATCGCTGCCGGCCGTGAGCTCGGCAGGCGCAATCACGGACTTGCCACTGACGCGAAATTCGACCTGGAATGACTTCGAGATTCTAGGAGCGCACCAGCAGCGAGGAACGGCAGGATATCATGCTGCAAGTCCGGATTATTTCCGCACAATGGGAATACCACTGTTGAGCGGGAGGGACATCAGGGATTCTGATTCCGCGCTCTCGCCGCTGGTGGGCGTTGTTAACCGCAGTATGGCCGGGAAGTACTGGCCGAATCGGAACCCGGTCGGCACAAGCCTGGCCGTTTACTATCCCGTTCCCGTCACAACCTCGAAAGGGAGCAGCATCGAATTCAAACGGCAGGAACTCGATATTGTTGGGGTGGTCGGTGATGTCCGGCAACTGGGACTGGACGCACCGCCTGAGCCGGAACTTTTCATACCGTATGCGCAGTGGCCCTCAAACGATATGTCCCTGGTTCTGCGGACGCAATCCGAACCCTCATCGATCATCCCGGCGGTCAAGAAAGAGATTGCGAGGGCCGATCCCGACCAGCCCGTGACCGATATCAGGACCATGGATGACCTGGTTTCCGCAGAAGCGGCCGGAAGACGGTTTGTGCTGCAGTTGATCGGAGCTTTCGCGTCGATTGCGGTCGTGCTGGCGGCGGTCGGGATCTATGGCGTGGCTTCTTATTGGGCGCGACAGCGCAGACACGAAATCGCCATCCGCCTTGCCCTTGGCGCCAAGGCGCAGGGGATTGTGTGGATGGTGGTATGCCAGAATGCCGCGTGGCTGCTACTCGGAATCGCAGCCGGCCTGGGTGGCGCTTTGGCCACTACGCACCTTTTGAGCAGCTTTCTGTATTCGGTTCGAGCCGCAGACGTCACCACCTTCATTGGCGTTGCGTTCTTGCTGACCGCCATAGCTCTCGCGGCAAGCTACGTGCCTGCCCGCCAGGCGACGGAAGTCGACCCCATGGTGGCGTTGCGGTGTGAATGAAAGTTGCAGCGCCGGCGCGGCGAATCATCGCGGGCGCCGGCGGACTCGAGCAGCGGGAAAGGTGGGGGGCAATCGCGGCGGACTTCAGGCGCCGGCGCCCTTATCAAAGCTGGCTACGGCCTTGGCTTCGTCATCGTTGACGTCAAAGACCGTCAGCAGCTTCGTGATCTGCAAAAGGTCGTGTACTTTCTTGGTCAGGTTCAAAAGCTTCAGCTGGCCGCCCGCGTTCGAGACGGCGGTGAAACCGCTGACCAGCTCGCCGATTCCCGAGCTGTCGATGTAGGTGACGTCGGCCAGGTTCAGCAGCAGCCGCTTGTGTCCTTTGCTCAGCAGATCGCGGATAAGCTCGCGCAACTGGGTGCAGCCCTCGCCCAGCGTAATCCTGCCGCTCAGGTCCACGACGGTGACGGAGTTAACCTGGCGTATTGTGGCCTTCATGCTCACGGTGCAATCCTCCTTGATTTAGATCCCTGTCGGAAGTTCTCCGCTTGACCAGAGTGACTTCGGTTCCCTCGCCGGGAACATTCTTCACACGGAAGTCATCCATGAACGAGCGGATCAAAAAAATGCCGCGGCCGGATATCTTCAGCAAATTATCCGGCTCCAGCGGATGCGGGACGCTGCTCACGTCGAAGCCCGCGCCCTGATCTCGGATTTTGATCTCGAGTCTGTCGTCGTAAATGAGGAAGCGCAGCCAGACACGCTTGGCCGGATCGCTGCGGTTGCCGTGCCAGATGGCATTAATCATCGACTCGTGCACGGCCATGCCGACCTTGTGCTGTTCCTCTTCGTCGAAATTGAGGCTGGCCAGCACACGTTGGACCAATTCTTCCGCCGCTTCCACGTTCTTCAGGTCGCTCTCGTAAACCACTTCGACCACGCTGGCGTCAGCACTCATAGCTCTCGGTTCAATTCCGGCTTACGACTTCGATTTCGAGTCAAGGGTGGTGCAAACGGTGACGGCGGTGTTCGGATTGACGGCATCGCGGCCTGCGTCAATGTGCTGAATCAAGCCTTGCTTGTCAATCACAAACGTTGTGCGGCGCGCCCATTCCGCCTTGACTCCCTGGCTCGCGTACTTGTCAAAGCTGTCCAGAATTCCGTACTTGACCATCACGTCGCGGTTCATGTCGCTGAGCAGCGGGAAAGTGACTCCGATCTGCTTGGCGAACGCCGCGTTGGCGGCAGGGCTGTCGATACTGATGCCGAATACCTCCGTGTCGCTCGCTGCCAGCTTGGCCAAATCAGCCTGATAGGCCTGCAACTCCTGCGTTCACCCAGGAGTGAACGCGAGCACATAGAAGGCCAGGATCACGTTCTTCTTGCCGCGGTAATCGCTCAGCTTGACCGGCTGCCACTGATCGCTCAGCAGCGTGAAGTCGGGAGCCGGCTCGCCAACCTTCAGGTTGGTTTGTGCAATCACGGGCTTCTGCGCGCCCGCCAGGACTGCCGCCAACGCCCATGCTGCCAAAAAAATCAGGCCTCGCTTCATGTTCCACCTCAAAATTGCAAGCTACAGGACTATAAAGAGACGCTGCGGCTGTGTCAACCGAACTCCGACGCCCCTAGACGCCCTCCGCCTTGCGCCGGCGCAGATACGCCGGAATCTCCAGGTCGTCCACGGGCGCTTCCGGCATTACTTCCACCGCCGGCGGCGGGGGCGCGACGGGCGGCGCCACGGGCTTGTCCCGCTTTTGCACGGCATTACGCAGGCTCTGCTGAACGTTCTTGGCCGCCATCGAGAGCGACGGTGGTTTCGAGAGTCCCATCTTCTCGCTCTTGATGCCGGTCGCGATCACGGTTACCTTCACCGCGTCGCCCATCGACTCGTCGAGCACGGCTCCGAAAATAATGTTCGCATTTTCGGCCGCAGCTTGCTGGACAATCGTGGACGCCTCGTGAACCTCGTGCAGGGTGAGATGGCTCGAGCCGGTCAGGTTCAGCAGGATGCCCTGCGCGCCGTTAATGGAAGCGTCTTCGAGCAACGGGCTCTCGATCGCCTGCCGGGTAGCCGAAACGGCGCGGCCCTCACCGCTGGCCGTGGCCGTGCCCATCACCGCGTAGCCCATGCCTTCCATGATGGTCTTGATGTCGGCAAAGTCGCGATTGATGATGCCGGTGATGGTGATGATATCCGAGATCCCCTGCACGCCTTGGCGCAGGATATCGTCGGCGATGCGAAACGCCTCGAAGAAGCTCGTCCCCTTGTCGACGAATTGCATGAGGCGCTCGTTGGGTATGCAGATCACCGTGTCGACGTGCTCGCTGAGCTCGCCAAGACCCTGCTCGGCCTGCATCATGCGGCGCTTGCCCTCGAACGCAAACGGCTTGGTGACCACAGCTACGGTCAACGCGCCCAGCTCGCGCGCGAGGCCGGCCACAATCGGCGCGCCGCCGGTGCCGGTCCCGCCGCCGAGACCGGCCGTGATGAAGACCATGTCCGCACCCTCGAGAGCTTCGATGATCTTCTCCGTATCTTCCAGTGCCGCGCGGCGTCCCACGTCCGGATTCGCCCCGGCTCCAAGTCCCTTGGTGAGCTTCGCCCCGAGCTGAATCTTCAAGGGAGCCTGTGACACACTCAAGGCCTGAAGATCGGTGTTGGCCACCATGAACTCCACGCCTTCCACCTGCGCCGCGATCATGCGATTCACGGCGTTGCCGCCGCCGCCGCCCACGCCGATCACCTTGAGCTTCGCACCGTGAATGTTTTCGTCGGAGAAGTCCAATCGCAATCCACCCTCGTCTTCAATTTCGCCCATCGCTCCTCCTCGTCAGGGGCCCTGATCCGAGCCGGCAGCGCCGGTCCCCTTGCCCGACGCGCCGCTCTTTACTGCGCTTCCGCCGCCAGAATTTGCAATCCGAAGTCAACTCGCTTTCTCGCCGCCAAACAAACCCTTCCACCGGTCTCGCCAGCCGGGCTGACGCGATCCTTCGAGCGCGCGCTGGCGATTGCCATAGAGCACCAGGCCGACCACCGCGGCGTAAGCCGGATCGAGCAGCATTTCGCCCAGGTCCTCGATTCCCGACGGCTGGCCGAGGCGCACCGGCATTTCCAGAGTGCGCTCCGCCATCGCCGCAATGCCCGCCAGCTTGGCGCCGCCCCCAACCAGCACCAGCCCCGCGCCGAGCGCGTGGTCAAAATGGGCGCGGATGAGTTCGGCCTGGGTCAGCTCGACGAGTTCCTCCTCCCGCGGCTCGATGATCTCGCCTAACATGGCCGTGTTCACCACGCGCGGCGGACGTCCGCCAACGCTCGGCACTTCGAAACTGGCGTCCGACTCCGCGGACTTGCTATCGGTCCAAGAGAGCTTCAGCCGTTCGGCCTCCGGCACGGGCGTTCGCAATCCCACCGCAACGTCGTTGGTGAAGAACTCGCCGCCCACAGGAATCGCGGCTGTGTGACGCAGGCTGCCGTCATGATAGATCACGAACTCCGACGAGCCGCGCCCGATGTCGAGCAGCCCGACTCCGAGCTCGCGCTCATCGGGAGCGAGGCAAGCTTCCGCTGCCGCCAAGGGTTCGAGCACCGTATCTTTCACTTCGATGCCCGCGCGATTGACGGCCGTAACCAGATTCTCATGCGCGAGGGTCGATGCGGTCACCAGATGGACGTTCACCTCGAGCCGCGTCCCCACCATGCCGATCGGATTCCGGATGCCATTCTGCGAATCGAGCAAATACTCCTGCCGCTCCGCATGCAGCAGCCGCCGGTCGGGGGGCAGCGGAATTCCCTGAGCCACCTCGAAGACTTTGCGGATGTCGTCTGGCGCCACCTGGCGACCGTGCGTGCCCAGGCTGATGGCGCCGGTGGAGTTGACGCCTCGCAGATCCAGGCCGCCCACGCCGATGTACACCGTATCGATGGAGAAGCCCGCCGCGTCCTCGGCCGCCTCCACCGCTTTCTTGATCGCTAGCACGGCGGAATCAAAGTCGTTGATGGCGCCGCGCCGCCAGCCCCGCGACTCCGCCACGCCGACGCCCACCAGATGCAGCTTGTTGCGGTCGTCAGGCCGGCAGACCACCACACAAGTCTTGCTGTCGCCAAGATCGAGACCCGCAACGTAGGGGAGTTTGCGCGCCATGGAATTGAGAGGGTGCGATCCTGCCGCCGGACGCACGTGAAACCCGGCATCTGGTCCGTCTCAACGCCGGGCGGCCTGCGTTGCCGGTTGATTCGTTGCGGGCTCCTTGGGGTTAACCACCAATTGCCCGTGGTATCGCAAGTCCACAGAGTCGATGTCCGGAGTTGTCTTCTGAACCTCGGGCAGCAGCGCCACCAGGGTCCGGAAGCGCTCGCCAAAATCCTGTTTGCCGAAGTGGACTTTGATCGTCTCCCGGCCTTGAGCGAGGACGGCAACCAAGTCCTCGTCATCGGTAAGATCGACCTCGGAAACCAGCCAGCCCGCTCCTAGAGCCTGCGCATTTAATTCTTGCGCGAATCGGTTGAAAAGGGCAAGACGCGCTTTGCGGTCCGCAACGGACATCTCCAGGTCGATGCCGGTGATCACCGGAAAGTCGAAGGAGCCCTGGCTCGGCTTGTCGAGGATCACGCCGTCTGCGTCCACAAGCTTCAACACGCCCTGCAGATTCACGTACGCCACGGGCTTGCGCTCGGTAATCTCGACCAGCAGATGATTGGGAAAGACGCGCCGCAGGCTCGCGGATCGCACCCACGGTATCGCCTCGATCTCGGAATGGACGTCGGCGAGCGAAATCCTGAAGATGTTCGGCTGCACTCCGGCCCCGAGCGCATTAGCCACGTCCGCAGGCTGCACGTAGTGATTGCCGCGCAGGATCACGGCGTCGGCGCCCGCCAGATCGAACTCCGGAGCGCGCATCGCGTACCAGGCGGCAAAGCCGAGCAGCGCGGCGGCCGGAAGCACTGTGATCGAGGCCCAACCCAGCGCGCGCGCAATGCGGCGCATTCGCCATCCCGGATTCCGCCGTGACACGGGCAGCGTCTTCGAGCGGCGGCGGTATACGGAGTCGCTCTCGAGCAGCACATCGTCATGTCGAGTGGAGTCCTGCGCCATAACTGTCTCGCGGCAATCCTCCGTGCGCTACGCTTCCGTGCGCGCCTTGGCCCGGGGCCTGTCCGCGGCCTGCTCCCCGGCCAACTCCCGCGCCAATGCGTCTCCAACCTTCCAGACGTTCCCGGCGCCGATGGTCAGCACCATGTCGCCAGGCTTGAGCGTAGCGAGCAACTCGCCTCGAAGCTGGTCCTCCGAGGGCGCGTACCGGGCGCAATTCAGGCCCAGCTCGTGCATCCTCGCGACCAGACGCTCGGAAGTGATGCCGGGAATCGGCGGCTCGCTGGCGGGATAAATGTCGAGCACGTAGACGCGCTCCACGCCTTCAAACGCGCGCGCAAAGTCATCCATGAGGAACTTGGTGCGCGTGTAGCGATGAGGCTGAAACACAACCCAGATCCTTCCCGCGCCGCGGTCGCGCGCGGCAGCCAGGGTCGCGCGTATTTCTGTCGGATGATGCCCGTAGTCATCGACGATGGTGATTCCGCCCACTTGCGCCTTGATCTGGAAGCGACGGTCGGCGCCGCGAAAGTGTTCCAGGCCAACGCGGATTTCCTCCGCCGTGAGATCAAGCTCCAGCCCGACCGCAACCGCTCCGAGCGCGTTCTGGACGTTGTGACGTCCCGGAACTGCGAGGCGAATCCCCGTCAGCAGCCGTTCCTTGACGACCACTTCGAACTCCGAACCAGAAGGCGAGACCTCCAGGGACGATGCCCGCACGTCCGCGCCCGAATCGATTCCATAAGTGCAGACGCGGCGCTGGAGCTGCGGCCGGATCGGGTCGAAACGCTCGCGCCACGGCGCGTCAGCGCAGACGATCACCGCGCCATAAAAGGGCACGCGATTCATGAAGGCCACGAAAGCCGCGGCGATTTCATCGAGATCGCGGTAATGCTCCAGGTGCTCGCGATCGATGTTCGTGACCACCGCGATCGAAGGCAGAAGATGCAGGAAGGATCGATCGCTCTCGTCAGCCTCAACCACCATCAGATCGCTCTTGCCGAGCCGGGCGCTGGAGCCAAAGGCGTCGAGACGCCCGCCGATAACGGCGGTCGGGTCGAGTCCCGCCTGCGCCAGCATCAGTGCGATCATCGACGTGGTGGTCGTCTTGCCGTGTGCGCCGGCCACCGCCACGCTGAACTTCATCCGCATCAATTCGGCCAGCATCTCGGCGCGGGGGATGACCGGAATTTCCAGCCGGCGCGCCTCGAGCACCTCGGGATTGTCCGGACGTACCGCCGAGGACGTCACCACCACTTGCGCGTTCCAGACGTTTCCGGCCGCGTGTCCTTCATGGACTCGCGCGCCCAGCAGCGCCAGGCGCTCCGTGACCGGACTCAGCTTTACGTCCGAGCCTGACACGGTGAATCCGAGGTTCAGCAGCACCTCAGCGATTCCGCTCATGCCAATGCCGCCGATTCCGACGAAATGAACCTTGCGTATCTTACCCAGCATCGTGCCCGACTCCTGAAGGGCGGGGCTTCAGCCGCGACCTTGCCTGCTAGGCTACATGCCAACGACTTCCTCGACCAGGTTTGCGATCTCGGCGGCCGCGTCCGGCTTGGCCAGCTTGCGCGCCGCGAGTTCCATCGCCGAGAGACGTTCCGGCGAGGCCAGTAAGGCGTCAATTTCGGCCACCAGTCGCGCTGGAGTCAGCTCGCCCTGCTCGATCACGCGCGCGGCGCCGGCCCGTTCGAGCGCGCGTGCGTTTCGCAACTGATGCTGGTCCGTTGCGCCCGGAAACGGGATGAGCAGTGCGCCTTTGCCTGCCGCCATCAATTCGCCGACGGTGCTCGCGCCGGCCCGGCAGATGACAACATCGGCGCGCGCAAACATCGTCGGCATGTCGTCGATAAAGGCGCGGACCTTGCCGGCAGCACCCGTGCGCCGATACGCCTCATTAACGGCGTTGAACTCGCGCTCTCCGGTCTGATGAATGATGTGCCAGGGCCGTTTTGTCACGAGCGGTAAACTCTGCACCAGGCACTGGTTGAGCGCCGCCGAACCCTGACTGCCGCCGAATGCCAATATCGTAAATGGCGCGCGATGCTCGCGCGGCGCAATCTCGAAGAAGGCGCGACGTACCGGCAAGCCCGTCAGCCGGGCCTTCGCGCCAAAGCTCTTCGCCGTCTCCGCAAACCCGATCGCCGCTCGCGTGACCACGCCCGAAAGAACGCGATTGGTGAATCCGGGCGATGCGTTCGGCTCGATAAGCACGGTTGGAATCCGCAGCAAGGCAGCCTCGAGTAGCACCGGACCGGCGACGTATCCTCCCATGCCCATCACCACGTCTGGACGGAAGGCGCGCAAAGCGCCGAGCGACTCAAGGAACGTCCGGGGCAGCACCGCGGCGTTCCCGATACGTCGCCATCCGCGAATCCCCTTGAGTCCGGCGGCCCGGATCGCCCGGTAAGGGAATCCCGTGTTCTCGATCAGCCGCGATTCCAGGCCGCGCGCCGTTCCCAGGAACTGGAATTGTGCGCCTGCTGGGCTCCGGCGGCGGGCAAGCTCTTCCGTCACCGCCAGCGCCGGAAAGATGTGGCCGCCGGTCCCGCCCGCAGCGATCAGGACGCGCAGCGCAGCCTTCTCAACGCCGGGCGCAGCGCCACGCCGCTTCTCGT
This sequence comes from Terriglobia bacterium, assembly GCA_030038235.1. Classification (GTDB taxonomy): domain Bacteria; phylum Acidobacteriota; class Terriglobia; order UBA7540; family UBA7540; genus Gp13-AA77. The sequence goes on from JASHPE010000122.1 coordinate 9,872, forward strand.
CCACGTCTGTCAAAGCCGGCTCCGCGACGGTCACTTGCTCCTCTATCCTTCTCCCCAGGCTCTTTTCCGGAGCACGTGGCGCCGCCTCCAGGCCCGCACGTCAGTTGGCATGCTGCGACACATTGAGCAAGATGCCGACCGCCAGCAGATCGATCACCAGCGCCGTTCCACCGCAGCTCACGAGCGGCAGAGGAAGGCCCTTGGCGGGAAGCAGGCTGAGCACCACGCTCATGTTCACCAGCGCCTGCCCTACGATCAAGGCCGTGAGTCCGATCGCCAGTAATCGCCCGAAGTTGTCGCGGCAACGAGAAGCCGCGCGCAGGCCGCGCCACAGGATAATCGCGAACAACGCCACAACCATCACGGCGCCCACGAATCCCAGTTCCTCCGAGATCACGCCAAAAATGTAATCGCTGTGCCCGTCCGGCAGCCAGAAGAGCTTCTGCGTCCCTTCCATCAGGCCGACGCCGGTAATTCCCCCGGTGGCTACCGCGATTTTGGCCTGCAGAGGCTGATAGCCCTTTCCTAGCGGGTCAAGCGTGGGATCGAGAAACACCTGGATGCGGCTCCAACGCCAGGGAACACGATAGACAAAGAAGTAGAACAGCGGTAGTGCGGCCAGCGCCGGAAGACCGAAATACGCCAGACGGGTACCGGCGGTAAAGAGCATCGCCAGCACCACGAACAGGATCGCGATTGCGGTGCCGAAATCCGGCTGCTTCAGAACCAGCGCGACGGTGAGTCCGACGAGCAAGCCCAGAGGCGCTATGGTGTAGGCCAGGTCATTGACGTCGCTCTTACGCAGATCGAGAAAATAGGCCAGAAATAGAACCAGAACGAGCTTCGAAATCTCGGAAGGCTCGATGCTGAACGATTGCAGGTGCATCCAACGATGTGCGTTGTGGAGCTTGGGCGAGAGCTGTGCGGCGATCAGCAACACCAATTGCAAGCCAAAGGCGGGGAAAATAAGCAGGGGGCTGCGCAGTCGGCGGTAGTCCACGTTCATGAGCACGGCCATGCCCGCGAGACCGATCACCGCCGAAGCGAGCTGCCGGATGATGAAGTAGTAGGCGTCATGATGCTTCCCTTCGGCTCCCAGCTCCGCGCTGGCGCTGTAGACCATCAGCAGCCCGAACAACACCAGGCCGACGGCCACGCCGAAGAGTATCTTGTCGGATTGCAGCTTTCTCGACATCCGATCGCTCCACCCCGCTTCGACCCGGGTCCCGCCAAAGCACAGCTAAGTCCCGGGAAACCGGTCCTGACTTCCGTTGTCGCCTTGACCCGTCTTCTCTTCCGGCTTGGATCGCTTCTTGTGACGCGCGCGCGTGCCGGCGCGCTCCACTGCCGGTGCATCTTGGGCAGACGCGGTAGGGGACGTCGGCGCCGGAGTGACCTCGAAGAGTAAGGGCTCATCGGAGCCCGCGCGCCTCTCAGCCAAATCGAGGGTCCGATTGCCGCCCGGTTCGCAGTCGCGAACGAGCTCGATCTGATCCAACGGAATCTCGGGAAGATCGAGCGGCGGCATGTCCTCAGCGTCTGTCTCGTAGACGTAAATCCGCTCCGTCGGTTTCGGAAGCGCTAAGTGCGCAGGCTCGGGCGGCGAAATAGATGAACCAACATCGGCCCCAAGTTCAGGTTCAGCATTGACGACTACAGCCTCCGGTTCGGCGATCGAGTCGATGGCCACCACTGGTTCCTGTTCAACGCCTGGCAGCGCAAGCGCCGGCTCCACTTTGGCCGACTGTGAGATCTCCTCCGTCAAGACTTTCGCGGCCCGAGCCGCTTCCGCAACGGGTTCAGCCACGATCTCCGGAGCCTTCTCATCGACGCTCGGTGCAGCCCATTCAACAGCAGCAACCTCAGGTGTCGTCACCGCGGCAACTTGGATCGGCGGCTCGGCGACCTTCGATTCTTCAGGCTTGGTTGCGGCGGGCGGAGCGGGAGCCGGGGTGGTCGTCGCACTCCGAGCTTCTATGGACGGAGCCGCCGCGGGTTTCGCCTTTGGCTGCGGCCGCGGCGCGAGACTCTGCAAGGCTGTGCGCGAGCGGGCAGCGCGCGCCGCCTCGCCCTCGCGCGCCAGGGTCTCAACCAGCGCCTTGAACACGCGCCCACGATGTTCGAAGTCCTGGAATTGATCGTAGCTGGAACACGCCGGCGAGAGCAGAACCACGTCACCGGCGCGCGCATGCTGAAAGGCCTGCCGTGTGGCGCTTTCGAGGTCCCCAGCCTGCACCAATTCCACGCTTCCGGCGAGCTCGGCGGCGATGCGTCCGGCGGCGGCGCCGATCAGCAGCACTTCGCGCACCCGGCCCTTGAGCAAGGGCACGATCGGCGCGTAAGGAGCGCCTTTGTCCTTGCCGCCCAGAATGAGGTGAACGCCCCGGTCGAAGGCCGCGAGGGCTTTTGCCGTGGCATCGACGCTGGTCGCTTTCGAGTCGTTGTAGAACTCGACGGCCATCACTTCGCCCACCGGTTCGAGCCGATGCTCCACGCCGCGGAACTCGCGCACGGCTTTGCCGAGCACATCGAAGTCCGCGCCGAGTACGCAGGCCGCCGCGCTCGCCGCCAGCACGTTCTCCAGGTTGAACAGCCCGCGCAACCGCACGTCTCGCGGCGAGAACAGCTCGCGTTCGAGATGGGCCACACGATAAACAACGTTGCCTTCCGAAATGAGCAGACCCTCGGGAAGGCCCTGGGTGCGGCTGAAGAGAACTTTCTGCGCGCGAACGCGATCCGCCAGGCTCATGACCACGGGATCGTCCGCGTTGAGCACCGCGTAATCGTCCGCTGTCTGGTTGCGCAGAATGCGCGCTTTGGCCTCCACGTAAGCCTCAAGCGATGGATGACGGTCGAGATGGTTGGGCGTAATGTTCAAGATCACCGCCACCCGCGGATGCAGCGACTCCGTTCCCTCGAGTTGAAAGCTGCTGAGTTCCACCACCGTCACGCTTTCGTCCGTGCTCTCATCCACCATCGACGTCAACGGCACGCCGATATTGCCGCCCACCAGCGTGCGAATTCCCGATGCCTCAAACATGCGGCCGATGAGCGACGTGGTGGTGGTCTTGCCATTCGAGCCGGTCACGCCCACCAGATCGCCGTGCAGAAACCAGCCCCCTGCCTCCACCTCCGCCACCACGGGAATGCTGCGCTCGCGGGCTGCCACCAACGCCGGCAAATCCCAAGGCACGCCCGGGCTCACCACGATCAGGTCCTGGCCGAGCGCCGTTTCCACGCCGTGCTGCCCGAACTCGAGCCCGATCTTGGCCGACAGCAGTTCGGGAATCTCGTGCGCGAAAGACCACGGCGGCCGCGAATCCGAAACCATGACCACCGCGCCGCGGCGGTGCAGCAGGTCGGCGGCGGCGCGTCCGCTGCGGGCCAGGCCCACCACCAGCGCGCGCTTCCCCTCGATATGCTGCATCCGGGCCTGAAGCGATTCGTCTTTGCTCACAGTTTTGCGCTTGCGACTACGCCCTCCGGGACGGCTCGTGTCGAGGCACGGCCCGAAACCCGGCACACTGCATTCTACCGCGCCCGGGCACGGCAGAACAGCGCGGACTCAGCGTATTTTCAAAGATGCCAACGCAAAGAGCGAGAAGACCAGCGCCAGGATCCAGAAACGCGCGATGATTTTTGACTCCTTCCATCCCTCCAGTTCGAAATGATGGTGGATCGGCGCCATGCGGAAAATCCGCTTGCCGCCCGTGCTCTTGAACCACGCCACCTGCATCATGACCGAGAGCGCTTCCACCACGAAAATGCCCCCGATGAACGGCAGCAAGAGCTCCTGCTTGATCATCACGGCCACGCAGGCGATAGAACCGCCAAGGGAGAGCGATCCCACATCACCCATGAAGATCTCCGCCGGATAGGCGTTGTACCAGAGGAAGCCGAGACTCGCCCCCACCATCGCCCCGCAGAATGGCGTCAGCTCGGCGACGCCCGGCAGATGTTCGACGTCGAGATAGCCGGCCCAGGCTGCGTTTCCCACCACGTAGGTCAGGGCGGTGAGCGCCGAGGCCGAGATAATCACGCACCCGATCGCCAGTCCATCCAGCCCATCCGTCAAATTTACGGCGTTCGACGATCCCACCAGCAAGAAGACCACAAAGATCATGAAGGGCAGAAAGGCCAGCGGATAGGTCCAAGGGTTTCGCAGCAGGGATCGAATCAGAAAACTCGGATGGATGGTCTTTACAAATGGGAAGGTGAGATCGGTAGAGTATCGTCCCGTCGCCGAGAGCAGCATCAGAGCCGCGCCAAAGCAGAAGCTGACCAGAATCTGCAGCAGCATCTTGGTGCGCCCCGTCATGCCGAGGTTTTTGCGCTTTCGCACCTTCTGGTAATCGTCCCAAAACCCGATGGCTCCGAACGCCAGCGTCACCAGCAGGGCCAGCCACACAAAAACGTTGCTCAAGTCCGCCCAGACCAGGGTGGGAACCAGAACGCAGATATTGATCAGGACACCGCCCATGGTGGGCGTTCCGGCCTTCGCCTGATGCGACTGCGGGCCCTCTTCGCGGATGAACTGGCCGATCTGAAAACGCCGTAGCCAGCGGATGGTTCGCGGACCGAGCAGCAATGCCAGTGCGAGCGCCGTCAGGCTGGCGAAGGCCGTCCGCACCGTGATGTAACGAAAAAGATTCAGCCGGTGGATGTAAGTGTGAAACTGCAGGTAGAGAAAATAAATCATGGATTCTGCTTTCGGTATTCAGATGCAGGGGCGGCCCTCCGCGGCCGCCAGCACCTCGACCGCTTTCTCCAAATGAACTCCGCGTGAACCCTTCACGAGGAGCAAGTCGCCCGGCTGAAGAATCGAGCGGCAAGACGCTCCCGCCGCCGTCGCGTCATCGAAGAAACGGCAACCTTCGCGTGGGAATCCGGCGGCGATTGCGCCCTCCAGGATCAAACGGGCGTCCCCTTGCACCGCCACCAGCCAATCAAGCGACGCGCCGGCCGCGGCTCGGCCCACGCTGCGATGCAATTCCGGCGCCGAGGGACCGAGTTCGAGCATTTCGCCCGCAATCACAATCCTCCGGGCAGCTCCCGGCCACTCGCGGACCAGATCCAGCATCTGCTCCATGGCCCGCGGGTTCGAGTTGTAGCAATCGTTGATCAGCGTGACCCCCGGCGCGATCCGCGTAATTTCGGTTCGCCGTCGCAGCGGCCGAAATCCGGCAAGCGCCGCGGCGATGGAACTGGGAGAGACTCCGAGCAGGCGTCCGGCTGCTATGGCCGCCAGCGCATTGGCCACGTTGTGACGTCCCGGAAGTGAGAGGATGAGATCGGCCTCGCACTCCGGACCGCGCAGGTGGAATCTGCTGACCACTTCGCCTCCGGGACCGACGCCGAGACTGAAGCCCGTGGCCCGATAGTCTACGCCAGGTTCAAAACCATAGGTGACCACTCGTCCCGGAAAGCCTTCGCGAAAACGGCGAACCTGTTCATCATCGTAATTGAGGATGGCGGTCGACGGCGAGGCCAGATTCTCAACCAGCTCGCGTTTGGCGGCTGCGATTCCGGCGAGAGAATCGAAGAACTCGAGGTGCACGGGCGCAACATTCGTCACCACGCCCAAGGCCGGAGCGGCAATGCGCGCGAGTTGCGCGATTTCTCCAGCGTGCGACATGCCGAATTCGAGCACCGCGACTTCGTGGGCCGTCGTAAGCCCGAGCAGTGTGAGCGGCACACCCAGATGATTGTTCAGGTTCTCCGCCGACTTGTGAACAGCATAGCGGGCGCTGAGCACGGCAGCCAGCAACTCCTTGGTCGTGGTCTTGCCGGTGCTGCCCGTGACAGCGATCACGGGACGGCTCCACTTGCGGCGTACCGCGCGACCGAGGTCCTGCAGCGCAGCCACGGTGTCTGATACAGGAATCAGGAAAGGCACGATGTCCGCGGGCGCGCGTCGCGCCCACTCACTCTCCACTACCGCCCCCGCGGCATCGCGCTGCAGTGTTTCCGCCACGAAGGAGTGTCCGTCGAAGTTCGGACCGCGCAACGCGACGAAGAGGCCCCCGGACTGCAACGTGCGCGAATCGATGGAATAGCTGCGCGCGACGCGCTGGGGCGCGCCCGTGGTCGATCCAAGGATGGCGGCCACTTCCGCGAGTGTAAGATCCATCGATGAAGCTGCTCCGTCAGTCGCGAGCGTCGCGCGTTGAAGCCGAGTCGTATCCAAGTCCTTCGAGCGCCTGCCGCGCCGCTTGGCGATCGTCAAACGGAATGGTCTGGTTCTTGAGAACCTGGTAAGTCTCGTGTCCCTTGCCCGCGATCACCACCACGTCGCCGGCATGGGCGCGTTCCAGAGCACGTTGGATGGCCGCTCGGCGGTCCACTTCGAGAACGTAGGATGTCCCTGTGCGCTGCAGCCCTACCAGCGCATCGTTCATGATCATCAGAGGATCCTCGCTGCGCGGATTGTCCGACGTCAGCACCACGAGGTCGGCCAGCGATCCGGCGGCTTCGCCCATCAGCGCGCGCTTGGAGCGATCGCGGTCGCCGCCGCAGCCGAACACGACGATCAGCCGTCCGCGGGCGAACTCACGGGCTGTGGTCAGCGTGTTGCGCAGCGCATCGTCTGTGTGAGCGTAATCCACGACCACAAGGAAGGGTTGGCCCGCCTCCACGCGCTCGAATCGGCCCGGGACTGAGCGTAGCGCAGCCACACCCTGCTGGATGCTTTGCGCGCTCACACCCAGACCCTGCGCCGCCGCCACCGCGCCGAGGATGTTCATCAGGTTGGGCCGGCCGACCAGCGGCGAAGCGATGTCCAGCGGACCTTGCGGCGTGACCACAGCCGCCTTCAGGCCGTTGCTGTCGCCGCTGAAGCGCCTGGGATACACGGCGGCCTCGGAACTGGACCCGAAAGTCACGATGCGGCTTGGGCTGGAATCGCGCAGCCGCTGTCCCCAGGCGTCATCGATGTTGATGACTGCCAGTTCCGGTGGCGGCGTGCCCAAGCCTTCGAAGAGCCGTAGCTTCGCCCGGAAGTATTCCTCCATGGTGTGGTGATAATCGAGGTGATCGCGCGTGAGATTCGTGAAGATCGCTACGGCGAACGGAAGACCCCAAACCCGCTCCTGGGCGAGGGCATGAGACGAGACTTCCATCGCCGCCGTCGAATCCCCGGCACGCCGCAGGTCCGCAAGATACGAAACCAGATCGAGCGATTCGGGCGTGGTGTTGGGCGCAGGCAGAGTCTTCCCAGCCACGTGGTACTCGATGGTCCCGAAGAGTCCGACGCCGAGACCCGCAGCCTGGAGAATGCTCTCGACGAGGTAGGCGGTCGTGGTCTTGCCATTGGTCCCCGTGATCCCCACCAGGCGCAACGCGCGCTCCGGATGTCCATAGAACGCCCGCGCCGCGTCCGAGAGAGCGCGCCGGATCTTTGGGACCTGAGCCCAGAGGACACCGACGCCAGCCGGGGCGGGGCGCTCACTTACGACAGCCACCGCGCCGCGCTCCAGCGCCTGAGGAACGAAGCGATGCCCGTCACTATTTTCACCCTGGATGGCGAAAAAGGCTGCGCCCGGTTCTACCCGTTGGGAACTGAAGGCTAGAGAACGGACTTCCGGCCCCGGGCCGGCGCCCGGATCGAGGCCCGGCAGCAGGTCGAGCAGATTCATCTTTCAGCCCCAGTATAGCTTGGGAAGAAAGTCGGATTCCCCGCTATAGCCTAGCGCGCGAAGCGCACTTCTACTTTGGTTCCCGGGGGCACCCGCGCCCCGGCCGGCGGATCCTGCTCGACGGCCAGTCCCGACCCGGTCACGACCAGATCGAGCCCATCGGACGCGCACTGATCCGCAACCGGGCGGACGGCCAGGCCCGTAAAGTCGGGGACCGTGACCGGTGGGCCCTTTGCTATCAATACCATACCGGCAGACGGAGCGGGCGTGCCGTCGCCGGTAAGCGCCACGGACTCGACGGGTGCGGACCCGCGAGCCGCGCCGTCCGACTCGTTTTCGCTTACCGGCTCCGCGGGCCCGTCGTCTTCGATCGGAGCTGTTTTTGACGCCGCAGCCGGGCGCACCGGCGTCCGGTTATCCGCCACGAGAAGTTCAGCGCGATCCTTGGGCACTTTCAGGTAAGTGAGGCTCTGTTCCATCACGCTCTTGAAGACGGGACCGGCCACTGCACCGCCCATCGCCCCGCCCGAGGGAGAGTCAACTGACACCAGGACCACCAGGGCGGGACGCTCGACCGGCGCAAACCCCACAAAAGAATCGACATAGATGTGATGTGAGTAGACGCCGTTCACGACCTTCTGGGCCGTTCCGGTCTTGCCGGCGGCGGAGTATCCGCTCAGCTTTGCAGTTTGCCCCGTGCCTCGTTCGACCACGGCTTCGAGCATCTGCTTCATGATTCCAGCCGTGCGCTCGCTTACCACCCTCTGCCCGGGAATTGCCGGGCGCGGCACCCAGTTTGAACCGACGCTGACCTCGCGCACCAGACGCGGCGGAAGCCGCGAACCGCCGTCGGCGATAGTGGCGTACGCGGAAACCAGTTGCACGCCGGTAACGCTGATCTCCTGGCCGATTGAAATGGCGGCCACCGAAATCCCCGACCACTTCTCAGGCGGCTGCAACAACCCCGGCTCTTCCCTCGGAAGCTCCACGCCTGTGGGGACGCCGAAACCGTAGCGGCGGATGTACTGATACAGTCGGTCCTCGCCCAGCAGGAGGCCGATCTTGATGGCGCCCACGTCGCTCGAGTGGACCAGGACGTCCTCAACTGAAAGGTCGCCGAAACGCTCGTGATCGTGGATGGTGTGGCCGTAAAGAACGATCTTGCCCATCTGGCAGTCGATGATTTTGCGCGGATCGGTCAACCCGAGATCGAGCGCCGCCGAGAGGGTGACCAGTTTGAACACCGACCCAGGCTCGTACACCCATTGGGTGGCGCGATTAAGCCGCGCTTCCCGCGTCGAGTGCTCGTAATCGTTGGGATCGAAGGTCGGTACGCTCACCAGCGCGAGAATGTCGCCGGTGGACGGGTCTTCCACGATGACCGTGCCGCCCGCCGCATGCCAGCGGTCGACGGCATCGACGAGCGCGGTCTCGGCAAACCGGGTGATGTTCTCATCGATGGTCAAAACAACGTCGGAACCGGCTTGGCCCCGCCATCCTGAGGATTGAAACGTGCGCTGATGGGCGTCGTTGCTCACCAGCATACGGCCGGGACGCCCGGCCATTGTGTGGTCGAGGGTCATTTCGACGCCAGACAGCCCCTGATCATCCACGCCGGCGTAGCCGGTTACGGCGGAAGCCAGGGACCCGGCCGGGTAGACGCGCTCCAGTTCCTTTTCTGTGAGGATTCCCGATAAGCCAAGACTCCGCACCCGTGCTGCAAGGTCCTTGGAAAGGCCCCACTTCACGCGGTAGTCGTGGCGGGCGGACCGCAAACGGTTTTCCAACTGTGCGGCATCCTCACCAAGCAGCGAAGCGAGGGCGCGGGCCGTCCCGCTGTAGTCCGATATCTTGCCCTTCTTGGCGTATACGGAATCCATCAACTGGCTGATCGCCAGGGGATGCAGGTTGCGATCGTAGATGGCTCCGCGCACCGGCGGCACCATCCGCGTGCGATCCTGCTGCTTGTGCTCTTCGGTGATCCACGTGGCGTATTGAATGATTTGCAGGCTGTAGAGGCGGCCCACGACGACCAGCATCCACACGCCGAGGACACCGGCCAGCCACCTGACGCGTTGACTCGGTTTGGGGGACGTGCGGGGCCGGCTGAAAGAGGAGACGGACGAGCGGGACATCGCACAACCTCCGCCACTGGCGGTCGTGATTCGGTCCGGAGTTTGCGGCCGGCTTCAGACGTACGGGCGGCCCCTTGTGGCCGCCCGGATTACCAGTGGATCCCTTCCGCGTGCCACCACTTAAGCGGCCACGAGGGCCGCCCGCACGTCTGAAGCGCCGAGTTCCACTAGCGACGCGCGTGGGGTTGCGGGGGCCGGGGCGCCGGCTGCGCCTCCGCCAACTGCGGCTCGTCGGAACTCGGCAGGCCGTCGGAGGACTGCGCCACCCGGATCACCTGCCCTGGGTCGATGGGGCTCATGCCCAATTCCGATTGCGCCGCCGAAGACACTTGCTGCAGCGCGGACTCCTCCTGCGCCCGCAGTTCGCGATTCTGTTCGGACCAGGCCGCCTGCTTCTGCTGCTGGTCACCGATCTGGTATCCGCAGTTCACGCACTGAAAGTGCAGCCAGGCGATGGCAAAGAGCAGGACGAAGGTCAGGCTCAGCGGAATCGCCAGCGTGAAGCAGGCCCGCAATTGGGAGATGTCGACCTCGCGCACCACCCGGGAGTTGTCGATGCGCTTGGTGAAATAGACCTCGCGCACCGCAGCGCGTCCGCCCGTCAGGACGGGGGAGGATCGCCGGCGCGGCGTCGGCAGGATACGAGCGGCAGTTGCCATGATTCTTTACCTCCAGCCAGCCGAGCGGCGTCTCCTGTAGCGCGGGGCGTCCTCGTAGCGCCGGCGCTAGAGGAGATACCTCACGGCTGCTTCTCAATCGCGCGCAACTTGGCGCTGCGCGCGCGCGGATTCTCCCCCAACTCGTCTTCGCCCGGACGGACCGCCTTCGGCGTCAGCAACCGCACTCGGCGCTCCTGTTTCCAGGCGGCGAACGCTCGCTTGGTGAGACGGTCCTCGGCCGAGTGGAACCCGATCACCACCAGCCGCCCATCCGCCGTCATCACCGGCAGCACCCGAGCCAGGAATTGCCCCAGGTTCTCGACCTCGTGGTTCACGGCCATTCTCAGCGCCATAAACGTGCGCGTGGCTCCGTGGATCTGGTGAAGGCCCGGCCTTGAGGGGATCGCTCGCGTCACCACCTGCGCCAGTGAGGTGGATGTTCGAATCGGACGGGCCTTCATAATGGCTCGCGCTATACGGCGCGAGTGGCGCTCTTCACCAAACTTAAAGATCAGGTCGGCAAGCTCACGTTCGCTTGCGTAGTTCACGATATCGGCGGCGGTGGTCTCGATCGCGGGATCGGCGCGCATGTCCAAAGGCCCCTCGACGTTGAAGCTGAATCCGCGCGTCGAGTCCGCCAGTTGCATCGAACTCAGCCCGAGGTCCGCCACCACGCCGTGGGCGGGCGGAAACGCGGCCTCAGCCTGCAGCCGGTCGATCTCCGCAAAGTTGCCGTGCATCAGCTTCACCTTGTCGCCAAACCGCGCCAGGCGTTCGTGCGCCGTGGCCAGCGCCAGCGGATCGCGATCGACGGCGAGCAGCCGTCCGGCAGTGAGCCGCTCGGCAATCGCCTCGGAATGCCCCCCGCCGCCCGCGGTCGCGTCAATGTAAAATCCTTCCGGACGCACATTCAAAAACTCGATGACTTCCCGCAGCAGGACCGGCCGATGGACCGGCTTGATACGGTCATCTTGGCCTGTACTTGCCACTTGTCACTTGCCGTCAGATCCCAATCTCGCTCCACGCCTGCCGGTCCGCGTCGGTGACCGGCTGCTTGGCGAGGTGCTCCTCAAACCGCTCCGGCTTCCAAACGTCTAGCCGATCTGGGTAGCCCATAACCACGACCTCGCTGGTCACCTCGGCCGACTCGCGCAATTGCGACGGAATCAGGATCCGCCCCTGGGCGTCCATCTCCGCCATCTGTCCCCAGTAGTTGGTCCGGTCCAGGAACTTGTTGCGCGCCGGATGCATGCTGGGCAGCTCGGCCAGGCGTTTTTCAATGCGCTCCCACTGACTGAAGGGGTATACTGACGCCTTGTCGCCTTGCAGGCTGGTGACATAAAAGCGCGGTCCATAGTCCCGGTCGATCACTTCCTTGTACTCAGCCGGGATCTTGAGCCGTCCTTTCGGATCCACCGTCGCGTTGTGCCGGCCTCGGAACATGCTTCGCCGGGGCCGCCTGGACCACTTTAGTCCAGAAACTGACAACCCCGCTCCACTTTGTACCACAGCCATCAGGTGGCGTGTCAAGCCTTTTTTTCGAGAAATTTCTTGATTCAGAAGAATTTATCAGCGAGGCGGCGCCGCGCCCACCTGTTGCGTGTTAGCCACAATTACCCACAACAGGTAGGGGCAGGGCTGCAGACCAGCCCGCCGACGGGCTTGCCGGTTCTTACAGGCGTTCGCTCAGAATTCCGGCTACATCCCGGCTGTCATGCAAAATGGCGACCACTTGTAGCGGCTTCGTCTCGGGCCAGTAGACGATCAGGTAGGAGTAAAGGGAGAGGAACCGGACCTCAGCAGAAGTTAAGTCAGGCCGCCAGTGACCCGCGGAGGGATGATTGGCCAGATGAACGAACTTGCTGCGTATGACGGATTCAACGCGGTCGGGTGTTTCCTTGCTGCTTTCGTTTTTCAGGTAGCGCCAGATTCCAGGTCCCGGGCGGCCTCGGGAGCAAGAACGAATCTCCGCTTCATTCCGGCTGAGCTTTCAGTTGTTCAAGGTATTCGTCAAGCTGGTCCTCGGGGATGCCTTCCCCACGGTTGAGTTCTTCGATGCCCCGGCGGATCTTCGCATCCACCGCCGGCCGGTTGGCCGTTAGCCATTCGGCTCGCTCGTGTAATACTTCCAGCGCCCGGGTCGATGACGTCGTCCGGACTTTGATACGCGCCGGAGCGCAAGGCCTCTGCAATGCGGTGCTCCTGCTCGGGCCTTAGCGGAATCGTCACGGCCCTTCTCCTGTCAGAATTCGGCAATCAAATCTTCGCTATCTTCTCACGGCGGTTGTAGCATAACAGGATGGAGGTGGCGGACAGTCATCCAGGGCGCGGGTGGCCCGGAAGTCAGGCAGCAGCCAACTCAGCCCGGCGACCCGCGAGGAGCAGGCCGATCCAGCAGCTCACCGGCCAACTGAGCAGCCAGGACAGAAAGTACCAGTGCGGCCAGCCCGTGCTCCAACTGGGAACTATTGTGGCGAGACCAATCGCTTCCCCGACAACAAAGAACCACAGCACGTGCCGGGTTGCCGGGCTGGGAGCAAAGCGTGCGCAGAGCCACGCACAAAAGATCGAGATCACCACGAAGAACGCAGTGCTCGCTATGAGGGGGACGTCGGAGGGGATGCGGCCGTGAACGAAATCGCCCGGGAACAGCCGCGAGAGCAACGGGTCTGTTAGCATCACAAGAATCAGCGAGAGCACATAGCTGCCGGCCACCACGCCAATGGACTTGAGCATCGATTTCACCTCAATGCGGAGCATGATATCAGGATTTCCATTTCAGACGTAGGGGCCGGAGCTCTGCGGACGAGTTGTTGGTGGAGCGAATCGAAGTCATGCTCCTGGTCCTGAAAGACGCGGCCTGGCTCCTTGCATTTGGCCTGACCGCCGGCCTTGCCTGCGCGTGGTGGCGACGTGGGCAATCAAGTCTTATCTCTTTGGCGTGACCGATCACGATCCTTTTACGATCCTGGCGGTGTGCGGGCTGATCGCGGCGCTGGTTCCTGCGCGGCGCGCGGCGTCCATCGATCCCATGCAGGCGCAGCGGACGGAGTAGGCCGGATGCCAGATTACGATCCGATAAATTCATTGACAATTACCTCGCGAGCTGCTAGCGTTTGCAAGTGGGGGGGCAATTTACCGGCAGGCGCTTGCAACACGCCTCACAATCCGGAGGTTGCCCTGTGTCCCTTCGTCGATTTGCTTGCCGCCCGCCGGCTTGGCAGCTTCAGCCGCGCACAGCAACAAGGTGTGTTCCCGTTCTTCCGGCGCCGCTGAAGAGTTTGTGCGAAAGCCTCTACAGCCGGTGCGCGGCTTTGCCGCCTGTCTTGCGGAAAGCCTCCGGCTTTCCGGCCCGGCGGCAAAGCCCTTTTCTTTATAGGATCATTTTTGTGCTTCTCCCGGAAAGCCCGAGGCTTTCCGCTAGGCAGGCGGCAAAGCCGCGAGTTCTCAAACAGACGCTGAAGCCGTGCCCTGATGCGTCGCATTTACGAATATGCGCAACGACTCAGGTCTGCCTAACTAGCCTCCACCGATCAACCTACATCGCGAAGATACCGGGAACAATGCAATGGGGCGCGCCCCTCCAAACCCGGAATGTCGCGCCGAACCAGAGGCATAGCGCCATTTTTGAGAAAACGCCGTTAAGGGGCGCGGCCAATGTTCGCAAAGACTGAATTTTTGCAATGTTGCAACTCGCTGGCTCTCCGGCGTTTGAGCCTGTTTCTAGCCGACACGCCTCAACCTACAAGCCGAAAAACACGAAAAAACGCCCCCGCACTAACATCCACGAATCAAAATGCATTTCTGTTTAGAATCAGCAACATTCCCGGAATTGGTCGGCTAGGCACTAAAGGGAATGTCGTTTAGAATCAGCAAAACGGGGCTACATGGCGAACAATGTTTACAAAAAGAGCCAAACGGGAACGTGGTTTGGAATCAGCGAGATGAGCTTATTTCGAGAAAACTCGAAATGTCAAAAAAGCGCCCCGTGCGGAACGGGAATATCGTGTAGAATCAACAAGATGACGATTCGGGTTCAGCGATCGAAATGGCGGTTTTACTCATCAATAACGTGCGCCGCGAACGCGCGTGAAAGCGATGTGCGGTGCCGATTTTGCAGCGAAAATCCCACTCGTCATGGCGCTGGATGGCGCACGATCCTAACTTACGGAACCCAGGGTCCTGCTCCAAAATCGTATTGCTCAGACATCGCCCGGCTAATCCTCGTCCGCGGCGGATTGGAGTGTCTTCATCATCGACTTCAGCTTGTCGTAGTTCTTCTCCACAAACATGACGTTCTCCGGCAAGAGCGTGGTGGGGTAGGTTTTGATCTGTCCCTGTTTTTTCATGTCGACAGCCATGATCGAGCCGGTCAGCGTGCCCGAAATCACCACGTAGTCGCGCGTGGTCAAGCCTGCGCTCTCGATGGCAGCCGTCACTTCGGGATATTTCTCCGTGGTCTTCACGGCTCCGTCGATGGTGGGAACGTCGCGCTGCGATTCAAGCTGCTTCTTCAGCGTGGGATTGTCGTTCATCAACTTGAGGATGCCCTTGGTGGCCGTCACATACTTGGTCACATTGTCCATGCTCAGGCGATAGTTCTTGTACTCGTTGGCGTCCGCTTCGGACGGACCGCTCGACTGGCTACCCGATGCGCTCGACGCTTGCGACTCGGGCGACTGGGCCTCGGCCGCCTGCGATTGCTGTGCCGCAACGGGCGCCGGCGCCCTGAGAATCGCGATCGATGCCGCGGCGCACAACCCAACAATAGAAGCCCTGGCCCACGACGCCACACTGATCCTCTGCTTCATACGAACTCTCCCGTTTCGAGATTGATTCCGTTGGATTCGCGGCCCGGCTCTGGTGTTGCTCCGGGATCGATCTTGCCGATCGCGCGCTGCGGGCATAGGGGCGGCCCTTGTGGCCGCCCGATTACAGCGCAGCCCTTTCGCGTGCCGTCAGTTGGGCGGCCACAAGGGCCGCCCCTACGCCTGCCATCACCCTGCGCTTTTTCCCGCTGCGTCCGCGGCGCCGGCGATTTCATCGGGCGGAGGCGGCAGGACGGCCTCGACGGAAGGACATCGCGAGGCGATAAAACGAATGCCGAAGTCCTGGATCAACACCTGAGCCGGCATCCCGACCACGCTCAGCAACACCAGCATCAGGCTGATCAAAATCGCCAGAGCGGCGGACGTGACGGAGATCGAAACCGAATTCCAGGTCCAGGCGAAACCCAGAAAGTGAAGGCCGAGCACGGCAAGGGCTCCGGTGATGATGGCGCCCGAAAACAGGCCCAGGAGCAAGGGGAAGAGCAGGAACAACGTGACCACGCTGGTCGCGATGGCCACGCAGAACCGCAGGAAAACGTAAACAGCGAATGCTCCGGGCTCGGCGCGCAGCCGGGGCTGCAGCGTGCGCCAGGCTGCGAGCAGAGGCACGCCTTCGGCATACATGATGGGAACCACAAAATCGTCGGTGAGCACAATGACCAGCGCCACAGCCAGCCCAATCAGGACGTCTATGGCCAGGACGGCTATCAGCATAGCCCAGAAGGCGGGCGACCGCACTCCCGCCGCCACTGCCGATCGCAGAGAAGGATAGGCCAGCGCGCCGCCCCCAACCAGCGCAATCGTGATCGCGACCACGGCGCCCAGCAACCAACGGAAGTAGGAGCGGCCTACGCGGCGCGTATCGCGCAAGCTCGGACGGAAGCGCACCTCGCGCTTCAGGATGGCGTCCACGAGCACGAAACGGAACACCGACCGCAGATAAAGCAGGCCCAACAGCAATCCCAGCGCTGCCAGGCTCACCACGGCAATCAACCAGACGTGTTCGGCCACGGTGGCCCGGGCCCGTACCATGACGCCGTGGAAACCGATGTCGCCGGGCAGCGAGCCCAGGCTCCAGTTGAACGCGGCGGAGGGCGTGCCGCCGCCGAGAAAAAGACACACGACGCTGAGCTTCAACCATCGACCGGCGTCGAGGGGGTTCACGAGCAGATCGACCGTATCGTGGAAAGCCGCGGCCAGGGCCCGCGTGGCTGCCAGCGGCGCCGCCGCCGATCGCTGGAATCGCAGAAAGGGAATCCGCCGGACGCGTTGGGGAATGTCGCTCATCCAAGCGCCCGCGTGGCGGCAGCGTCGCGGCGCCGGTCCGCACGATTGCCGGTTCCGAAATGGGATTTGCCGCTGGGCAGGGTGAGCCGGAAAGTGGTGCCGCGGCTGAGTTCGCTCGAAAAATCGATCGAACCGTCGTGAAGCTGAACGATCCGGTATGACATCGCCAGGCCCACGCCCGTGCCCGCGGGCTTGGTGGTGTAGTAGAGCGAGAAGATCCTCGATCGCGCTTCCGGTGGAATGCCGATGCCGTTGTCCGCAATCTTGATCTCCACCTGCTGCGAGAGCGCGCGTGACGAAACCCGCAGCTCGCCGCCGTGTGGCATGGCCTGGCAGCCATTCAACACCAGATTGAGAAGCACTTGTTTCATCAGGTCGCGGTCGACGCGCACCGTCAGGGCGCCGTTCCGCTCGTGCACCAGCGAGACGTGGTACTTGCTGGCCTCGGGCTGGGCCGCGCGAAACACTTCTTCGATCAACTCTTCGACGCCGGTCTCGACGGGATGCAGCTCCACCGGCCTTGCGAAGTCCAGGAACGTCCTGACCACGCGATCCAGGCGCCGCAACTCGTTCCCGAGCAGCTCCAGGTTCGGTTGCACCTGCTCGGCGCGGTCTCCGAGCTTCGCCTTCAGCACCTCGATTTGCAGGACCATCGCGTTCAGCGGATTCCGCACCTCGTGCGCGACTCCGGCCGTGAGCCTGCCGATGGCGGCGAGCTTCGCGGCGGTGTCAATCTGGCTCTCGAGCTGCGCACGCGATTCGGCGTCCCGCAACGTGAGGAGGCTGGCAACCGGACTTCCCTGCTCTTCAACAAATGCCAGGCTCGCCGAAAGCCGTCCCGCCTCCGAACCCGCCGGGGCCTCCACGGCCTGGCCGCTCAGAGGCTGGCGCCGGGCGAACGCTTCACGAAGAAGCCGGCTGAGGTCATCGTCGCTTGAGAAAACCTCGGCCGGTTTCTTGTGAAGGATCTCGGCCGTCGGCCTGCCGATGAATCGCGCCACCGCAGGTGTCGCCAGAATCAAGCGCTCCTGCTGATCGAAGAGCATCAGGCCGTCGGCCAGATTCGCCAGGAGATGGTCCAGGTTGTCTTTCAAAGCCAGAAACGCAGCTTTCTCGCCGCGGATGCGTTCACCGAGGAGATTCAATTTGGACGACAGCACGCCCCATTCATCGCTACGGTCGACCGGAACCGGACCGGGAAGCTCGCCGCGCGCCAGTCGATCGACATTCAGCGAAATCGATTGCAGTGGCCGAAGGACCAGGAAAGAAAGGAGGCCGGCAGTAATCGTGGAAAGCAGTATGGCGACGATTGAGACCGCGAGGGCGTTCTTGAGCTGCGGCTTTAGTGTCCGGCCCAGGAAGACGGTGCTGATGCCCACGCGCACGTCGAGCGGCAGTGCACCTAACTTCAGAGGGAAATCGACCTCATAGATGTGCGGCGCCGCGCGGTAGAACGCCCTGAGCTGACGATACAACCCGGCCTTCTGCAGAACTTCGAATGGCGTGCCGGCCGGGAGTTGCTTTCCCACCTGGGTGGGATCACTGTGCAGGACCACGTTCCCGGCATCGTCCGTGATGCCGACATATTCGAAGCTCTGCGAGTACGTGTTCGCCGACTGTACCGACGAGACCAGCTCCCGGTCGCTGTTCAATGCGTCCTGCGCGAACTTTCGCAATTGCGACGGGTCGTTCGGATCCATGCCGACCGGCATGTGCGCTTGCGCAAGGGACTCGCGGCTCTGGTCGTAGACCTGGCGCGTAAGGTCCTGGGCGTGGCTCGCGACATCGTCCAACGTGTGCTCGACCAAACCCAGGCAGTAGAGACCGGAGGTCACCACCACCACGACCAGCACCAGGGCGGAAATCAGCGCAGTCAGTTTAGCTTTGAGGCTGACTCTCATACTGCTTGAGCTTGTTGTGCAAGGTCTTCAAACTGATGCCCAGCATCTGGGCCGCCCGGGTCTTGTTATTGCCGGCGAAGGCCAGGGTTTCCACAATGAGACGGCGCTCGGCCTCTTCGACGGTAAGCCCGGGCCGGAGCCGGAGGCCGTCGTCCGCCGCCAACATCGTGCGGCCAAACTCGGCTGAGATATCTTTTCGCCGCAGCACGTCCTCGCTGCAAACTACCACGCCGCGCTCCAGAGTGTTCCGGAGTTCGCGCGCGTTGCCCGGCCAAGAATAGTGGCGAAACGTCTCCAACACCTCGGGGTCGATGCCTTTTATGTCTCGCCCGTGCTTGCGGTTCAGATCCGCGAGGATCGCAGCCACCATCTCCTCCAGGTCCTCGAGATGATCGCGCAGCGGTGGCATTTCGATCTGAACCACGTTCAGCCGGAAATAAAGATCATTGCGGAGTTGCCCCTTGGCAACAGCTTCGGCAGGGACCTTGTTGGTGGCCGCAAGCACGCGGACATCGACCGAAATCTCGTGTTTGCTGCCAAGACGCCGGACCCGCGAGTCTTCGAGCACGCGGAGGAGCTTGGCCTGTGTGGGCAGCGGCATCTCGCCGATTTCATCGAGCAGTAACGTGCCGGTATCGGCAAGCTCGAAGCATCCCAGCCGGCGCTCGTTGGCGCCGGTAAAGGCGCCCTTTTCGTGTCCGAAGATTTCGCTTTCCATCAGGCTCTCGGGAATCGCAGCGCAGTTCACCGCCACGAAGGCCCGCGAAGCGCGCGGACTCAGGTCGTGGATGGTGCGCGCGGCCAGCTCTTTGCCCGTCCCGCTCTCTCCCGTGATCAGCACCGATGCCGATGAGGGCGCCACCTGCTCGATCAGCCGCATCACGTCCTGCATGGGTTTCGAGCTGCCCACCAGGCGGCCCAGCAGTCCGGCATCGCGCAGACGCCGGTTGGCGATTTCAAGCTGCCGGGCGCTATCGTGCCTCTCGATGGAGTTGCGCAGTTCCACCTGCAAACGCGCCGGATCGATGGGCTTCTCGACGAAATTCAGCGCGCCCAACTTCGTAGCCTCCACCGCTTCCTCGATGGTGGCCTGGCCGGTCAGGATCATGAGAGCCGTCGCCGGCCATTCCTCACGCACGCGCTTCAGCAGTTCCATACCCGTCATCCGCGGCATCCGCAGATCCGATATGACGATCTGGGGCTCGAATGACGGCAGCTTGGCAACGGCTTCTTCGCCGTCGGCCGCCGTATCGGTGTCGTATCCCCAGGCCCCGAGAAGATCGGCCAGACCTCGGCGCTCGCTGAGATCGTCCTCCACGATCAGGACCCGTGCTTTTTTGCCGTTTGCCATGAGTTCCCCGATGCCTGTCTTAGTATATCGTCTCCGGGCAGATGCCGCGCGGCAGACCCGGCGACGATCGAGCCTCCACTATCACGGTTGCGCCCCCGGCCATCAGGGCAAAGAGGCGGCGAAGCGCTCGTGGAACATTTGATTGATTCCAAAGAACCTTCCAGCTTCATTTCGACCACATTTTCAGATCCTAGCACCTGACGCGCTCGGGTAGCCGGGGCAGGCTGCCAGGATGGACGATCGGCCTTGCTGAGGCGTCCGCCGGCTGAAAGCACATCCGGATCTGTGACTGATTCCAAGCGATATTCCAGCTTTGTTCGTAGGCCATGTTTCACTCGAAGCGGCGACGGTGGGCATTCGGGCACGAAAACCGCTTGTGGCAGGGTTAAGCGGGTGTGACGGGCGCACGTGTAGGAACATGGCCGCCCCGGCTCCTTAGGAAATAGGTTAGCACTATCCGGCAGCGTTGTCAAGGGGTTTTTCGAGGCCCTTGTTCTAGGCTAGTCGGAACAGCGACAGTCAGCGAGTAGTTAATCGCTCCCGGTTGGAAGCCGCGGACCACCACGAAGGGCTTGGGCGAGCTTGGCGAAGAACATCACACTCCAGCCACATCCGCTTGAAAGTTACTTGCTGCTTGCGTAATTCTGGAGGCGACCCTTGATCGAGGACTGCGTGAGCCTTCTGCGGAATATCTCATACAGCGCGCGGGTGTTAAGCAGGAATCCCGGCTTTACAACCGTCGCGATACTCTCGCTGGCGCTGGGCATCGGCGCCAACACGGGGATATTCACGCTCGTCGATGCCCTGCTCCTGCGGGAACTCCCCGTCCTGCAACCGGAAGGACTGGTCGAAATCTCAGCGATCCGCAACGGTCGCGCGATTCCGTTCTCGTATCCGATGTTCCAGGAACTGGACCGCGGACAGCGGGTCTTCTCTGAACTTATCGGCTGGAGCCACGGTGAGATTTCCGACGTGGAGATCGACGGCCGCCTTTCGCAGGCCAGCGTGGACTCCGTCACTGGCAATTACTATGCTGCGCTCGGCACCTTTCCTCTCCTGGGCCGGCTGATCGCGCCCGGCGATGCGCCTACGGGCAACGGTATACCTTCCCCGGTCGCGGTGCTTGGCTACGACTATTGGCAACGTCGCTTCGGTGGCGATCCAAAGGTGATCGGAAGGCAGATTGCCGTCAGGGGGCAGGCATTCGCCGTCATCGGCGTGACTCGCAAATGGTTCACGGGGATGACGACGGGCGAGCCGCCCGACATCACGACACCGATGAAGGGCACCGACACCCGCGCACTGCTTTGGGTGCAGGTCACCGGCCGGTTGAAGGATGGCGTGCGGCTGTCGGAGGCTCGCGCGCAGCTCCAATCGTTCTGGCAGGCGCTGCTGCTCGCCAGTGTTTCGACCGAGACTCCCGGATTACGACGGCAGGCGTTTCTCTCCATGGGTCTGGATGTCTCACCTGTGGCAACCGGAGTAGCTCGCGACCTTCGCGCTCGCTTTACAAGGCCCCTCTACGTGCTTCTCGGCATTGTGGGACTCATCCTCCTGGTGGCGTGCGTGAATCTGGCGAATCTGATGCTGGCGCGAGCGGCGGTCCGCAATCAAGAGATCAGCGTGCGCCTTGCCCTCGGAGCCGGCCGGTGGTCACTTGCCCGCCAGGTGCTCGCGGAAAGCCTGACACTCTCGATAGCCGGGGCCTTGCTGGGAATCGCCTTCGCTTACTGGGGCAGCGGACTGCTGGTGCGGCTTATGACGCAAGGATATCTGACCCCGGTTGCGCTGGACCTCAGCCCCGACTGGCACGTGCTCTCCCTCACCGGGGCAGCGACCACCGTGACAGCCCTACTTTTTGGCATTGTCCCCGCCTGGCGATCTTCGCGTCAGGATCCGGCTTCTGTTCTACAGCAAAGCGGGCGGCGTTTTGCCGGAACAACTGCGGGGCTGAGCAAGGTTCTGATGGTCGCGCAGGTTTCTCTCTCTCTTGTGTTGCTGTTGGGCGCCGGACTCTTGCTGCGGAGCTTCGAGCGGCTCTCTGCCGTGAATCCCGGGTTCGATGAGAGTGTGCTCCAGATAAGCCTGCATCGACGTCCAGGCAGCCCGCCGCTGACCGATGTAACCGGGTATCAAAGGCAGCTCATCGAGCGGATCTCCGGCAATCCGCAGATTGTCGCAGCCGGGCTATCGAACCTTACGGGACTCGTCCAGGGAGCATGGGAGGAAACGGTGTCGGCGCCGGGCGTTTCCGTGAATCCTCGCAACGCCTTCGTGGCGACGTCGCTCATGGTGTCGCCGGGCTTTCTTCGAACGCTCGGAATCAACGTGGTTCGCGGCCGCGATTTTACATGGGCTGACGACGATCATCACCCGCGGGTCGCCGTTATCAGCAGCAGCCTGGCCATGAAGCTTTTCGCGCCAGGTGATGCCATCGGCCAACGTGTTCGTTTTGGCGTGATGCCCGAACTTCAGGACCTTCAGATCGTGGGTGTGGCGACTGATGCCCGCCTTTTCGATATTCGCGACGCAAGCTCCCCGCTGATCTATCTCGCAAATGCTCAATATGCCGGATCTGCTCTATTTGGCCCCACGGACCTTGACGGATTGTTCGTGCGCAGCCGGGAATCGCCTGAAGCAGTGACCAGAACTGTGGAACATGACGTCGAGTCGCTCGGACACGATTACCCGGTCGGCGTCAGGACGCTCGCGCAGGAGGTCAGCAGCGAGCTTGTGTCGGATCGAGTGGTAGCCGTGCTTTCCGGATTCTTCGCAGCTCTGGCCCTTTTGCTGGCTTCGGTCGGCCTCTACGGATTGACATCCTACGCCGTCACTCGCCGCACGCGCGAGGTTGGGATTCGAGCGGCGCTGGGCGCGGGCCCGGCAACGCTTCTCCGCGCCGTCCTGCGAGACACTCTTAGGCTGGTTCTGGCCGGAATAGCTCTTGGAATCCCGTTCGCGCTGGCCGTCAGCCGTCTCATTGCGCGCATGCTATTCGGGGTTTCGCCCTCCGATTTGCCAACGATCGCCTTCGTCTCGCTGGTCTTACTTGTGGTCGCGGTGCTCGCTGCTTACCTGCCGGCGCGCCGGGCATCGCGAATCGATCCCATGGTCGCGCTCCGAACCGAGTGACCGCGCGATTCACTTTATAGCGGCGAACTGTGGCGGCGCTCTGTGGGCGCCGGCAATAGGAGACACGATGAACGGAGTCCCGCGATTTGATCTAAGAGGCCAGGTAGCGCTTGTGACAGGATCCGCCCGCGGTCTTGGACGCGCCATCGCGTTGGCGTTGGCGCATGCCGGAGCGGACGTCGCCCTCGGGTTGCGCGACGTGAATACCGGCGGCGATTTGGCGGCTGAAATTGAAAGCCTGGGCCACCGGGCGCTGCCACTGCAGATGGACATGACGCGTATGGACCAGATCTTCCGCGCGGTCGATGATGCCGCCGCCCATTTCGGACGGCTCGACATCCTGGTGAATAATGCCGGCGTGGCTCCGGAGAATCCAGCAGAGAAGGTACGCGAGGAGGACTTCGATCTGACACTGGCCGTGAACCTGAAAGGAACATTCTTCGCGAGCCAGGCGGCCGGACGCGCGATGATCCGCCAGAATGGCGGGCGCATTATCAACATGAGTTCGCAGGCGGGATTCGCGGCGCTGCCGACGGAGTCCGTCTACTGCATGACGAAGGCCGGCATCGCTCACCTCACGAAATGCCTGGCCGTCGAGTGGGGACGGTACAACATCGCCGTGAACGCGGTCGCGCCGACGTTCATCCACACGCCGGGCACCCAAGCGGCGCTCGCGGATCCTGCGTTTCGAGCCGACGTGGTGGAGCGCATCGCGGCCCTGCATCGCATCGGCGAACCCATGGAAGTGGCGGGCGTAGTCGTATTCCTCGCTTCACCGGCCGCGTCGCTGATTACGGGCCACACGATTCTGATCGACGGCGGCTGGACAGCGAGATGACGAAGGTGTGACTCGGGCGAATACTCGAAGACCCGCGGCGGTGAGAAATTAGGATCTTTGTTCTCTGTGCCCAAAGATCTTTCAACACAGAGGCCACTGAGCCTCCGTGAACCTTGTGTCTAGAGGCTTCCCAGCACGAAGGTCACGGAGAATTGGGTTTGGTTGCGGCCAAGGCAGGTTGAGAACTTCGATCACAGAGGCCACCGAGAAAGGATTCATCTCTCCGTGGCGACAGCGCGTTTGGTTCCGGCGGCCTGCACTTCCAGTTCATCCATGTCAAGCACAATCACGCGGCGACGTTCCATCTTGATGATCCCCCGGTCCACAAATCGTCTCAGGTTGCGGGACACAAGGTCGCGCACCGTGCCGATTTCAGCGCCGATCTCCTGATTGCTTTCATCGAGCGGAAACTCCACGCCCCGGCGCGTCCGGACACCGGAAGCAAGAGCGCGGGCGCGGAGGAAGCGAGCCAGGCGATGGCTCACCTCCTTGAGTGACAGCTCCTCCACGAGGCTGGTGAGATAGCGGAAGCGGGAGGCGAGAGTGCGGATCACTGCAAAGGCCACGCCCGAATTGCCGCGACAGAGGTCCAAGAACTCACGTTTGGGAAGGAACAGCAGCGTGGAATCGTCGAGCGCCACCGCCGAGGTCGGAAACGCGCCGCCGTCGAACAAAGGCAGTTCGGCCACGGTGGAACCGGCGCGCTCCACGGCCAGAATCTGCTCGCGGCCACTGTCCGCCATCTTGAAGAGCTTCACAGCGCCGGATTGGACGATGAAGAGGCCGTCGCAAGCGTCGCCCTCCGCAAACAGCATTTCGTCGCGGACCAACTGCCGCACCACGCAGTGACGCGCCAGCGTACGCAGCTCCTCAACCGGGAGTACGGCGAAAAAAGGCACGCGGCGCAGCGCTTCAAGGGGATCAAGAGCGGCCATGAAGGCATCTTAAGCTGCGCGGGCCGAAACTTAAAGCGCTCGCCTGCTCGTAGCCGCGAGTTTAGCTCGCCACGTGCGGCGTAACGCCGCCTCCGCGCTAAATTAACGCGCTACCGCCATTTTTCGCCTGTCGCCCACGGCAGAGGTTTATAATTTACGGTCCCACGCCGGGAATCCGGCGAACGCAATGATCGCGAGGAGAATTCCATGAGAGTAGGCGTTTTCACAGCGCTTTTTTCCAAGCTCAGCCTGGACGAAGTGATCGGCAAGATCAAGCCCCTCGGCATTCGAACGGTGGAACTCGGCACCGGCAACTACCCGGGCGATCCGCATATCAAACTCGATTGGTTGAAGAATGCGGGGAAGCTGAAAGAGTTCAAACAGAAGCTCGACGACGAAGGCATCTCGATCAGCGCGCTGAGCTGCCACGGCAACCCGCTTCATCCCAACAGGAAAGTGGGCAGCGCAAACGTTGAGGTCAGCCGCAAGACGATTCAACTTGCGGAGAAGCTCGGCGTCAAGACCGTGATCGACTTCTCAGGCTGCCCCGGCGATTCCGACAGCGCAAAGTTCCCGAGTTGGTCACCTACTCCCTGGCCGCCGGACTACCTCGATCTGCTCAAATGGCAGTGGGAGAAGAAGGCGATTCCGTATTGGACGAAGCACGCGAAGTTCGCGGAGGACCACGGCGTGCGCGTCGCTATCGAGATGCACCCCGGCTTCCTGGTTTACAACCCGGAGACCATGCTCCGCCTGCGCGCCGAGGCCGGCAAGGCGGTGGGATGCAACTTCGACCCCAGCCACATGTTCTGGCAAGGCATCGACCCGTGCGTGGCGATCCGCGCCCTCGGTGAGGCGGTGTTTCACTGCCACGCCAAAGACACGAAGATTTACGAGGTCAACTCGAAGGTGAACGGCGTGCTCGATACGAAGCCCTACAGCGACGAGATTCATCGCTCGTTCCTGTTCCGCACCGTCGGCTACGGCCATGGCCGCGAGTTCTGGACGGACATGATCTCGACGTTGCAAATGGTGGGCTACGACGAGGTGCTCTCTATCGAGCACGAAGACAGCTTGATGTCGATCGACGAGGGACTCGCGAAGGCCGCCGCTTTTCTGAACCAGATCGTCATTCGAGAGAAGTTGAAGGAGATGTGGTGGGCGTGAGGAAAGCAGTGACAAGTGGCAAGTTACAAGTGCCAAGCAGTTCGCCATTTGTGACTGACGATTGACTCCGGCGGGGGCTACTTGCCCCTTGTCACTTCTTGATAAACGTGGAGGATTCGGTATGGCAGAAATCAACGTAGCGATCATCGGTCATAAGTTTATGGGGAAGGCCCATTCCAACGCCTGGAGGCAGGTTAAGCATTTCTTTCCCGGCAATCTCGAGCCTCGCATGAAGGTGCTGTGCGGCAAGGCTTGCACGGAAGAACTGGAGGCGACGGCTCATCTGCTGGGATGGGAAGAGAGTGACTGCGACTGGCAAAGAGTCGTAGAGCGGGACGACATCGACGTGGTGGACATTGCAACTCCAGGATATCTGCATCACGACATGGCGATCGCTGCCGCGCAAGCCGGAAAACACGTCATTTGCGAAAAGCCCCTCGCCAATACTCTGGCGGATACGAAAGAAATGCTGAAGGCCGTGCAGAAGGCGGGCGTGAAGCACATGCTGATGCACAACTATCGCAAGATTCCCGCCGTGGCGCTGGTCCGCAAGCTGATCGACGAGGGACGCCTCGGCGACATTTATCACTACCACGGCGCTTATCTCCAGGATTGGATCATCGATCCGGAGTTTCCGCTCGTCTGGCGCTTGCAGAAAAAGTATGCAGGCTCCGGAGCGCTCGGCGATATCGGCGCGCACGCCATCGACCTTGCGCGCTACCTCAACGCCGAATTCAACACCGTGGTCGGCCAGATGACGACATTCATTAAGGAGCGACCGCTGGTCGCCGAGGACAAAGGCCTGCGCCAAGTCAAGGCCGGCAGCGGGACGGGCAAGGTTACCGTCGACGACGACACCAACTTCCTGGCGCGTTTCTCCAACGGCAGCGTGGGGGTGTTCGAGTCGTCGCGGTTCGGCGGTGGGCGCAAGAACTGGAACACGTTTCAGATTTACGGGAGCAAAGGGAGCGTGGCTTTCAATCTGGAACGTATGAACGAGCTTGAGTTCTACGATCGCGAGGAGCCGCAGCAGGAGCAGGGCTTCAAGACCATCAACGTCACCGAGAGCGTACATCCTTACGTCGGCGCGTGGTGGCCGGCCGGACACATCATCGGGTACGAGCACACGTTCGTCCACGCCATGCACGACTTCCTGACGGCGCTGGAGAATGACACCCTGCCTTCGCCGAATTTCACCGACGGCGTGAAGAATCAAGCGGTGCTCGAGGCGATCGAGCGGTCGGCCAAGTCGGGGAAGTGGGAGAGGCCGTAATAAGAAGCCAGAAGTCAGAATATGAAAGTCTCGGTCTTCTGTGCGAAGGGCACGACGCCGGAATTCTGACTTCTGAATTCTGACTTCCAGATTCTTTTTATGTCGCACCTCATGGGCATCGACGTCGGCACCACCGGGACGCGCGCGGTGATCGTGCGTCCTGACGGGCACGTGATGGCCGCGGCCACTGCCCCGCATCAGCCCATGAGGATGGAACGTCCGGGCTGGGCCGAGCAGGACCCCGAAGACTGGTGGCAGGCCACGGTGCTGGCCGTACGTCAGGTCCTCGATCAGTCAGGGATCAAGGGCAGCGAGATCGCGGCCGTTGGCCTGTCCGGGCAGATGCACGGAGTGGTCCTGCTCGACGGCGCGCGTGCGGTGCTCCGGCCGGCCCTGATTTGGTGCGATCAGCGCAGCCAGGAGCAATGCAAGTGGATCACGTCCAGGGTAGGCGCCGACAAGCTGATCCGGCTGGCGCTGAATCCGGCACTGACAGGCTTCAGCGCTCCCAAGCTCCTCTGGGTGCGTGAGCACGAACCTGCCACTTACGAACGCGTTCGCCACTGCCTGCTGCCGAAGGACTATGTCCGACTGCGGCTCACGGGAGAGTTCGCCACCGATGTTTCCGACGCCTCCGGTACCTTACTCTTCGATGTCGCGCGGCGCACGTGGTCCAAGCAGATTCTATCCGCTCTCGAGATCGAGCCGGAGTGGCTAGCGCGCGTGTACGAATCGCCGGAAGTGACCGGCCAGATCACCGCCGAGATCGCGATCATTACCGGCCTGCGCGCCGGGACCCCGGTGGCAGCGGGCGCAGGGGATCAGGCCGCGAGCGCTGTGGGCAATGGCGTGGTCCTGCCCGGAATCACGTCGGCTACGCTGGGCACGTCTGGGGTGATCTTCGCTTATACCGGGCAGCCCAAGCTTGATCCGCACGGGCGGATTCACACCTTCTGCCATGCCGTGCCGGGCAAATGGCACGTGATGGGCGTGACCCAGGGAGCCGGACTCTCGCTGCGCTGGTTCCGCGACGAACTGGGCGCGGCCGAGGCCTGGTATGCTTCGCGCGTCGGTGCTGATCCATATGAGTTGATCCTGCGCGAAGCCGAGTCGGCGCCGCCCGGTTCTGCCGGCCTGCTCTTCATGCCCTACCTGATGGGCGAACGCACGCCGCACCTGGATCCTCTTGCGCGCGGAGGGTGGTTTGGGCTCACAGCCGGGCATTCCCGCGCGCACCTGATTCGCGCTGTGCTGGAGGGCGTGGCGTTCAGCCTCCGCGACTCGCTCGAGATTTTCGGCGAACTCAAGATTCCGGTGCGCGAGATTCGCGTATCCGGTGGAGGCTCGCGCAGCTTCCTGTGGCGCCAGATTCAGGCCGATGTCTATGGCCGCGAGGTGGTCTCGTTGCGCGAAGCCGAGGGTTCTGCATTCGGCGCTGCGCTGCTCGCCGGCGTTGCGGCGAAGACGTACGACTCCGTGCCGGAGGCCGCTGGGCAAGCGATTCAGGTCCGCGAACATCTGCTGCCTCAGGTCGGCAACGTGAAGATCTACAATCGGCAATACGAGGTTTACCGGCAATTCTACCCGGCAGTCCGGAAGCTCGCGCACGAGCTCGCGGCAGTGACCGAATCCTGACGACTCAGAAAGCAGCAGAAAGGCAATCCATGAAGCCGACTTCAACCTGGCAGGCCAGGTCTGCCGCGCTTGCCCTGGCGTTGCTTTGCGCGATTTGCGCTGGAGTCCGCCGGAGCGCGGCGCAAGGGCAAAAATCGACGCTCCCGAACGCGGCTCGGATCGAGAAGACGCAGTACAGAGGCTGGGACGTCTACCGTCTCACGAATGGGATCATCAGCCTCGACATCGCTCCCGAGATCGGCGGACGCGCCATTCAACTTCGCCTGGGCGAGAAAGAATTCTTCTTCGTGAACCCCGATCTTGCCGGTCAAGTGCTGCCTGAGAGCCGGAATAATCCTTCGGCAAGCTGGGCCAATTACGGCGGAGACAAGGTCTGGCCGGCGCCCGAAGGCTGGCAGAACGACGAGGAATGGCCGAGCATTCCGTATTACGTCCTCGACGGCAGTAAGTTCGATTTCGCCACCGTGACCGAGACTCCGGCCGAGGTCGCGGTGCGGGTGACAAGTCCCAAAGATCCTCGCACCGGCGTGCAGTTCGAGCGCACCTTCCACGTCTATGCGGGCACCACGCGCGTCAAGGTGGAGCAAGTGATGCGCAACATCAGCCGGCGTCAGATTCGCTGGGGTATTTGGCACCTGATCCAGAACGACGCCGCTGACGCCGAGGACGCGTCAAAGCCGAATCCCGATCTTTACATGTACGTGCCCGTCAATCCCAAGAGCATCTATCCGGACGGCTACACGCACATCTACGGCGACGCCAAACATCCGAGCGACGAGGTAATCGACGGCGGGCGGTTGCTGCGCATTCACTATCTGTACCGCGTGGGCAAGGTCGGGCTCGATGCGAGCGCGGGCTGGATGGCTGTCGTCAATGGCCAAAAGAATATCGGGTTCGTGGAGAACTTCGATTACTCTCCGGAGCGCGAGTACCCCGACCGCGCTTCGGTGGAAGAATGGAACGACGGACCCGGCATCATCTCGCGCATGAGCTACGATCAAACACTGGTCGACGATCCCAGACGCACGCCGTACTTCCTCGAGTCCGAAGTGCTGAGCCCGTTCGCGAAGCTCGATCCCGGCGAGCAGTACGAGTTCACCGTCTACTGGTCGCCGACCAGCGTTCCCAATCCCGTGCACGACGCCGTCTGGGCGGGCGCAGTCAGCGAACCTCTAACTGCCGCCGTCGAAGGGAATCAGGTCACGCTGCGCGGCGTCTTCGGCGTCTTCGTGCCCGGCACGCTTGAAGCGCAGTTCTACAACGCCATCGGACAGATCATCGAGCGCCAGACGCTTCAGGCCGTGGATCCGCGGGAAATCGTGCGCCTTGACAAAACCGTTCCGCTCTCCGCGGACACATACCGCATCAGCATCCTGGTACGCGATGCCGACGGCGAAAATCGCGGCTTCCTCGGCAACGTCATCCTGAGATAGAAGCTACGGGGCACCCGGTGCGGGGCGTCCCGCGGGCCGTATCGTATAGTTTGAGACCCGCCACTTCCCGTCTCTCTCACGCACCGGCACCACCGTCTCGATGGCCGATCTCAGGTTCGCGAACGAGCTTTGATATACGATGAGGATGTAGTCGCCCGGCGGCGCATGGGGCGGATTCCTCGTCTCTGTGGCCCGGCTCATTCTGCGCGAGATTAGCTTGCCGGCCTGGGCGCGCGCTGCGCTCGCCTTCGCAGCCCATTCCGCCCGGCCCACAGCAACCTTGAAAGACTGCGAAGCCTGATCGTAGCTCTCGTCGTATCTGCCCTGGTCCACGAGGGCCAGCCAATTGTCGGCTGCCTGCTGTGCCTCAAAAGTCGATTGGTCGCCCTGCGCGTATACGGGCGCCGCGCCTCCGCTCAGCATTCCCACAATCAGGGCGCTCCCGATCGCCAATCCAATCCATCGAGTCATATCACTCCTTTTCTGTTCCAACTGTTGCTCCTCACGCCGCCCCATTTGCCTTATGATGATTCCACCCGCGGTCGCGTCTACCTCGCGCTGGCGCGTGGTTCTTTGCGGAGGCTCCTATGCCGAAGACGAAGCAACTCACGGTTTGGTTGCAGAGCGCGCCCGGCCAGATCGGGCGCATCGCCCAAGCATTGGGCAACGCCAACGTGAACATCACGGCGTTCGGTTGTTCCACACGCACGGGTGACAGCCCGCTCCGGCTCCAGACGAGCGACTACGAGCGCGCCCGCGAGATTCTGCAGGGCCTTGGCGTGCGCGTTACCGAGGAGGAGGTGCTGCGCGTGACCGTGAGCGATAAACCGGGAGCCGCCGCCCGCATCGGGCAGGCGCTGGGCGCGGCGGGCATCAACATCGAATATGCTTACGGCGCGGTAGCGCCCGGGGCCCGCAAAGCGGAGCTCGTGTTCGGCGTTTCCGACCTGGAGGGCGCCCTGCAGGCCCTCGAACCCCTCAAGATAAACTAGGCTCGTCATCGAGGCTCGATCAGGGGATAACGTCCCAGGGCGATGGCCCGGTCCGCCGCCTGGCGCTTCAGCTCGATGGTGTCGGGCGGATTGCGCCGCAGGAAACGCCGCACCACCGCAAGTTCGGCGCGCAGGTTGTCGCCCTCGCTGATGCGTCCGAGCGCCCGCCGCGCTTCACTCTCCATGCGGTCGGCGGCCTCGTAGATGAAGGCGCGCGTGGCTGCGATCTCCGTGGCGCAGGCGTCCTCGGATGTGCGGTGCACTTTTTTCAGCGTGCGCAGGAGCGCGCTCTCCATGCCGTAAACATCCATGCAAAGATTGCTCAGTACCGCCACGATTTCCTGCTCTTCGCCCAGGGCCTGCAGATAGCGCTGCACGGCGCTGCCGGCTACCAGCAGCACGACTTTTTTCGCTCCGGCCACGAGGCGCGCTTCGTCGGCAAGCAACCCGTCGTCGCTCGATTCTTCGAAGGCGGGCGCGCCCAGAATCTCATCGCGCAGGCGCTGGGCCGCCGAAATCAATCCCAGCTCGCCTTTCATGGAACGCTTCATCAGCATGTCCGTGATGAGCAGCCGGTTGATTTCGTTCGTACCCTCGAAGATGCGGTTCACGCGCTGGTCGCGGTAGACGCGCTCGATAGGGTAATCGCTCGAAAAGCCGTAGCCGCCGTAAATCTGCACGGTCTCGTCGCTCACGAAATCGAGCACTTCGGTGCCTACGACCTTGAGGATCGAGCACTCCACGGCGTACTGCTCGAGCGCTTTCAAAATCTGGCGGCCCGAATCGGGCGCGCTCTGATCGACTCCGTGCAGCATCTCGTCGATCATGCCAGCAGTGCGGTAGCACATGCTCTCGGCGGCGTAAATCCGCACCACCATCTCGCCGAGCTTCTCCTTGATGAGACCAAAGTCGGCGATGGGATGCCCGAACGCCTCGCGTTCTTTAGCCCACTTCACGGCTTCGGCGAACAGATGCTTGGCCCCGCCGATGCATCCCGCGCCCAGCTTCAGCCGGCCCATGTTGAGGATGTTGAAAGCGATCAGGTGGCCTTTGCCGATCTCACCGAGGACGTTCTCGTCGGGAACTTCGGCATTCTCCAGGTTCACCGGCGTGGTCGAGGAGCCGCGGATGCCCATCTTGTGCTCCTCAGCGCCCGGCGACACGCCGGGAAACGCCCGCTCCACGATGAAGGCCGTGAATTTCTCGCCGTCCACCTTCGCGAAGACGACGTACACATCCGCGATGCCGCCATTGGTGATCCAGTGCTTGGTACCGTTCAGGATGTAGTGGCTGCCATCGGCGCTCAGCACGGCTTTCGTCTTAGCGTTCATGGCATCAGAAGCGGACGTAGCTTCGCTCAGGCAGTAGGCGCCCACCCACTCGGCGCGCGCAAGCTTGGGTACGTATTTCTGCTTCTGAGCTTCGGTACCAAAAAACGCGATGGGGAGGATGCCAATTCCCTGCTGCGCACCCACCGTCGCCGCCCAGGCGCCGTCGCGGGCCATTTCCTCGGAGATGATGATGGATGAAATCTTGTCGAGCTCGAGCCCGCCGTACTTCTGCGGCACGTCGCTGCTACAGAGCCCGAGTTCAGCCGCTTTCTGCAATAGCTCGCGCAGCAGGCCAGGTTTCTTGGCCTCCATCTCCTCGATGTGCGGCAGTACTTCCTGCTCCACAAACTCGCGTCCGGTCTGGCCGATCAGGCGGTGCTGGTCGGTGAGGTCATCAGGAGTGAAGATTTCGTCGGGCGCGCGGTCTTCGATTAGAAAACTGCCGCCTTTGATCATCGTTCGTGGGGTTGCAGTTGCTGTCGCCATGGGCCCTCCGGCCTCGGGAATTGGGAACCGCCAATGACCTCACTTCCCAACCAGCGTCTGCCCTCGTCTCGTGCAAACATCATTGAAGTCACCTTCGTTGAACGTAATAAAAACGTCAACTTTGACTTCAGAAAGAATGTGACGGAGTACGCGATCCGCCAAACTGAGGGAGCGGTAGCGGGCCAGCATAGGTCGGTGCTCACTCAAGCACTCTTCCATGGCCCTCTTTCGGAAGTCACTGTCATCCAGTAAGACCAACCTTCTCCGAGCCTCAAGCCTCTTCCAATCCCTGTTCAGTAGAGCAAGTTGGTCCTGGCGCCTGCACATTCGGGTGGACACCGACTCGTAAAGAATCGGCCACGGTATGAGCAACTGACTGAGGTCGCTCTCAAGGTACGTCGCGAAATGCTCTACAGCACGGTCGTGGTACTGATCGGACTTTTCGTACAGGCCGATGAGGAACCCGGAATCCACACAAACGCGAATCACTTCTCTTCCTCAGCCTCAACGGGTTCCGGAGAATACCCGGCCCAAGGCGCTGCCTTGCGCTTCCCGACGATGAACTTGCCGCCTTGTTTCAAGTTGATGAGATAGAGTCTCGTCTTCCTTTCGGGGCCCAGTAAGGAGGCCAGTTCGCGGGCAAGCTCCTCGCGAGTCCTATCGGAACGAAAAGTGGCCACAGTCTCGCCGCACTCCTTGGCATCGAGGCCGTCGAGCCACTCATAGAGCTCGTCATAATTTCCACGCAAACCTAGATCGAATGAGAGCCAGTATCGTGTCTGTCCCATGATCCCTCCAACGTCCTCGCCGGGACACATTCCTCGTCTATGACAGCAGATTCTCAAAGATCCCGGCCGCACCCATCCCGCCGCCGACACACATCGTCACCATGCCATACTTCGCGTGGCGACGCTTCATCTCGTTCAGCAACGTCGCGGTGAGCTTGGCGCCGGTGCATCCCAGCGGATGCCCAAGCGCCACGGCGCCGCCGTTCACGTTCACGCGCTCGAGATCGAGACCCGCCTGCTTGATGACCGCCAGCGCCTGGGCGGCGAAAGCCTCGTTCAGCTCGATTACGTCGATGTCCTCAAGCTTCAGCCCTGCCAGTTTCAGGGCCTTGGGGATCGCGTAGACCGGTCCCACGCCCATCTCCTCGGGGAGCGTCCCGGCGGCAGCGAAGGCGATGAAACGCGCAAGCGGTTTGGCGCCGATCGACTTGGCCTTGTCAGCCGACATCACCACGGCGGCGGCCGCACCGTCGCTGGTCTGCGAGGCGTTGCCGGCGGTCACGGTGCCGTGCGCGTGGAAGGCCGGCTTGAGCTTGGCCAGCGCTTCGAGCGACGTGTCCTTGCGCGGACCCTCGTCCACGGCGAAGGTCACGGTGCGCTTCTGGGGCTTATTCTTGCCGTTCAAAGTCACTTCGATCACTTCGAGCGGCACGATCTCGTCCTTGAATTTACCTTCCGCGATGGCGGCCAGCGCCCGCTGATGGCTGCGCAGCGAGAACTCATCCGCCTGCTGGCGCGTGATGCCGTACTTCTGCGCCACGTTCTCGGCCGTCAGACCCATGCTAAGGTAGGAATCGGGGTAAGTCTCCATCAGAGAGGGATTGGGCGAGAAGTGATACCCGCCCATCGGAACCAGGCTCATGCTCTCGGCGCCGCCGGCGATGATGCAGTCGGCGAATCCCGCCATGATGCGCTCCGACGCCAGCGCGATCGATTGCAAACCCGAGGAACAAAACCGGTTGATGGTCATCGCCGAGACGTCGATGGGCAATCCGGCACGCAACGAGACCGTACGGGCCATATTGTTGCCCTGGACGGCTTCGGGCATGGCGCAACCGAGGATCACGTCCTCGACTTCCTTGGGATCGAGGCCCGGCACGCGCTTCAAGATCTCCTGGAAGACCACGGCGGCCATGTCATCCGGACGGGTCGCGCGCAGGGTGCCCTTCGGGGCCTTGCCCACCGCCGTGCGGGCGATCGAAACTACCACTGCTTCTCTCATGACGTTCTCCTCAGACCTATGACTGTGCGGCTCCCTTGAGAGGCAAAGCGCATTCGGAGCGATGTTTTCGTAAGTCTAACCCAATCAATAACATTCCGGCTTCCTTCGTAAAACCTCACCGGCTCGATCCGCGCACGGAGCACCGGCTGGGAATCAGAGACCCCCGATTGCCCGTTGAATCTAAAGGACATTTTTGCTTTGTCCGAGCGACCCTCAAAAGTACTTTTCCGTCTTGTCCGTCCAATCGAAGTTCCCTTCGTTTGAGTTCACACCCTTGAACGTGAACTTGTTGCCGTACTGATCGTGATACGTCAGCTCCTGCGCCTTCGCCTTGACCCCGTGCTGGATGTTCCAGGCGGGGTTGTTCTCAAGGATGATGGGCGTCTTGCCGTCCAAACCGATGAGGTAGTTGGCCTTGAAGCCGCCGTGGCCCTCGATTTCGACCTCATGCCGCGTGTCGCCGACCATCTGCGTGATCGTGGCGGTGTCCCAATGCTCGGGCTTTTTGGAATCGCGATCGAGGTCCCGCGTAATCACGTGCAATCCGGCAGCCTGCTCTGCCGTGGCGCGGCTGTCGATATACCAGACATTCCCCTTCTTGCCGTGCGCTCCCACCAAGTGCAATCCATCGAGCGAAACCGACCCGTAATGACCGTGCTTGATGTCGAGGGAAAACAGCGAATAGCAGTAGTGGTGCGGCGATGGGCCCGCATCAAAGTTACAAGTGCAAGGAACGGCGCACGAGCACGCCTCGCTCAATTCTCCCATCATCTCCCAGTGCTCGCCATGGGGTTTGGGAATATCGGCGCCGCGGGCCAGCATCACGCCCAGGAAAACCATGGAGAAGGCTACCACCCCTATCGCCCGGAATCCCTTCATGTGCACACTCCCTGCTCTCCCATCAGATGCCGCCGCTACGGCGACGCTGCAAGCCCTGATGGTGCAACCGTCTGCTGTCAGTTCGTTCCTGACTGCTCTGATTATAGCGGAAGACGCGACAGCGGGTTGCGGTGTGCGGCTTTGCCACGTGCCTCGCCCCTTGCCACTCTGCGAATGCGGTTGTTACAGTTAACCGTTCGACCTTGGAAACCGGCGAATGGCGAATCCAGCAAATCCTGACGATCGTTTAGGCCGGGCGCTCGCACAGCTCGTGGAGTTGACTGCGAAGCTGCGAAGCCCGGGCGGCTGCCCGTGGGACCGCGCGCAGGACTACGACTCCTTGAAGGCGCTGCTGCTGGAGGAAGCGTACGAGGTGGTCGACGCGGTCAACCTGCGCGATTTCGACGGGCTCGAGGACGAGCTGGGCGACCTGCTGTTTCAGGTGGTTTTCTACTCGCGGCTGGCCGAGGAGGAAGGCCGATTCGCCCTGGCCGGCGTGATGGAGCGGCTGCACCGGAAGCTGGTGCGTCGACATCCCCACGTGTTCGGGGAGGCGAAGGCGCGCACGGCGGAAGAAGCGCTGCGAAGCTGGAACAGCGTCAAGGAGCAGGAGCGGGAGGCGAGCCCGGCGCCGGCGGAATCGATCCTCGAAGGCACCGCTGGCAAGCTGCCCGCGACGCTCGAGGCTCATGAGTTGGGCGTGCGCGTGGCAGAAGCCGGATTCGACTGGCCTGACGCCCGTGCCGTGCTCGACAAGGTCCAGGAAGAGGTCGACGAGTTGCGCCGCGAACTGCACACCACGGGCGATGCGCCCGGCGAGTACGACCGGGCTCGCCGCGAGGAAGAACTCGGCCATCTGCTTTTTTCGCTGAGCCAGCTCGCGCGCCACCTCGGTACCGATCCCGAGAGCTGCCTCCGTCGAGGCAATCACAAATTCCGGCGGCGCTTTCAGGCGTTGGAGCGGAAAATCGCGCGCCAAGGCCGCAAGCTCACCGATTGCAGCCTGGCGGAGCTCGAGAGTATCTGGAGCATGGTGAAGGCCGCGGAAAACTTTTCGTCGGCCGAGGCTTCCGCGGATACCGCTGCGGACGCCGGGTGACATCGATGCCGCAGACTGCACGGCAATTTACGCAATTCGAGATGCCGTCCGCGCCGGACGGCTACGTCATCCGGCCATGCCGAGGTATGGCAGAGCTGGAAGCCTGCGTCCGGTTGCAACAGCAGGTCTGGGGCTACGAGCCGGCCGAGGTCTACCCGGTGCGGCTCTTCGTCAACCTGACGCACATCGGTGGACACGTCCTCGGAGCATTCAAGCATAGGTCCGGTGCGGGCAGAGCAGCGAGGAAGGCAGCAGGACAAGACGACGAACTGGTGGGATTCGTCATGGCAATGCCGGCGTGGCGCGACGGACAGCGCTATCTGCACTCGCTCTCGCTCGCGGTCGCACCCGGCCACGAAAATCACGGACTCGGACGGCTGCTGAAGCTCGGCCAACGCGAGATCGCGATCAAGCAAGGCATCGCGCGCATCGAATGGACTTTCGATCCGCTGCGCGCCAAGAACGCGTTCTTCAATATCGAGCGCCTCGGCGCCAGCACGCGACGCTATCAGCCGGACTACTACGGCAGCGTGCACAGCCGATTGCAGCAGGGCCTGCCAAGCGATCGTCTGGTATGCGAGTGGTGGCTGCGCTCAGCGCGGGTGCGGCGGGCGCTGACGCAGCGATCGGCTGAACACAGGGTGCGGCCCACAAGCGCGCGCTCGAAGACGGCGGAGATCGAAATTCCGGCAGACTTCGGATCGCTTGCGCAGCGCGATCCTGCGCAAGCGCTCGCCATTCAGCGATCCGTACGCCGGAAGTTCGAACGCTGCTTCAAGCGCGGCCTCGCGGTAACCGGCTTCGAGCGCGGCGAGGAGGTTGGACACTACATCTTGGAAAGCACATCAAAACACAGAGCCGCAGAGGCACAGAGGAGAGATAAGTAACACTCGGACGGAAATATCACCGCGTGTTTCGAGTGGCCAGAGAGTTCAGAAAGTTCACCGTGACTGTGAACTTCGTCGTTTTCTCAAGTTTCTTCCTTAACTCCGCGCCGCTCTGTCTCTGGGTTTGGTTTTCTGATGAGAATTGACCGTATCGAGCTTCGCCAGATTCAGCTTCCGCTGGTTCACTTCTTCGAGACCAGCTTCGGACGCACGACCGTGCGTCGCATTCTGCTGCTGCGTGCTGAGTGCGCGGGCGTGACCGGCTGGGGCGAGGCCACCTGCGGCGAGTCGCCGCTTTACAACTACGAGACGCCGGAGACCGCCTGGCACATCCTGAGCGATTTCCTGATTCCTGGCACGCTCGGGCGCGACCTCGCCGGTCCGGGCGAAATCGCGTCGCGATTCAAGCCCATCCGCGGCCACAACATGGCCAAGGCGGCGCTCGAAAACGCGCTCTGGGACATCGAAGCGCAGCAGAAAGGCGTGGCGCTTTCGAGGCTAATCGGCGGTACGCTGAAAGAGATTCCGTGCGGCGTCTCCATCGGCATTCAGAACTCCGTGGAGGAGCTGCTCGACAAGATCCAGGTCGAATTGAGCGCCGGATATCAGCGCATCAAGATCAAGATCAAGCCCGGCTGGGACGTGGACGTGCTCGAACGCGTGCGCGAGCGCTTCCCGCGGATCGTTCTGTCAGTGGACGCGAATTCGGCGTATTCGCTCGCCGATCTCGACCACCTGAAGAGCTTCGATCGCTTCAACTTGCTCATGATCGAGCAGCCTTTGCATTGGAATGACATCATCGACCACGCCGCGCTGCAGCGCGAGCTGAAGACCGCGATCTGCCTGGATGAGTCGATCCACGACGCGGACGACGCGCGCAAAGCGATCGAGGCCGGCGCCTGCAAGATCATCAACATCAAGCTGGGACGCGTGGGCGGCTTCACGAGCGCGAAGCAGGTGCATGACGTCTGCCGGGCACGCCACGTTCCCGTCTGGTGCGGCGGAATGCTGGAGAGCGGCGTCGGGCGCGCGCACAACATCGCCATGTCGACGCTTTCCGGCTTCACGCTGCCCGGCGATGTCTCCGCCAGCCGGCGCTACTGGCGCGAGGATATCATCGACCCGGAAGTCACGGTAAGCCCGAACGGAACCATCCGCGTGCCGCAAGCGCCGGGCCTTGGCTACACTCCGAGCCTCGAACGAATCGAGCGCGCCGCCGTGCGGAAGGAGTCGTTTGCCTAGAACGGCGCCAGCCCCGACATCGTCCCCACACGCCTCCAGCGCAGCGGGGAGTGGGGTGGCGGAAACCGCTGCAGCGCGGCGTCATCCTCATCATCGGCACGGCCTGATGCACCTGCTGATGTTGATCGGCACCTTCTTCTGGGCCAGCAACATTATTGCAGGCAAGGTGGTGCTGCGCAGCATGCCGCCGATGGCTCTAGCTCAGGCGCGCGTGACGGGCGCAGCCCTGGTTTTCCTCACTCTGTTCGCGCTATGGCGCGGGCGGCCGCCGCTCAGAATGTCGATCCGCGACCTTGGCTATCTGGCCCTGACCGCCCTGTTCGGCATCACGCTGAATCAGATCTTCTTCATCGGCGGAATCGGCCGGACCTCGGCCGCGCACGCCGGACTGATCGTGGCGCTAGGACCGGTGATGGTGCTGATTCTCTCATCGGCGATGCGCCTGGAAGCGCTTACGCTGCTCAAGTCCGCAGGCGCCGCCATTTCGCTCGGCGGCGTGGCCGTGCTGAGCACGGGCAAACCGTCGCCGGGCAGCGATGCAACGATTTCCGGCGACGTGATCATGCTGCTCGGCACGGCGGTCTTCGCCTATTACACAATCCTGCTCAAGAAGGTGGCGAATCGCTACGATGCCGTGACCCTGAACGCGATCATTTTTGTGCTCGGCGCCACCATGATGCTGCCCGTCAGCGCACGCACACTGTTCGCCGTGAACTGGACCGCACTGCCGGCGGACGCGTGGTGGTGCATCGCATTCATCGTCACTTGCGGGTCGGTGCTCGCGTACCTGATCTATGCGTTCGCCCTGACCGAATTAACCGCCTCACGCGTGGCGGCATTCAATTATCTGCAGCCGGTGATCGCCGCCGGGCTCGGCTTGTGGTTGCTGGCCGAAGGCATAACGGGACGAGCGCTCGCCGGCGGGGCGCTGATCCTGCTCGGCGTCTACCTGGCGGAACGCGAAGGAAAGGTCCAAGAGGCATGAGCGAGAAAACCCGGCGAATCGCTTTCATCCCCGGCGACGGCATCGGCATCGAGGTGACCGCCGAAGCCATCAAGGCCCTGGAGGCACTGATCAAAAGCCATGGTCTTGCCGTCGACTATCGGGTGTTCGACTGGGGCGCGGAGAAGTACCTGCGCGAAGGCGTCAGCCTGCCCGAGGGTGCGTTCGACATCTTCCGGCGGGATTACGCCGCCATCTTCATTGGAGCGCTGGGCGATCCGCGCGTGCCCTCCAACCAGCACGCCGCCGACATCCTGCTCGGCACGCGATTCAACCTCGACCTCTACGTGAATCAGCGCCCCGTCAAACTGCTCGATGCGCGTCTGTGCCCACTAAAGAATCGCTCCGAGCAGGACGTGGACTTCGTCATCTTCCGCGAAAACACCGAAGGGCTGTACGTGGGCATGGGCGGCGTGTTCAAGAAGAATACGCCGGACGAAATCGCGGTGCAGGAGGACATGAACACCCGCAAAGGTGTGGAACGAATCCTGGTGTACGCTTTCGAATATGCAGGCGCCCATGGATTGAAAAAGCTCTGCATGAGCGACAAGGCCAACGCGCTGCCTTTCGGCCACGGCCTGTGGCAGCGAGCCTTCGCCGAGGTGCGCAAGCGCTATCCCGGCATCGAATCGCGGCATCTGTACGTGGACACGCTGAACATGGAACTGGTCCGCGACCCCAGCCAGTTCGAGGTGATCGTCACCTGCAACATGTTCGGCGACATCCTGAGCGATCTCGGCGCGGCCCTGCAAGGTGGACTCGGGCTCGCGCCTTCCGCCAACATCCATCCCGGGCAGGTGTCGATGTTCGAGACGGTACATGGGTCCGCACCAAATATCGCGGGCAAGAACGTCGCGAATCCGATGGCGGCAGTGCTCACGGTCGGCATGATGCTTGATCATCTCGGCCACGCCCAGGCCGCGGCGCGCGCGGAAGAAGCGGTACGTGAGGCGATTCGCGAAAACGTCACCACCCCCGACCTGGGCGGTAGCTTCGGCACGCGCGAAACCGGCGATTGGATCGCGGCCCGGCTGTAAGAATCAGTAACCAGACGACACGGGCGCGGCGCGCCTGCGCTGGCCGAACATCAGCCCCACAAGCATGCCCGTGACGAATCCCCCGACGTGATCCCACCAGGCAATCCCTCCGGCCTGTGTAGCCGTCTCCACAGAGAGCATGTGGTAGCCGGAAATGAACTGGATCAGAAACCAGTAGCCGAGCACGAACACCGCCGGAAGCTGGAAGGTCCAGAAAATCAGGGGGAAAATGGTCAGCTTGATGCGCGCGGCGGGAGTGGCCACAAAATACGCGCCGAGCACGCCGGCAATCGCTCCGCTTGCACCGATGCTCGGCAGGTTCGACCCGGCGTTCAGGTAGATATGGAGCAGCGCGCCGAGAAATCCGCTGGCGAAGTAAAGGATGAGGAATTTGAAATGCCCGAATCGATCCTCAACCGTGCGTCCAAAAACGTACAGGAACAGCATATTGCCCAGGATATGCAGCCAGCCCGCGTGGATGAACATGGAGGCGAAGATGGGCACGACGAATCCGGCAGGCGTCATCATCGCCAAACCGCGCACCGTTGTGTAGCGTGCGGGGACGATTCCGTAGAGGAAAATCAGCCGGTTCACCTCGTTGCCGCGTAGGGACAGCTCCATCCAGAACACATAGAAGTTGGCCAGGATGATCGCCAGCGTGCAGAACCAGAACGTGGTACGGCGGACGTTATCGTCGAGGGGAAGCGGCACCATCCGTGGAGCATTTTAGCGTGCCGCGAAGCTAACCTGCGAGGAGAAAAGTCCGAAGGGAGAGGACGCGACGATTTTCGAGGTGGAGGAGTTCCTTGGTCCGCCTGGCCGGAGGAGCGCAGGCCGACCAAGGCTCCTCCCCCAACCTCAGGCAGGCAGTCTTGATTGCCTGCCGA
The DNA here is from genome assembly GCA_030038235.1 of Terriglobia bacterium. Lineage (GTDB taxonomy): Bacteria > Acidobacteriota > Terriglobia > UBA7540 > UBA7540 > Gp13-AA77. Next base: position 51,934 of record JASHPE010000122.1, read on the forward strand.
ACCGCATTGTCAAAGAGTCTTTGAAAGCGAGAGGTAGGGGAGTGCCCTCGCCCGCTTGGCCGGAGGAGTAACAAGCGGACCTGGGCTTTCCCCTACCTCCTGGCAGGCGAATCTTGCCGCCTGCCAAACTTTGAGGGCGTTACCGGCCCAATGGAGAACGGGAAAGCTGCGCGATTCCAACCGCGTTTCCCGGCCTCCATTACGCCGATTCGGCCCTCACGACCGAACACCCAACAGTTACTCAAGTACTCAGGCGGGAAAATCAGGACGCGTCGCCAAATACAAGCGCCTGCTGCATACCCGCGAAGCGAATCTCAAGGATCTTCGGCGCACCGTTTCCGTCGTTGGAATAGATAACGGCGTCGGTGTCATATTTGATGCCGCGATCCACCCACTTTGCCTGCGCCGAAGCCACAGTCTCTTTGCCCTTCATGAAACTGACCGTAGGATCGCCGCCCGGCGCCGACCAGGTTACGTTGTAGCTGCCCGCCGCGAGCGTCGCGCCGTTGACATCGACAGCCTTGTTGATGGTTACGTGCTTGCCATTCTTGGCGAATGCGCATCCGGCAACCAGCACGATCAGCAGAATCGCCGGTGCCACGAGCTTTTGAAGCCGAAGGTTCATGTCTTGCCTCTCTTTTTAGGATTTGTGCGAGCCAGGCTCGCGACTAGTCCCTCCGGCAAGACCAGAGTGGGTGAACTGCAAGGAAATGCAAATCTTAAATGACCACTTGCATTTCCAACCCTCCGCGCTTTACAATCTGCGCGGGGTCAAACGCAAAGAGGCGCGCCTCTCAGGGTCGAGCCTGCTGCGTTGCCCGGATCGCCGTTGCTCTCAGGCCGCCAAACCGTTGGCAGCGGCGATCCGACCGACCCCTTTTAACACGCCAAAAAAATTAGACGCAGCCGGACGCATCCGGGTTATCAGCCGCGCCCATAAAAACGACAAAAAAATTTTCGACCTGTCTTTCCCCGGCTCAGGCCGTCAACAGCAATACGGCCGTCGCCACGGAAAAGTTCCCGAACCGCCATGATTTTTCGATTCGATATCCCGCCGCCCATATCCCTTGCACACCCGCGTCGTCTTGCCGCAAGCGCCGTGCCATTCTTTTGAATCATCGAAGTGCTTGCGCCCAATGAAAATACTCGTCTGGGGCAGCGTTGCCGGCCTCTGGCGGCCTGTCCGCCCATGGCGCGTCATGTCCACAAGCGGACAGAGGGCTTTCGAAGGTTAACAATCGAAACTTGTACCTGGCCTCATGTCAGACGTACGGGCGGCCCTTCTGGCCGCCCAATTGCGCCGCATTCCTTGCGCGTGCCATCAGTTGTGCGGCCGCCAGGGCCGCCCGTACGTCTGAATAAGGAGACACCGGATTTGACGCAACGTTCCCCTTGACACTCTACAAAAGTGTGCTACACTCTTGTCGACTGTCTAGGAGGAGTGGTGGACCACAAGACTGATCTTTTGCAGGGCACGCTCGATCTGCTTATTCTTCGGACCATTGCACTTGCGCCCATGCATGGCTGGGCGATCGGCCAGCGCATCCAGCAAATCTCGAAAGAGGTCCTTCAGGTGCAGCAGGGATCGCTTTATCCGGCGTTGCACCGGCTTGAGCACCGGGGCCTGGTGAAGGCCGACTGGGGGCCGTCGGAGAATAATCGCCGAGCCAAGTTCTACAGCCTGACAAAGGCGGGCCGGAAACAACTGGAAGCGGAGCGCGCGAGCTGGGAACGATTGGCCGCCGCCGTCGCACAGGTTCTGGAAACAGCGTGACTCGATTCTGCCGGAGGCAGGAGGCTCTATGGGGTGGCTGAACGCGGTTGTGAACTCAGCGCGCTCGCTTTTTCGACGGCGTCGCGAAGAGCAGGCGCTCGATGCGGAGCTGCAATTCCACGTCGAACGGCAGATTGAGCAGAACATCGGAGCCGGCATGTCGCCGGAGGAGGCTCGTTATGCAGCCGCGCGCGCATTTGGCAATGCCGCCGTGGTGCGGGAACAGACACGCGAGAGCTGGGGTCTCGGCACATTCGACGTCTGGCGGCAGGATCTGAAATACGGCATGCGGATGCTCGCGAAGAATCCCGGGTTCGCGGTCATCGCGATTCTGACTCTGGCCCTCGGCATCGGCGCCAACACGGCGCTGTTCTCCGTAGTCAACGCCGTGCTGTTGAATCCGCTGCCGTTCCCGCAGCCGGACCAGCTCCTCACGCTGCACGAAAGCAAGCCTAACTTTGAGCAGGGCGCCATCCCTTACTTGAACTTCCTGGATTGGCAGAATCAGAATCGCACTTTCTCCTCGATCGCGATCAGCCGCGGGTTTGCTTTCAGTCTCACCGGAATCGGCGAGCCTGAGCGGCTACAGGGTGAATGGGTCTCGGCAAGCCTCTTCGGTACGCTGGGCGTGAAGCCACAGCTCGGCCGCGACTTTACCTCCGAAGACGACCAGTCTGGCGCCGGCCCCGTCGCTATGATCAGCGCCAGCCTGTGGAAGCGCAAATTCGGCGGGACACCGGACGTGCTGGGCAAGGCCATCAGGTTGGACGGCAGGGACTACACCATCGTCGGCGTGATTCCCGCTAGCTTCAATCTCCGCGTGGGGAATTTTCAGGCTGGCGACGTCTACGCACCGATCCGCTTGTGGGGCCACCCCGGTCTCCAAAACCGCATGGCGGCTCTGGGACTGCATGGCATTGGCCGCATGAAGCCCGGCGTCACGCTGGAGCAGGCGGGAGCCGATCTGCGGCGGATCGCGGCGAACCTCGCGTCCGCTTATCCCGACGCCAACCGGGGTACAAGCGCGAATGTGATGCCTTTGAAGCAGAGCGTCGTGGGAAGCGTACGGCCGCTTCTGCTGGTGCTCTTGGGCGCGGTCGGCCTGGTCCTTCTGATCGCCTGCGTGAACGTGGCCAACCTGCTGCTGGCGCGATCCACCGGCCGGACGCGCGAATTCGCGATTCGCGCTGCGCTCGGCGCCGGACGCGCCCGCGTGATCCGCCAGCTTCTTACCGAAAGCGTCCTGCTCGCCGTGGCCGGCGGCGCGCTGGGATTGCTGCTGGCGTGGTGGGGCACGCGCGTCGGTCTGGCCGCTCTTCCCACCGCGCTCCCGCGTGCCGAAGAGGTCGGGCTTGATGGCAGAGTGCTTGTTTTTGCCATCGCGATTTCAGTGCTGTCGGGAATTCTCTTTGGTCTGGCGCCGGCGCTCAAGATCTCAAATGCAGAGCTGCACGACGTGCTCAAAGAGGGCGGACGCGGTTCGAGCAGTGCGCATCATCGCGTGCACAATGCCCTGGTGGTGACTGAAGTGGCGCTCGCGCTGGTGCTTTTGGCAGGCGCCGGACTCATGCTCCGCACCCTGGCACGCTTGTGGAGCGTCGATCCGGGCTTCGATGCCCGGAATGTGTTGACTTTCGACTTGAGCTTTCCTCCCTCGCTGATGAAGGCAGGATCGGCCGCGATTCGCGGTTACTTACGCAATGTCGACGACAGAATTGAGTCGAGTCCGGGTGTGCAGGCCGCGTCGCTCCTGTTCGGCGCCTTTCCCATGTCATCGGAGGACGACTGGACGTTCTGGCTGGAGGGTCAGCCCAAGCCTCAGAGCGCGAGCGAGATGAATTGGGCGCTCCACTACGTTGTCGAGCCCGGCTACCTGAAGACCATGCATATCCCGCTCGAGCGCGGCCGCTTCTTCAGCGATCAGGACGACGAACGTTCGCCGCTCGTGGTGGTCATTGACAGCGTGCTGGCGTCAAAATTCTTTCCCAATCAGAATCCCGTCGGCCGGCGCATCATGTTCAACGGTTATGATCGCCCGGCCGAGATCATCGGCGTGGTCGGACATGTGAAGCAATGGGGGCTTGACTCCGACGATCAGAACACGCTGCGAGCGCAAGTCTACGAGTCCTTGCGGCAACAAGACGATGGGGTGATGCCGCTTATGATCTCGCTGGGTCTAGGTGTCGCCGTGCGCACCTCAAGCTCTGTAGCGCCGGTGTCCGCACCGGCGGTAGCGATAATGTCACCACCGGCGGGAGGCATGGCCGAGCCCATCAGCCGCAGTCTTCACGGCCTGAACGGCGAGATGGTGGTCTACGACTTCGAGTCGATGAACGGTATCATTTCCGACTCACTCGCCGACCGCCGGTTCTCTATGATTCTGCTGGGCGCCTTCGCCGCGCTGGCGCTGGTGCTCGCGAGCGTGGGCATCTACGGCGTGACGTCCTATCTCATCGGGCAGCGTACCCAGGAAATCGGCATCCGCGTGGCTCTGGGCGCGCAGCGGCGCGACGTCCTCCGGCTCGTTCTGGGCGACGGATCTCGCATGGCCCTGATCGGCGTCGCCGCCGGGCTCGTCGCCGCCGTCGGTCTGACGCGCTTCCTGACCAAGTACTCGCTACTCTTCGGCGTCACCGCCACGGACCCGCTCACGTTGGCGGGTGTGGCGTTTCTGCTGACGCTCGTGGCGCTTGCGGCCTGCTATATCCCCGCGCGGCGCGCCTTGCGCGTCGATCCGGTGGTGGCGTTGCGATACGAATGAGGCCTACTCGGTTGTCCCCGTGGGCGGTAGCACAGCCACTCCTGGCTGTGCTTGGCCACTTTGTTTCCAAACCTCGATTCTTTCGCCCGCTCGACTGCGCCGGTAGCACAGCCACTCCTGGCTGTGCTTGCCGCTGTTTCAGCTAACCCGTCAATAGCTACGGCGCTGGAACAGCCGCTCGTCCCAGACGACGTCACGCGGCTCGCTCACCGTGATGCGGCGGAAATCGTGATGCTCCGGATTGATCAGCACGTTGCGCTCGTGTCCCCGGGCGACGAGGCTCGGTACCAGTAGAACGGCCGAGCGATTGGAGGCAAGCCTCTCGTCACCAAACGCCCGGCTCGCCAACAGGTCCGCGGCGTCCCACCCACGTATCATTTCCATCTGTACTGATTCTATGGCCAGGTTGTCGGGGATCGTGACTTCGACTACAGCGTGAGTTCGCGGGACGCGGCCCAGGTTGGCATGCACCAGCGCTTCGAGCAGTGCGCCGGCGAAGGTTTCCGCACAATAGATCGGGGCGTGCCCCGGCGAGTTCCAGCGTCCCCCGGCGGCGCGCGCTCCGCTTGCATCAAAGATGGAATGCCGGCGGTCGGCGATGCGGAAGGCGCGCATCAGGCTGGAATGCCGTAGATCAAACGATCGAGGAGTTCTTCCACCTGGCGGGCGCCAAGCTCGGTCATGGCGGCCTCGAGCGGCGTGCGCCGGCCCAATTCCGGGTGGCGCCTCGTCAACCAGTCGCGGGCATCCGCTTGATCGTTCCAGGCGTATTCGGCGGCGGCAATCACGCGCGCCACCCTCTCCGTGCGCTCGCCCTCGGCCGGAGAAAGACGTGTCCGGCGCTTGAACGTAGCCTCCGGGACTACGCGAAACATCGTCCGGCGCACTTCGGCCTTGATGGTGAGCACGCGCTCCACAGTGGTTCGCAACGCACGCTTCGGCAGCCCGCGCGCAATGGTCCGCTCCAGCTCGCGAATCGAGTGCACGCTCTGCTTGAGAATCGCTTTACCACCCATCACCTCGGCAATTCGGTCGGCTCGAATCACAAAGTCACTCCCAGATCATTGTAGCTCATTCGGCGGGTCAAATGATACTGGGATGTGTCGGTGCGTCGCGGCTACAGTGAGGCAGACCGTCGGGGCTGGCTCAAACCCTTTGGCGCGCCGGAATCGGGATGCCCGCGCTATGAAACCTGTCTGGACCGCCAATTCGAACGTCTCGTGAACCAATTCGACGAATGGCGCCGGGTCAAGTCCCAAATATGGCTGGTCATATTGAACACAGTAGTTAATACTCAACGATGCTATGAAAAAATTACGAAAATTACGAAACGAAACCGTCAGGTTATGGAAAACAAAGGACTTAATTTTTGGCCGGGGTGCGCCAGCCTATCCGACAGCGGTCTGGTTTACCCTTACGCCGCGCCTTGTGACCTTCCGCTTGCCTATGCTAACGTGAATCTTCCTCCGGTTCTTATTCCCGAGGTTGAGTCTCCGAAACATGATCCTGCCTTATCAAGGACGAACTCCTCGTATCGCGTCTTCGGCGTTCATCGCGGAGAGCGCGGACGTGATCGGCGACGTCGAGATCGCCGAGAATGCGAGCGTCTGGTATCAGAGCGTGCTGCGAGGCGACATCGAACCGATTCGCATCGGCGAGAACAGCAACATTCAGGACGGCAGCATCGTTCACACGCTGGCGGGCTCGCCGGTGATCGTTGGCCGCTGGGTGACCGTCGGACATCGCGCCATACTTCACGGCTGCGTGGTCGAGGACCATTGCCTGGTCGGTATGGGCGCGGTGCTGCTGAACAACGTCCGCGTCGGCGAGGGATCGATCATCGCGGCCGGAGCGTTGATTCCAGAGAATACAACGGTCCCGCCGCGCAGCCTGTACATGGGCGTGCCAGCGCAGTTCCGGCGGCAGCTTGGCGATCCGGAGCGGCGCTTCATTGACGCGCATGCGACGCATTACCTCGGCTATAAGGAAACCTATTTGAGCGAGCGCAACGGGAAGACGAAATCCTGAAGGCGGCCGCGCGCCCGCCGTCCATCGCGTATTCGGCGCAGCCGCCATCAGACGCGATTAAGCGGACGCTCTCCGTGGTCTCCGTGCCAAGAACCCTTCAACACAGAGTTCACGGAGACTCTGTGGCCTCTGTGTTGAAAGCTTCTCAGGGAACAGAGGACACTGAGGCAAACTTTGGACGCATCCACTTCCAAATCCATCCAGCCCATTCGCGCCGTCAAAGGGACGCGCGACTTGCTGCCGCGCGACGTCACGCTCTGGCAGAAGATCGAGGATGAAGTCCGCCGCACGTTCGGTGCCTACCACTTCGGCGAGGTTCGTACGCCGATCATCGAGCCTACGGCGCTGTTCGCCCGCAGCGTAGGCGAGGACACGGACATCGTCAGCAAGGAGATGTACACGTTCCTCGACCGCTCCGACGAATCCCTTACGCTACGTCCCGAGGCCACGGCGTCCGTGGTGCGCGCCTATATCGAGCACTCGCTCTTCAACGAAGGTGGCGTGCGGAAGCTGTATTACATCGGACCGATGTTCCGCCGCGATCGTCCGCAGAAAGGCCGCTATCGGCAGTTCTACCAGATCGGCGCCGAGGTGCTCGGCTCAAGTCATCCCGCCGTGGATGTGGAAGTCCTCGAGATGCTCACGCTCTTCCTGCGCCGCGTGGGCCTGCGGGATTTCACGCTCCTGATCAACTCCGTGGGCGACAAGAACTGCCGTCCGCAGTACCTCAACGCGCTGCGCGAAGCCCTGAGCGGCGTGAAAGCGCAGATGTGCGGCGACTGCCAGCGCCGCGCCGATACCAATCCGCTACGCGTGCTCGATTGCAAGGTGCCTGCCGATCAGCCGATCATCGAGGCTCTGCCGCATTTTATCGATTATCTCGACCCCGAATGCCGGGCGCATTTCGAAAGCGTTCTGACTGGGCTTTGTGCGCGCGAAATCCCGTATGAGATCAAGCCGCGGCTGGTGCGAGGCCTCGACTATTACACGCGGACCACGTTCGAGATCGCCAGCGGGGTGCTAGGCGCACAGAACTCGATTCTCGGCGGTGGACGCTACGACGGGCTGTCGGAAATGCTCGGCGGCCCACCCGCGCCGGGGATCGGCTTCGCAATCGGTGAGGACCGCCTGGTGCTGGCGGTCGAAGCTGCAGGCGCGCTCAAGCCCGGGCATCCTTTGACCGCGTACGTGGCCTGGCTCGGCGAAGCCGCTGGCGCGGCGGCCGCCAAACTCACGCGGGAGTTGCGTGCGCAAGGCATCACGGTCGAAACCGGATATGAGGACGCCAAGCTGAAGAAGTCGCTCGGCAACGCGAGCCGCCTCGGCGCGGGTTTCGCGATCATCATCGGCGAGGGAGAACTTGCGAGTGGTCTGTACCAGGTCAAAGACCTGACGACGGGCCGGCAGGAGGCCGTCGAGCCTGCACGCCTGGCAGAGTATCTGACGCGCGCGTAGCCCGAAGCTTGCCGGCGCCCCCGTCAGGCAGGAGTCTTTCGAGCGTGCGAGCGACCTCTTCGGTGTGGAACCCGAACGGCCCTGGCTTCGACTTGTAGGCGATGCGCCCATCGCGATCGATCACGTAGAGTCGATCGGGCCAGGCGGTGTAAGCGCGTTCGGTGCTGTTCGCGACGTCATCCACGATAGCCGGGTACTCGATTCCCAGCTTCACGAGGCATGTTCCGGCCACGTCGCAGCGCTCCTTCTGTGTGCGAGTGCTATGCAGAAAGATCTTCGCCTTGATATTGTCGTCGTCCTGCCAGGCGTCGATCGGATGTGCTTCCTCGATGTAGACCACGTAGAAAGCGGCGCGGTCCCGGTACTTCTCATAGACCTTGTTGAGCGCGGGAACCTCCCGGCGGAAGGGCGGTCAAGTGTAGCTGCCGAAGATGAGCACCACGGGCTGCGATCCGCGGAACGACGCGAGCTGGACCGAGGCCTTGTTGTCCTGAGTCGGCAGGCTGAAGTCCGGAGCGGTGTCGCCGACATGCAGCGTTCCAGCTCGCGCCCAGAACCACAGCGGCTTGAACGGGAGCACAATGAAGGCGGCGTCCGGGACGTGCTCCATGATCCGGCCAAAGCGGTCCGGGGTCTGTCGCATGGCGTCGTAAATGGCGGCGCAGAGCGCGCCATACACAATGATGATCGCAAGCACGATTTTGTGCCATCTACGCATGGGAAGAGCACCGATTATAGCACCCGAAAGGGAGTCCGCTTGTGCTCAGCGCGTCTGACGACCGTTGCGCCGGCGGCTCGCGACGAGCACTCCCAGGTTCGAGACGCAGAACGGCACCAGAAAGGTGACCGCCCCTTTGATCCACACGGCGCGCGTCGCCCTGCCCTGAATGACTTCGTCGAGATGATTGATGACGAATAGCACCGCGCCAACAGCGAGGGCAATCTGGACGGTCTTTTTCAGGAATGGCGGATAGACAATCACACGAAAAGTCTCGTGCCATCTGGCCCAGGTCGGTGGCTGCGCCGTCGCCGGCGCTTCGATTGGTTTCAAGACCGTTCTCCGTGGGTGCGGGCCGCGGCGCGGCCGACCTGGCGATAGCGGAAGCATCCCGTGACGTGGTCATTGACCATGCCGACCGCTTGCATGAACGCGTAGCAAATCGTCGGCCCGGCAAACCGAAATCCTCGTCGCAGCAACTCCTTGCTCATTGCCTCCGATTCTGGGCTGGTCGCGGGAACCTGCCGCATTTCGCGCCAAGTGTTCTTCTTGGCCTTTCCGCCAACAAAGCGCCACACGAAAGCGTCGAAGCTCCCGAATTCATCCCGGACCTTGAGGAAGGCTCGCGCGTTATCGATGGCGGCGGAGATCTTCAGCGCGTTGCGCACAATGCCGGGATCATCCAGCAGGACCTGCACGCGGCGTGCGTCGAAACGAGCCACACGGACAGGATCGAATCCGGCGAAGGCGGCACGATATGCCAGACGCTTGCGCAGAATCGTCTCCCAGCTCAAGCCGGCCTGCGCGCCTTCGAGGATGAGGAACTCGAAGAGGGCGCGATCGTCATGAAGGGGCACGCCCCATTCCTCGTCGTGATAGGCAATTCCGAGTTCCGTAGTCGCCCAGGCGCAGCGAGTGAGGTCATTCATAAGCTTGCAATCGGGCCGCGTTTCCCGATTCTGGCTCCGGCGCGGCTCTGGTACAATGTGGGCCGATGGCGATCGAGACACCACATTGGACGTCCACCTCGTTCCACGTGCGCTACGCCGAAACCGATCAGATGGGCGTAGTATACTACGCCAACTTTTTGGTCTGGTTCGAAATCGGGCGCACGGATTATTGCAAGCAGCACGGCTTCGCTTATCGCGAGATGGAGGATCAGGACGGATTGTTCATCATGGTGGCGGAGGCCCGCTGCCGCTATAAAGCTCCGGCGCGCTATGACGATCTGGTCGAAGTGCGCACTTGCCTGCGCGCCACTCGCAAACGCGTGCTTGTGTTTGGGTATGAGGTCTACAAGATGCCGGAAGAGGAGATGCTGGCCGAGGGCGAGACCGTGCATGTGATCACGGATCGCGAAGGACATCCGCGTGCGCTGCCCGAGAGGTACGCAGAGCTTTTCCGCGCCGGAGCCCGGAGATTGGGAGGCTATCAGCAGTCGGCCGTCGGCAGTCAATAATCTTGGCCGAAATTCGCGACCGGGAATCGGCAATCGTCAATTCCGTCAATTCTTATGTCCCGCACTCTACTCCTGACCGGCCGCGATCTGACTCGCCAGGACTTCGCCGGTGTTGTCCTCGGCGGACGGCGTGTCGGTCTGCACCCTGACGCGCGCCGTGCGATGATCGCGTCGCGCCGGGTGGTGGAGCGAATGATTCGCGAAAAACGCGTGGTCTACGCCGTCACCACCGGTGTGGGCAGCCTTTCCACCGAACACATCGATCCGGCGCAGGCCAGGCAGTTGCAATTGAACGTGGTCCGCAGCCACTGTTGCGGCGTGGGCGACCCTCTGAACGTGCCCGAGACCCGCGGACTGCTTCTGCTGCGCGCGAACACGCTCGCCGCCGGACTCTCGGGCATCCGTCCTCGGGTGGCCGAGCTTCTCGGCGCGATGCTGAATCATCGCCTGCATCCCGTCGTGCCTTCCCGCGGATCGGTCGGTGCGAGCGGAGATCTGGCGCCGCTCGCGCACGTGGCTCGCACGCTCATCGGGGAGGGCGAAGTCACCGTCGATCCTGGCCTCAGCCTGCGTTCGCGTCCTCAGTCCGCCGCTACTGCTCTGAAACAGGCGGGTCTGAAACCGCTGGCGCTGGAAGCGAAAGAGGGTATTTCGCTGGTGAACGGAACTCAGGCCATGCTCTCGGTGGGACTGCTTGCGCTCGCCCGGGCGGAGATCCTGGCCGACACGGCCGACGTGGCAGGGTCGCTCTCGCTCGACGCTCTGCGCGGCTCGCCCGTGGCGTTCGACGAACGTCTGCAGCGCGCCCGTCCTCATCCCGGGCAGATCGAGAGCGCCCGCAACATCGAGCGGCTGAACCGCGGCAGCACCATTCGCGAATCTCATCGCGGCTGCGGACGGGTTCAGGACGCTTACAGCTTACGCTGCATGCCGCAGGTTCACGGTGCCGTCCGCGATGCACTGGCGTTCGCGCGCCGCACGTTCGAAATCGAGATGAACAGCGCCACGGACAATCCGCTGGTCTTTACAAAGGAAGGCGAGGTCCTCTCGGGCGGAAATTTTCACGGGCAGCCGGTGGCCACAGCGCTCGACGTGATTGCGATAGCTCTCACGCAGCTCGGCGGCATCTCCGAGCGGCGCACGGATCGCATGGTAAATCCGCTGACCTCGGACTTGCCGCCATTTCTGGCCAGCGTGCCCGGCATCGAGTCCGGCCTGATGATGACCCAGGTGACGGCGGCAGCGCTCGCCTCCGAGAATAAGGTGCTGGCCCACCCGGCGTCGGTGGACTCCATCCCGACTTCGGGAAACAAAGAAGATTACGTCAGCATGGGAATGGCGGCCGCGCTCAAGCTGAAGCAAGTTGTCGCGAACACCGCGTCGATTCTCGCCATCGAGCTGCTGGCCGCAACGCACGCGCTCGACCGGCTGGCGCCGCTCAAGACCGGCATCCTGGCCGAAAAAGCGCGGCTCATCGCGCGCCGCGTGGCTCGGCCGCTGAAAGAAGACCGGCCTCACGCCCCCGATATCGCCGGCGTGACTGAGCAGGTGCTACGCGGGGAATACGCCGGAGTCCTGGAATTGACGGGCGCGAAGATCGCAATCGACAATTGAACTGTGCCGCCACTCTCCGCGACCATCGTTACTCACAATGAGGCGCGCAATATCGCGCGCGCGATTCGATCGCTGGCCTGCGCGGACGAAGTGATCGTGATCGACAGCGGCTCGACGGACGAGACAGCGACCATCGCCGAGTCGCTGGGCGCGCAAGTCATCGTTCACGCCTTTGAGGGCTTTGCTGCACAAAAGAACTTCGCGAGCAGGCAGGCTCGTCACGACTGGATCCTGAGTCTGGATGCCGATGAGGAGCTTGACCCACGCGCGCAGCAGGCGATCGTCGACTGGAAGGCTTCTTCTCCCCAGGCTGCGGGTTATCGCTGGGCGCGTTGCGCGCGGTATCTCGGCCGCTGGATTCGCCACTCCGGCTGGTATCCAGATTACAAGCTTCGCCTCTTCGATCGGCGCCGCGGACGATGGGAAGGCGCCTACGTTCACGAGTCGGTTGTGGTCGATGGCGCCGTTGGAACCCTGCCCGGCGAGATTTTGCACTACACATGCGATTCGCTCCAGGAGCATCGGGAGCGCATCGAGTTCTATACTGATCTCGCCGCGCGTGAGATCTTCGACCGCGGCCAGCGCGTGCCGCTCGTAACACAATGGTTCGTGCCGTCCTGGGTCTTCCTGCAGACTTACCTTCTTCGCGCAGGCTTGCTCGACGGCCGGCAGGGTTTCCTGATCGCGCGCATGGCGGCTCGTTACGTGAGCAGGAAGTTCGAGAAGCTCGAAAGTTTGCGCAAGGGCAAATGAGGCCCGCCGAGGTTCGTTCAGATCATTGCTGAGCATCCTCCACCTCGACACCGGACGTGAGCTGCGGGGAGGACAGCGTCAACTCCTGCTCCTGGCTCGCGGTCTGCGGGAACGCGGGCACAGTCAGCTCATAGCCTGCCCGGATGACGCCCCGCTCGCCGAGCGCGCGCGGCAGGAAGGATTCCGCGCGGTGACATTCAACCGCGGCGCCGGCCCGCTGCCCGCGCTCCGAGAGTTGCGCGGGCAGGTATCGCGCGCGGGTTTCGAGATCGTACACGCGCACGACGGGCGCAGCCAGACCCTGAGCGCGCTGGCCTCGCTTGGTCTCGGCACAAAACGCGTCGCCACGCGGCGGGTGATGTTTATGCCCGGCAGTCTCGGCTTGACGATAGGCCTTCACCGGCTTCAGTATGGTCCCGCGTGTGACGCGATCGTCGCCGTGTCGGACTTCATCCGCGACCTGCTAGTGCGCTCGGGGATCGCGCCCGCCAAGATTACGGTGATTCGCGACGGCATCGAGATCCCCGCGCGATTGCCGGACGCCGCCAGCCGTGCTGACGCCCGCCGTCGGTGGGGTTTTGATCCCGAAGCCTTCGTCATCGGCCATGTTGGAGCTTTCACGCCCGAAAAGGGTCAGGACGTCTTGCTCGAAGCGCTCCTCCGTTCCAATGCCCCGCTTCTCGGCAGTGCACAACTGCTGCTCGGCGGCGACGGGCCCGAGCGCGGCTCGCCACGCATGGCAGGGCTGCTGGGCAAGGCCGGAGACCGCGTGCGGATGACGGGCTGGATCGAGGACCTTACGGCGTTCTTCGCGGCGCTTGATCTTTACGTCATGCCTTCGCGCGCCGAGGGTTTGGGATCCTCGGCGCTCCTCGCCATGGCGCATGGGTTGCCCGTAGCGGCCAGCCGCGTGGGTGGTCTGCCGGAAGTCGTGGAGGACGGCCGCACCGGGTGGCTCGTGCATCCAGACTCGCCGGCGGATTTGGCGGCAGCCCTGGCCGCTGCCGCTTTCGATCGCGAACGGCTGCGGCACTTCGGCGAGCATGCCCGCGAGCGCGCCGCAGCATTTTCCAGCGATATAATGGTTCGCCAGACCGAATCGCTCTATCTTGGTCTCACGCGAGCTGAGTCCGAGTAGGGGCACGGCGTCGAAGCATGGCCGGTCATCAGACCTTGCACCCACGGAGCACGTGAAGCGGCGAGAGCCAGTGCCGGCAGGATGCCGACACCACAAGCCATGTCTTATCTTTTTGTCGTCCTCTTCGGGCTCGCTTTCGGAAGCTTTCTCAACGTCTGCATTGCGAGGCTGCCACTCGGACTCTCAGTCGTGCGCCCACGCTCCGAGTGCCCGCGATGTCATCACCCGATCCGCTGGTATGACAATATCCCCGTGCTGAGCTACGTATTGCTGCGCGGACGCTGCCGCGACTGTGGTGAGCCGATCTCGCTCATGTATCCCGTGGTCGAGCTCGGCACCGCCGGGTTGCTGCTCGCCGCTTTCCGCATCGACGGCCCGGGACTGCCGTTCGTGCGCGACGCGTTCCTGATCATGGTCCTCATCGTGCTCGTGTTTACCGATCTCACCGAGCGCCGCATCCCGCATCGCGTAACCGTGCCCGCCATCCTGATCGGCCTCGGCTCCAGTTGGTTTGTGCCCGTCGATAGCCGGCCGCTGGTTCAGTTGTTGATGCACTGGGGCGTGCCGCTGCCGCCCGCGCTCACTTCCTTCGCCGGCGCAGTTACCGGAGCGATCGTCGGAGGAGGATTGTTCTACGGGGTCGGCGAGGCCTTCTATTATTTCGGCGGGCGCCGAAAGCAATACCTTGGCTTCGGCGACGTCATGCTGATGCTGCTCGTCGGCGTCTACTTCGGCGTGCCACTGACGCTGATGACGATTCTGCTCGGCTCGGTGCTCGGAAGCGTGGTTGCCTTGCCGCTCGAGTTTCTGAATCCACGATTCCGGCGCTTTGCGTGGCCGTACGGAAGCTTCCTCGGCGCGGCCGCAATCTATGTTTGTCTGCGGGGCAATGTTCTGCTTGAGGCCTACTTGCGCTGGTCGGGCTTCGCCACCTGAGGCCGATGCCGCCAGCGGTCTCGCGCTGCTGTCACGCGTGGTCAAGCCATCGAACGAGATTTCGGAAGATCTCAAATCCATCCTGCGACTCGTGAACACTCATCGACGCACGCTCCGGATGCGGCATCAGGCCGAGCACCAAACCGCTGCTGTCGGAGACGCCCGCCACACCACCCGGGGCGCCGCTCGGATTATGCGGATACTCCGCCGTAGGTCCGCCGCCCGCGTCGACATAACGAAAGGTCACACGACCGCCACAGCCCGGTGCTGCCGCGCCCACCAGCGGTCGGCCTTCGCCGTGCGCCGACGGCATCTGCAGCACGCGTCCGCTCAGTCCCGCGGTCCACGGCGAGCGCTCGTCGCTGACGAGCAGGCGCACCATGCGATCCTCAAAATGCGCTGACTCATTATCGAGCAAGGCCATTCCGTGGCCGCCCGGCGCGCGACCCGGCAGGATGCCGGCCTCGCTCAAGACCTGAAATCCGTTGCAGACGCCGAGCAGGGGCTTGCCGGCGTCGAGGAATTCTGTGAGCTGATCGCGAAGCTGCGCCACCAGCACCGTGGCGAACACGCGGCCGGCGCCCAGGTGATCGCCGTAGGAGAAGCCGCCGGGAATGATGGCCGCCTGATAACGGCTCAGCACTGACGCGCCGCTGAGCAGATCGCGCAGCAGCACCAGTTCGCTCTGTCCGCCCGCGCGCTCCAGCGCCGCCGCCGTCTCCTCGTGGCAATTCGTGCCCGGCGCGTAGAGAAGGGCCGTGACCGCTTCGCTCATCCGACCACCTCGCGAAATGTATTCGTCCAACTCGATTCGAGATTTGTCACCGGCTCGCGGAAGATCTCTTTTGCGCCCACTTTGACTTCGATCTCCGGCTGCGCCACGACTTCTCCGATTTCACGGTACGAGACGGCGAGATCGTCAAGGACGCAACCTGACTCGATTTCAACCGTTGCCGATCCGATGAACTCGCCGAAGAGCAGTTCGGCACCGTCACACGAATCCGCTGTGCTTTCCTGCGCTTTCCCGAGAACACTGATATCGACGCGAGCCCCCAATCCGGAACCGACACAGGCTTCGAACAGCCGCAGCAACACGCCGCCCTCGGCGATCGCCGAGCCTGAGACGTAATGGCCGGCGCGATGGCACGCGAGCAGCGCGTCCCATAGCTCGCGCGCCGCGGACGCGTCGACGCCATCGAACAGGCAATCGCCACGCTGCCCGTGTAGATCGGCATAGACGCTGCCGCCGAGCGCGTCGCCTTCTGAGCGCCCAATGATCACCAGCCGGTTCCCTGCTCGTTTGAATTCCTTGGTGACCACGCGCTTCACGTCCGGAACGCGTCCCATCACTGCAACGGCCAGCGTCGGGGGCACGTCGATGCGGCGTCCTGCTGACTCGAATGTGCCCGAGCTCGAGTCCTTGCCCGAAATAAACGGAACGCCGATTTGAACCGAGAGCTCGGCGATGGCTGTCACCATGGCTTTCAGGTCCCAGGCGACGTCGGGTCGCAGCCGCGGCGTGTAGAAATTGTCGCACAGCACCATCTCGCGGTAATCGACGCCCGCCACCACCGCCTTGGTGATGGCCTCGATGACCATCAGACGCGCCATGGCGGCGGGATCGATGTCGCCGTAGAAGGGATTGAACGCGACTGTAGTCACCACGCCGTATGGCTTGCCGCGCAGCGGGGCCGACACCGCGATATTCGTGGGCATGCGGTGATTCCGTCCGCCGTACGGACCGATGACCGTCCGGCCTTGCACCGTGCTGTCGAAGCGAACCCCCGCCGGACTCTGGTCGCAGCAATGGTAGTGGCCGAGCACGCCGTGAATCGCGCGCGACCAGTCTTCGGACGTCTCGAGCGGCGGCAGATTGAGAGGCTCGAGACGGCGCGCCGGCTTAGCTACATCTGTCGGCTCGATCGGGCAGGCACCCCAGAGGAAATCCATCTCCAGATCCGTTACAGTCTGGCCATGCCACCTTGCTTCGAAGCGCTTGCGGTCCGAGAAACGCCCGATGACAGTGTGAGCCACCTCGAAACGGTCCAGAACCGCCTCCGCTTTGGACAGATTTTCGGGCGCGATTGCCAGGAGCATTCTCTCCTGGGACTCGGATAGCATGATTTCCCAGGCGGTGAGGCTGTGATCTTTCAGCGGGATTGTATCAAGATCAAGTTCGACTCCGGTTTCCGCGCCCATTTCGCCCGCCGCGCTCGAGATGCCGCCGGCACCAAGGTCCGTGATGGAGCGAATCAGGCCGGCGTCGCGCAGCACCGGGATAGCGGTGGCGAACTTGCGCTCAGTAATCGGATGTCCGATCTGCACGGCGGCTGATTCCTTGGCCAGCGTCTCGCCTGACATGCTTGCCGAACTCGCGGTGGCGCCATGGATGCCGTCGCGCCCCGTTTCGCCGCCGATCAGGAGCGCGAAGTCGGCTGGCTGCGACGTTTCCTTGAGCGCGTACTCACGCGGAATCAATCCGATCGAATGACCTAGTGCCAAGCACTTCGCATAACCCGGATGAATGCGATAGACCGGGTGCAGCATGGGAATCCCCATCGGATTCACGTAATAAGCCGTGCCGCGAATCGATTCCGACACGATCAGCCGCGGATGCAGCGCGCCCGCCGGCACGGCCTCGTCCGCGAGACGCGGGTCCTGCGTGCCCATGATCGTGGTGCCGCCGATGGGATGCGCGCCCTTGCCGAAGCCGAGCGTGTCGCGAATCACGCCGCCATGCTTCGTCGAAATTCCGCCGAAGGGCGCGATCGCTGTCGGGAAATTATGGGTCTCGCCTTTGATCGTCACCACCCAGCCGTCGTAGAACTCCATGCCGCCGGCGTTGTCCTTGAATGCCGAAACCACCAGCGGATGATGGATCGCGGCGGTGGCCTGCGAGAGCTGCTTTAGCAGGCCCAGGCTCTTCCAGGTGGTGTGATAGCAGTGATCGCTCCAGCTCTGCACCAGGATTTCGATCTCGGCGTCGGTGTGCGATCGCCCGCGCGTGGCCTCGTGCGCCTGAATCACCTTCATTTGCGCGAGCGGCGCGTACCAGGAGCGTTCGCGGGAGAGCGCGCTCAACGCCTGATCGTCGAGACCGGCAAGCGTGACGGAGCGGACAGGATCGGGCTGGCCGCTCGGACGCAAGGTGCTCCAGGCTTCACTGGGCTCGCGGATCCGCTGGACGACTGGATTGTAGAGGAATCGCGCCGCCGCCTCGTTGGCCTGCGATTCGGTAAGGCCGTCGAACCGGTATCGGCGGCTCAGCCTCGCGAACTCGAGAGCTGACTGCCCCAGCGCCCGCGCGCCAGTCAAAATCGACGGAGTCTCGGGGTCGGTGACGGCAGGCCGGTAAGCGATCTCGACGATCGGGCCGCGCGCCGGGTCGAGCATGGAGCGCTCAGCGGCGGTTTGATACAGCGGATTCGCCAGCAGCGGCAGCAACGCCCTCACGTCCAGATCGCCTTCGAGCCAGAAAACTCGTTCGATCGCCAAGTCCGTAAGCGCGGGGTAACCATGCCGCCGCAGGAAGCCAAGCCAATTGCGGGCTTCGGCGTCGTCGCGCGAAACAGTGTAGATGCCATGAATGGGCATGGGAATTGGCGGCTAGCGACCAGAGTCTAGAAGCCAGCTTAGTGGTAGTCGGCCGCAGCGTCAACCGTCCGCTCATCAAACGAAGCCTGCTGCGGTTGACACAGGTGGTTTGCGGGCCCGCTGCGAAACCGGTGCGAGTCCCGCCGCTGACGCGATTCTCCTTCGCGGCAGGCAAGCGGGAGGAAATCGCGAAAACCCCGCTCCTCGCACCGGGTCGTACGATTATACGGGTAACGGAGCCGCACACAAATCCCAAGTTGGCCGCAGGACACTGAAAAGGGACCAGGCAGGACGTCGCAAGTCGTGGGCACGAACCTGTCACGTTCTGTCTAATTCCTGAGCGACGTTCCGGCAAGCTTCTCGAGGACCTGCCGCGGAGATTTCTCGGGCAGCATCAGGTCGGCCTCCGAGATGATGTAGGTGTGTTCGAGCGCGAGCCGGCCGGAGAGGACAGCATGGGGCACAGAGTCGGTGAATACGATCCAGGTCGAGTTGGGTGGGAACTCGCATCGCGACTTCGCGGGCGAATCCTGGAAGGCGCCGTTGGCCTTGAGGTAGTCGTGAAAGCCGAGCATAAAGGAGTCGTACGGCGACCGATCGGGCACCGGCAATCCCAGCGCACTGCCCAGCCGTCCCGGCAGACGGCTGAGCGGACGCAACGATGAGCGCGCCTTCGCAGCGCAGGCCAGGAGCCCGGCGTCCGGCGCCAGGCGCGGCGCGATCACATCGAACGGCTCGCCCGTGAGCCAGACGCGCGGCTCGCTGGGATTCAGATTGGTGAACACGCGCAGGATGCGATTGCCGTTGGTGGGCCGCGTCGGGAACGCGTCGGTGTGCAGCAGATCGTTGCGCTGCTTCAGCGGCAGATCGCGTCCGCGCTCCTCGAGCGATCGGAAGCTCGCGAAATCGAGCTTCCAGCCGCGCGCATAAGGCCGCAAAAAGTCCGCAGCGAACGCGGTCACGTGGCGGGAGTACGCGCCCATGATAGCGCGCAGGCGGTCAGCGTCGGCGCTGGCGCGATCGAGGCCGTGGATGCGACCCTCGCGCGGCCGGTAGGAGACGTTCTTGTGATAAGCGACGGATGTTTGGCGGACGCCGATCAGGCAGTCGCGGTCATCCGCTGGCAGCTTGTAGGGCGTACCGGCGAAGAACAGGATCTGACCCTCTTCGAGCCGGGCGCAATACCAGCGCGAACGATCCTCGGGATTCGCGGGCGGCTTCCAGCCGGCGACGGTGTAGTCTGTGACCTCGATCAAGGTGCTTTCTCCCGGGCGCGGTTGCAAAGAACTCGCCGGCCGTTCATTGAATTGAAATGCGGTAGACGACATTTGCACTGGTCCCATACCACCCGCCGATGCTGAGGTAGAAGATTCCGTCCGTGGGCGCAGTCCACTGCACAGTCTTCAGCTCACTGCGTGAGTCCCACATCCTGCCGGACTCTTTCACGGCGCCGTCCGCGTCATAGATTGCGGCGCCTGCGTCGCCGGTGTCATCAGGAGTTCTGAAATCGATGCGGAGCGTTTGCCCAGCCTTGAGACGCGCCTTGAAATACTGGAAAGTGTTACCCTCAAGGCGATGCGTCGTGACGTACAAGCCAGGTGATATCGTCACGGCTGCTTCAAACGACTTACCTCCCTCGGGGAAAGGCTTCTTGTCTCCCACCATGCCCTTTGGGGCAGTTGCAGCGCTGCCCTGGGCGGACAATTGTTCGAGTCGTACCTGCGCCAGGCTATCTCCGCGCTGGTCGGCTAATGACTGCGCCGCCGCCGCATACTTGTTTGCATTCACCTGATCGCCTTGCCTCTGATAGAGATAGGCCAGGGTAGTTTGGGCCGACAGTGTGGGTATGGCATCAACAGATTTTTGGAGGGCCTGAATGGCCTGGAGCAAATCATGCTGCTGAATATACGCCAGCCCATCCGCGTACTGCTTCAGAGCCTCCTGCTTTTGACCCTCAGAAGCGCCGGTGCTTTTCAACTCATCCCGCAAATCATCCAGGCTGAGGGGCCGGGCTTGGGTTTTGATTGCCAGGACCTGACCGAGCACCGCCGCGCCAATTAACAATACGAAGCCAGCGAACGCGAATAGCATAAAGCGATGCAGGAGCTGTGCGAACCGCTCCTTGGTCAGCTTCTCCTTGGCGAGGCCGAAGAAAAGTTCCGGCACTCGCTTGGTGCGGAAAGCCATCAAGAGGACCAGGCCGACGAAAGCAAACAAGCTGACAGGAGTCTTAACCTGCACGAGCGCGCGAATAAGGTCGGCCATCTGAACCTCGGATCGTTCCTCGACCTGTAGTGGAGCCCTGATTCTAGCACCAGTCCAGTGGAATCGATAACGACCCTACCCGTCCCGGCGTTATAATCGAGTTGAGTCCCAAGGGGTTTTCGTATGTCATTGCTTCGCGAAGATGACGCCATCGAAGTCCGGGAACGCCTGAAGGCCATGACGTCGCCGGTACGCCTGGTGCACTTCACGCAGGAGTTGAACCTCGAATATGGCCACGAGACGAAGCAACTTCTGGAAGAACTCTCTGCCCTCTCTGACCAGCTTTCGCTCGAGATCCACAATTTCCTTCTCGAGAAAGACTACGCCGCCGAATACGGCGTCGACATGGTTCCGGCCACCGTGGTATGTAACGGCGACGCCAGGGGTATCCGCTTCTACGGCCTGCCGGCGGGATACGAGTTCGCGAGCCTCCTCGACGCGATTCTGATGGTGTCGCAAGGCGACTCCGGCCTGAGTGCGGAGAGCCGCGAGAAAGTGGCCGCCATCGCGCAGCCCCTGCACTTGCAGGTGTTCGTCACCCCCACCTGACCGCATTGCCCGCGGGCCGTGCGCCTGGCTCAGTCTTTGGCGCTGGAGAACGCGCTGGTCCAGGCCGACTGCATCGAAGCCACTGAATTCCCCGACCTCTCCAGCCGATTCCGAGTCTATGCCGTGCCGAAAACGGTCATCAACGGCTCGGGTTCAATTGAAGGCTCGCTGCCGGAGCAGTTCTTCCTCGAAGAGATTCTCAAGACTCTGCCTACGCCCGAACCGTGCGAACCTCCCCAGGCAACGTAGCAAGACACTCCGGTTCGGCGCTCACAGACGCCCTTAAGCCGGATCGTCTTCAGTACGTGAGCACCGAGTGAAGGTCGTACTTCGACAGCTTTTTCCTGCCCTTGAGGAATCCCAGTTCGATCAGAAATCCGAGACCCGCAACGTGCCCGCCGAGCGACTCCACAAGCTGCGCGACGGCCGCGGCCGTCCCGCCCGTGGCCAGCAGGTCGTCGACGATGAGAACCTCCTGACCCGCGCTGACCGCGTCGCGGTGGATTTCGAGCGCATCCTTCCCGTATTCCAGGCTGTAGCTGGCGCTGGCCACGGCCACCGGCAGCTTGCCCGGCTTGCGCACGGGGATGAAGCCCGCGTTCAGGCGATAAGCCACCATGGGCGCGAAGATAAAGCCGCGCGCTTCGATTCCCACCACCCGATCGACCTTGCGGCCGACGTAGTGGTCCGCCAAAGCGTCGACGGCGCGGCGCAGACCGACGGGGTCTTTGAGCAATGTCGTGATGTCGTAGAACAGAATGCCGGGCTTCGGATAATCCGGCACCTCGCGAATCAGCTTCTTGAGATCGTTCACTGCCTCAGTACCTCCGAGTTCTTCGCGGCTCGCGAAGAGGACCTCACCACAGAGGGCACAGAGCATCGCCGAGGAAGACTCTGTGGCCGCCGTGATCTCCGTGGTGAATTCACTTTTGATTGCGGGCTTACCAACCCCCTTCGATCATGAAATTTCCGTAATGCTCGTTGACCGCCTCCTCGGACTCATCCACCGACATCACTTGTGCGCTGCGAGGGCCTTCCATTAGTTGGACCTTGAATACCTCAAGCCTCGAGGCCTCGCCGACGGCGTAGACCTCCACTGTGCCGTCGGAGCAGTTCCGGACATATCCGCCCAGGCCGAGCCGCCCCGCAGCGCGTTCGGCGAAGTACCGGAAGCCGACGCCTTGCACGCGGCCTGAGATCCGGTACTTTTTCGCGATGCGCTGCTTGGCTGATCTCATGCGCGGGTGGGCACGATTCCTGACCTCGGCGTGCGGACTGGTCTTCACGGCAATTCTACATCGCGCGCGCGGCGCTGCGCCACACTTAGCCGCGTCCCATGACTACGGTGTGCGGACTCATCGCTATCGGGTGAGCGGTGACGCCTCCGAAGCCCGCCGCCTGATACATGGCCGTGAGTTCGCTCAGCGTGTAGGCGTCGCCCGCGACCGTGGAAGCGAGCATGGTCATGCTGAAGCCCGCAGGCATGGGTGGCGAGACACGGTCTTCATTGGGCACGAACTCGAGCGTGGCGGCGCGCCCGCCCGGGCGCAGCGCGGCGTGGACCTTTTTCAGCAAACCCACGCAGGTGGATTGGTCGAAGTGATGCAGAAAGTTGGTCAGCAACACGGCGTCGTATGGCTCACCGAAGTCGACCTCGAAGGCGCTGCCGGGCAGCATGTCATATCGATCCTGGACGCCGGCCCGGCGCGCATTGTCGAGAGCCACGCGCAGCACCGGGGCCCAATCGAGACCGGTGACGTGGGCCTGCAGATTCTGCTTCGCGATTTCGATGCCGAACAATCCGTGGCCAGCGGCGATATCCAGCACGCGCATCGGGCCGGTGTGACCTTCCAGCACCACCGCGCCCAGCGGACCCACCATAGGCGCCATCATCGGCGCCATCGTCTCCGCGAACTGCACCCAGATCGGATTCTCCGGCTCCACGCTCCCGGCGCCGGGCAAACTCGTTCGTCCGGCGCGCACGACATCCGCCAGCTTGTCGTAAGGCTCGCGCATGGCCGGATTGCCGAGGAACTGTGCGATGGAGGCCAGGCACGCAGGCGAACGCGGATCAAGGAATGCAGCGCTCGTGCGGCTGTGCTCGTAATGTCCGTCCTTCTTCACCAGCACGCCGTGAATGGTGAGGAAGTCGCACAGAATGCGGATGCCGCGCTCGGACGCCGAGCAGTGGCGGGCAATCGAGGCCACGTCTCCGGGCCCGTTGCCAATTGCCCGGAAAAGATCGAGGTCGATGGCCGCTTTCAGGGCCGCCGTGCGCTGATGCGCCTGAAGCATGTCAAAAACCAGGGCGGGAGTTAACGGGGCCTCGGCGGCATTGCCAGTGTGCATGAGCAAGTCTCCTATTCGATGAGTGCGTTTCGTCCCGGCGCATGCCGGGGTGCATCAGTCTATATCCAACGGTGTAATTTGCTATGGGAAATCTCTCTTCGAAGCACCGGCATTCCCGCGGGAATGACGTGCTTCGAAGGGCGATCCCGCCTTATCAAAGCGATCTTCCCTCGCCCGCGAGACGCCGCAGGGCTGCGGGCCGATTGGTGATCACCGCGTCGACGCCGATCCCGAGCAGGCGCCGCCATGCGCGAGGCGTCTCCACGCCCCAGGGCGCGACTTGCAGGGCTTGGGCGTGGGCGCGCTCGACAAACTTGCGCGTCACCAGCGCGCCCAGAGGAAGCACCACGCGGGCCCCGGCCGCTTGCGCGCGGCGGATGGCCGGCAGCGTACGCGTGCAATCGAGACCGAGCGCGATACCATCATGCAGCTCCCGCATGCGTTCCAGAGCCTCGGGACGAAACGAGATTACCACCACGTTGTCCGCTACGCCGGCTTCGTGAATCGCCTTCAGCACTTTCTCCTCGAGCCCGTCATTCGAATTGCGCTCGCGCTTCAGTTCCAGGTAAGCGCGGCACCCTCGCTCCTTCACCCGGGCGAGCGCTTCGGCGAGCAGCGGAATCTTCAGGCCGCGGAACCTGGCCTTGGCGAGCGCCGGACGCCTTTCGTTGAACCACGAGCCCGCGTCCAGACGGCGAAGCGCCTCCACGCTCAGCGCGTCCACACGACCCGTGCCGCTGGTGGTCCGTTCCAGCCGCGCATCGTGGATCACCATGGGAACGCCGTCCGCGGAGAGCCTCACGTCCAGCTCGATGCCGTCGGCGCCTTGCCGCAGTGCCAGATCGAAAGCCGCGAGCGTGTTCTCGGGAGCCTCGGCGGAAGCTCCCCGGTGCGCGAGAATCAAGGTGCGTTTGCGGATCGGGTCCTGCGCCCGCCTTGCGGAGCGGCTCGCGAGCAGGGTCGCGCGATGGATGAGGGGGCTCATGATCCCACTCGCACAGGGGCGGCATCCGTGGATGCTGCGCCGGGACACTCAAGGACGCGCTTCACCGCTTCCGAGGCGCCCTGCAGCAGCGTACCTGTCCAGTTCAAACCCGACCGGCGCAGCAGAAAGTCATCCGTCTTCACGGCCATCTCCTCATGGGCTGCGAATCTGGCTTCGGCGGCGAGCAGAGGACCTTCTTCATGGCCGTTGATCGAGGCGCTGCTCCCCGGAATCGGCTCGGTCAGCTCGGGCCGACCGAGCACCGGATCGAGCACCGCGCGCCAGCGGCTGCCGTACGTGCGCACGATGCGTTCGGCCACTCCGGTTGCGATGTGGAACTCGCGCTCGGCCTCTTCGACGGACCGCCGCACGAAAGGCTCGAAGGGTCCGGTGCGGCCGCCGGGAAACGGAGCGCGCCGGCTGGAGCCTTCGAGCCTCATACCGAGATGCGAGGCTACCTGACGAGCCACGTCCTCGCCGAGCGCTCGCGCCGTGGTCAGTTTGCCGCCGCAGATCGAGATCATATTCCGCGCCCACGGATCCTGGTGCAGGCGGCTCTCGCGGGTCACGGCCGATGGACTCTTGTTAACGCCGTCCAGCACCAGCGCGCGCAGCCCCGCCCATGGGCAGCGCACCTCCGCGTTGGTGAGCGGCTCGGCGAAGACGCTGTTGGCGGCGCGCAGCAGGTAATCGACGTCAGCCTGACCGGGGGCGACGCCGGCGGGATCGCCTTCGAAGTCGGTGTCGGTGGTGCCGAGCATGGCGCCGCCGTGCCACGGCCACATCACGAAGATGCGATCCTCTCCGGGGACCGCGGCCAGCAGCGCGAGCTTCCCGGTGACCGGAGGCACCACCACGTGCGTGCCTTTGGTCAGGCGCACTGTCCGCGAGCCATCAAAGCCCTTGACCAGGGCGCGTACGCGATCCACCCACGGGCCGGCGGCGTTTACGAAGAAGCGCGCGGCCACTTCGAAGCGCCTCCCGCTCAGGGCGTCCTCAACTTCCACGGCCGTGACGCGTCCGGCGCTCGAAGCGATCGCGCGTACCTCGGCGTAGTTCGCCACCGCCGCGCCGTGATCGGCGGCATCGACAACGGTTTCGATTGTCAGCCGCGCGTCGTCCGTGCCGGAGTCGTGATACATCGCGGCCGCGCGCAGGCCGTCGGGGCGCAAGGTGGGCATCATCTCCGAAGCCTGGGACGCGCTGATCATCCGGTGGCGATCCTCGGCGCCGAGATTGCCCAACAAGTCGTAGACGCTGAGCCCAAGCCTGATCTTCGCCGGAGAGAAGGGATTGCCGCGGTAGATCGGCAACAAGAAAGCGACCGGCCGCGCCAGATGGGGAGCCAAACGCTGCAACCTTCGCCGTTCCTGGCGCGCTTCGCGCACCAGCTTGAAATCGAATTGCTCCAGGTAGCGCAGCCCGCCGTGAATGAGCTTGCTGGAGCGGCTGGACGTGCCGCTGGAGAAATCGCGCGCCTCCACCAGCGCAACCTTCAGCCCGCCCAGCGCGGCGTCGCGCGCCGTTGCGGCGCCGTTGATGCCGCCGCCGATCACGAGCAGATCGAGTTTTTGCCGGGCCAGGGCTTCGAGATCGCGCTTCATATCGGAGAAGAGCCAAATTGCCAGATTAGCACGGTCACAGTGCACTCACCCGATTCACGATCGCGTCGTATTTGGCGAGATACTTGAAGCCCGGTGGCGGCCCGAATTCAGGCGGGCGATCGAGATCGTGCCCGATCTCGTCAACATGATCCGCCGGCCACGCGGGCCAGCTCGCGCCCCAGCGCTCCGCCGACGACACCGTAACCAAACCGTCGTTTTCTTCGCCCGTCACGCGCTTGACGTAATCGTGCAAGCCTAGCAGAAGCCGCGACGCCGGCGTTGGTCCTGCGCGCCCCTGGCCTGCCACGGAAAAGTAATGAACAGCGGGATTATCGGGGTAGTCTTTGTTGAATTGCTCCATGCTCGCGGTTCCCAAGTCGAGGAGCGCATCGGGGTCGATGCGGAGCGCCTTCAGCAAATCGGCGACACCGTCCCGCGTCAGGCTTCCCAGCACGCCATCGAGATCGTCGCCCGCGAGCAGGTCGGCGACGCGCGAGCCTTGATGCGGCGAGCCAATGGTGCTGAGCGACGTGATTCGGCTGGAGAGATCGTTGCCCGCGTTCGTGTTCGGGTTTCCGGGCGACAGCACGAAGCGCGAGTCCAGCCCGCCCTGGCTGTGCCCGATGATGTGAGTCCTGGCATCGGGATCGAGACCGCCATCGCCGAATGCAACCCAAATCAGCCCACGAAGCTGTTCGCCGCGCTCAAGGATGGTGCCGGTCGCGTTGAGTTGGGGCGCCAGGACCTTGTGGCCGAGATCCTCCAACCGCTCTGCCACGCCGTTGAAGTACTCAATGCCTAACTCCTCGCGAAATCCCAGAATCCCGTGGACAAGAACGATGTTCATGGCGTGCCCCGTGAAGATTGACGTTCCGCCGCGCGGGCGGCGCTGGCCACATCATGGCACAAATCCGTGTTTTGGTCTGCGGCCTTCGACCGCCGCAGATCTTTCGGTCGTGCGCCAATCCCAGACGTACGGGCGGCACTTGTGGCCGCCCGTACATCTGGGATCAGGACGACACACAGATTCTTCTGGACACTTTGCCGCAGCAGAGGGATACTGCCGCCGGCAACACCCTGGATCTCAAGTCGACGGAGGGGGCTTTGATGAGACAGCGGCTGGTTGTGTATACCTTTCTGTGCCTGGCCCTGGCCATCGCCTGGCCGGGATCTTCGCTTCTGATCGCGGACGACGCCGAGGACCACTACACCGCGGGCATGGGACTTCAGGCGCGCGGCGACCTGGCGGCGGCAATCGCCGAGTACCGCAAGGCGGTGGAACTGCGGCCGGACTACGCGGACGCTCATCTGAAGCTCGCCATGGGACTGCATCTCAAAGGCGACCTTGACTCGGCGATCGCGGAGTATCGTCAGGCGCTGCGCCTGAAGAGTACGGATGACGCGACGGCCCACACCGATCTCGGAATCGCGCTTGCGGCCCGAGGCGATCTTGAGGGCGCGGTGGCGGAGCAGCGGGAATCGACTCGCCTCGCGCCCAATCGTCCCGAATCGCACAACGATCTGGGCATCACGCTGCGAGGCCAGGGCGATCTGGACGGCGCCATCGCGGAGTATCAGGAGGCGCTGCGCATCGAGCCCGAATACGCCGAGGCGCTCAACAATCTGGGGAACGCACTTACCGCCAGGGACGACTGGAGCGGCGCCGTGGAGCGCTATCGCGACGCCTTGCGCCTGAAGCCCGACTATTCCGACGCGCACAACAACCTCGGCATTGCCCTGACCCATCAGGGCGATCTTAAGGGCGCGGAAGCCGAGTACCACGCCGCGCTCGGGATCACGCCGGCCTCGGTCGAGGCCCATTACAACCTGGCCCGGACGCTCAAGGCCGAGGGCGACCTCGAGGGCGCGGCGGCGGAGTATTGCCACGCGATCGATCTCGATCCGCGCTATGCCGACGCTCACAACAACCTCGGCGGCGTGCTCGAGCGGCAGTCGCGGTATGAAGCGGCGGCCGCGGAATTCCGCGCGGCCATCGCGATCGCACCGGGCGACGCCGCGTTCCACGGCAATCTCGGCAACGTGCTCGTGGAAGCGGCGCGCTGGGACGATGCCATAGCCGCCTTCGAGGAATCGCTGCGCATCAAGCCGGGCGACGCCGCCACGCTCGGCAATCTCGGGCTCGCGCTCGCGGGCAAGGGGCAGTACGAGGCCGCGATCGCGAGGTACCGCCAGGCGCTCGTCATCGATCCCGCAAACGCAACCGTCCGCGCGCGACTGGCCGAGGCGCAGGCCAGGCTGAAGCTTCGCGTCCCATTGCAGATTGGGGAAAGCAGTCGACAGTCGGCAGTTGACAGTCGACAGTAAGCAGCCGGCAATCGGCAGTTGACAGTCGAGAGTCTGACGGTCGAGAGGCTTTTGCCTCTCGACTTTTGATTTTTGATTTTTGACTTTCAACTTTCGACTCTCACAATTCTTCGCTCGACTCCCGATTCGCCAATTCCCTATTCTCGATACGCCGCCCTCCAATCTGAGTTGGACGCGAAGGCTCGATATCGTCAACTTTTGACTGTCAACTGTCGACTGTCGACTTTTCCCAACACCGCCACCGCCGCCCGGCACCGCTGCCATCGCCCGTACATCCCACGCCCGAGCCTGACGCGGAGCTCATAATAGAAGTCCGCCAGGTGCCGGGCGCGGCCGGCGGCCGGCCTTCCCGGCTTGCCCGTGAGCTGCCCGGCCAGGGCGTGTGCGGAACTTATCATGGCGTCGAGCGACTCGGGAAACGCCGCGCACCAGAGCCTAGACGAGTAGTTGCCCAGACGGCGGTCAAGCAGCGCCAGCAGATCGTTGGCATGACGTCCGAGGCCGCGCAGGCAGTTCCACAAGGCGCGTGCGAACAGGCGCACCCGGCGCGCCCAGCGGCTTGCGGCTTCCGAATTGCCTCCCGATTCAGCGCCGGAGTTCGCTCCGGGATGGTCTCCGCCGTCGCCGGAAAACGCCGGAGCGGGCGGGATGCCGGCGCTATCAGCCGGCGGGACGCCGGCGCTGCCTCCGAGGGCCGCCTGCACCCTCCGGAGAAACTCGTCGAACTCGCCGGGCAGATTCAATCCCAGGCGCCGCGCCTCCTGCAGCCGATCGAGGTCGGAGGGCTGGAGTTTGCGAAGATAGGCACGTTCTTCAGCGGTTAAGGTGTCCCGTAAGGGAGAGTGGGCTGCCGGGTGTGCCGTTGGGAGTTGGGAGTCGGGAGTCGGGAGTCGGGTACCGGCGGCAGCGAAAACTTCCGGTCCGTCCCCGGCAAGTGGTGGCTGAGGACTGACAACTGAAGACTGAGAACTGACGACCGGCTGATTCCTCCACTGTTCCACCGGCGGGACCGGCGCCGGGTCGGGGCAGAGGACCGCCTGGTTGCGACGGCAAGAATTGAACGGGTCGCCGAGCTCGTACGACGAATGCATCTGGTGCTCGATCGCCACCACGTGCCGGCGGCCGCAGCAGCCAACGTCCTTGGGGTCGATCAGCGGCTCGCCGCGCCAGCGCAGCAGTTCCTGCCACAAGCGGAGCATGCGGTCGCCGATCTTTTCCAGGGGATCGGTGAATCTGTAGCCTTGGATGGCGTCGCCGATCGACTCCTCCAGCCACGTCAACTGCGCCTCGGTGACCGGATATGGCTCTGTACCCGGCCCGCCCGGACGGCGGACTGCCGCCAGATCGTCGAGCAGCCGGTAGACCTTCAGCGTTTCGAGGTCGCATTCGAGGCGCACGCCCGCGATCCAGCGCCAGCTTAGCATGCCGATGGCGTGCGCCAGTTTCTCCTCGGTCGCGTCCTGCGGAGCGATTTCGCGGCGCCAGGCTTCGAGGTGGCGATGATACGCCTCGGGCGTCGCGCCCACCAGCGCCAGCGCGCGCTCCGGGTCGGCCACGTACCATCCGTGGCGGAAGCAGGTGGCGTAACGCGCGGAGCGGTCGCGCTTCTTGGCGATGAGCGCCAGCGTCAGATTATGATGGCAGGCGTGGCGGCGCTTTTCCGTCGAACGAAAGCGGATTTCGCGCGGCACGGCGTTGGCGCGCTCGAGGTTGGCGCGGCAAGCCGCCAGCACGCGGTCGGTGACGGTGTATTTGCGCTTCGGGCGCGGTGCGAAGTCGGTGGGGTTGGGTTCGAGGTCGATCATAGGTCCTCCAGTTTTTCAGTTTCTCAGTGCGTCAGTTGTTCAGCCTGGTCGCTACTGATCAACTGACCCACTGACTTACTGCCTAGCACGTCCGGATGGGACAGTGGGTAAAAGCAAGAATGGTGAGATAATTTCTTTCGCGCCGTGTTATCAGTGGCTTAACCTGTGGAAAATTCTTGTGGTTTGGGATTGTGGGCCTCTGCGCCCCGACTTGGGACGACGCCGGAGAGCCTCAAGATGTTTGTTTTGTTTGGAATGGCAACGAAACAGGCGCGATTTTGCGATTTGACGATCGGGGAAGCGCCAAAACGAGGACCTGCGAGAGTAGGCGCAAGGGTTAGGGAGGCCATAAGCAACGCGTTCGGTGGCGCGATTGCTGTTCGACCTAACCTCCGGTTGCGTTTGGGCCGGTCAAGTGCTAGGTTGTCAGTCGGGCCTGAACTGGCTGCGAGGGGTAGCCGCGAATCCGCACAGGAAGAAGCAAATGAAAGTGCGTACAAAGCTTGTGCTTATCCTCGCCTTGATTCTCGCCTGTGGCGTCGTAGCGGCCGCAAGTGAACAATACCAGAAATGCAGCAGCGCCATCGCTTCGAATTTCAACGGAACGGCGATTCCGGCCGGCTCCTACGTCTGGTTCACTGGGGTTCTCACCGTGAGCGGCCTGCCAGCCGCCCCGGCCGAGCTCTACGTCACTCACTCGACCATCACCTTCACGGCGAACGGTAAGACGTACGACGTCGTGGTGCCCGATTCCACCATCTGGTTTTCGCCTTCAACGACTCTCGCGACGACAGACTACACCTTTCTAGGGAGCTACTTTCTGGGATTCGGCTGGGACACCTACCTGCCTTCCTCCGGGCTGGCCGGCAACTATCTGCTGACCGCCGTCACCTTCCCGGTGCCCTCGGCCGGCCTGCCCGGCGGAATCAAGAACGTCACCTGGAGCGCGACCTTCAGCAGCTATACCAGCGGTCTTACCGTGCAATGGCAATGGGCTGCCGCGGCTTACAGCGACTTCGGCACTTACGACAACCTGGGAGTAAAGCCGGTGGACGACAACAAGGCCAGCCAATATCAGAACTCCGACCACGCCGGCACGCCGGAAAACTTCAAGCCGTATGTGATCGGCGGCGCCACCGGAGGCGGCGGGTCGAACTACACGGGTTCCCTGAGTGGCACGGATAGTTGCCCGCTGCTGCCTTCGTAAGACTTCGTGCTCAGGAATCGCCCGGTGTCGGACCAGGTTCATATCGACGATGAATAGTTGTTAGAGCGGCGTGACTCTGGAGGTTCACGATAGTACGCGGCGAGAGGGCGAGCGTCCAATTCCGTCGAAGGGGCTCGTATCCTCTCGCCGCATTAACAGCGCCACGCTGCCAGAGAAACACAGGCCCCCGGGGTCCCTCCGGAGCAAAGGGAGACCATCACCGTCGTCAAAGCCCTGTAACGGGATGGGAGAGGATCGCCAGGAAATCCTCAGACTCGGGGAGCCCTCAAGCGCGGCCGGAAGTACCGGTACTTCCGGCTGGCTCCTCGCGCCGCCAAAGCGAAATGCCCTCGGCTCCACGAGCGAGCAGGCCCAGCGTCGCGACGGCGCGACCGCCGGAATCTGGCCGCAGAGCTCCGGAACCATACGCGTTCCCGACCTCCGTCCCCGGGGTGCGATCAGCCGATTGACCGCTAGTCTGACCTGCGATGATGGGCCGGTTCGCGACTGTTTCGTACGCGTAGCCGGTGAGCGTGGCGCGGACTTCCTCCGTATTCTTGTTCGCCAGGACGTTCAGGCGCACCCAGCCGTAGTGGACTTCACCGTTGATCAGGAACTTCACGCCCAGAAAGCGGTTGTAGGCGTTCTTCCATGGGCCGCCGCTGACGTAGTTGATGGCGGTCAAGCTGGCGAACGCCATATTGGCATTGCGGTTCAGAAAGGGCACGCCCGGGCCGACCCGAACCCCGGCGGGCAAGGCGGCTGCAAAGTAAGAGTAAGGCTTCGAAGGGGCTCGCACGAATCCGTTGGCGGCGTAGGCTGGCTTAATCGACAGATCATCCCCGAAAGGCGTTGTGGAGAGGTGCAGATCATTGATCAGTCTGAAGTCGATCACACCGTCGTTGTTGAGATCGAGATCCAGCCTGGCGTTGTTCCCGATCTGTTGGTCGGCGGGCGTAAAGACAATCTCCGCCGCGGCGGACGGATGGATGGCCAATAGCGCCACTCCGGCAGCGGCGGCGTTGAGTGCGTAATCGTTCAAGTTCTTATGAAGTTTGGCGGTGAACTGGTGGGGTGTGCGGACGGATCGTGAGGCGTGGTTCATCGGACTCTCCTTTCGGGGCCTACAACCGGCTTCCCGTCGTGATCCCCCGCCGGGCGCCAACATATCACTCGCGGCAGCCGAATGCAAGTCGTCGGGCTAGCGGGACTTGGAATATCGGTCAGGAAGAATTGAATTCGTCTTGGTCAGGCGCGGAGCCCAAGTGTACCGGCCGAGTGGTTGTCTGCCAAGCGGACTCGCATTAGACGCGTCTCAAAAACCGTTGATTTGCATTTTCCTTCCGAAGTTCAGCCCACGCCCGTTTTCACTTAAGTGCGCATGCTCTCAGGCAACAACGGGCCGCAGCTTCGCAGCCGCGCACGTGATCCTCACAGACCCCGGCTCGAGCCCGGGCGACGACGCTTCCACCACCAGTTCGCCGGGCTCCTTCGACGCCTGCACGATGGCCATGGCGAGGCCGTTGAAGGCACTGCGCGTGGTGCCGTGGTCCGATTCATGACAGCTCGGGTCGCCGTTGCCGAGTCCGATCAGGCGACCGTTACCGGTGACGCGAAATGTGACCTCATTACCTGCGGCGGGCACCACGCGACCCTGGTCGTCCTGCACTTC
>JASHPE010000123.1 GCA_030038235.1 Terriglobia bacterium
TGCAGGCATCCCGCGTGCGATCGGCAGACCGGCAAGCGGCCGTGAAGAGTGGCGCAGAACCATGCACACCTCTCGATTCACTCGGGAAGACTTGAGGATGGCACATTCCGGCGGTTTCGTCAAGTGTTTTTTCGAGGCCCTTGTTGTAGGCTACAATTGAGGAAGTGACGAGTGACATGTGACAAGTGGCAAGCCACCGTTGGGGCGCTACTTGCTGCGCTCTCAAAGGACTTCATCCAGCCCCCCTCGCTGTTTCCGCGCTTTCCGACGACTCGTCAGTTGACACTAACGGATTTCCACGATGCGGCTTGTGATCCTGCCGACGCGTTCCCTATCCGCTGGCCCAGCACAAGATAGAACGGCCCCGTGCCCGGCTGAAGGCCCGAAACGCTTCCCAATACCGTGCCTTGGCGATTCTCAACAGTTACCGTGGCTCCGCCATTGGACTCAATACTGATTATGATCTCGTAAACAGTGTTGAACTCAGGGGTGATTGGAGGTTGAAATTGCTGGTAGTCGTGCATTTTGATGTTGCTGCCACGTCTGGCCAGCCAGAATCCTAACCCTGTGCTAACGGTATCAATCCCTTCTGTCGCAAAGGCTCAATTCCAGGGAACGGATCACCGCTCTGCTTCGTGCCCTGAAAATAGGTCAGGCACGCCCTAAGTTTAGCCGCTCTAGCCTCTGCATCCTGAAGCCGTCTAGCGCTCTCATCTATTTACTAAGTCCCATGAAGGCAATGCGTTCACATCGTGTGATTTTCTTCTTGACACAGTAGCTTCACCTCGCGTATAGTTTTGAAGAAGGAGAACGATTCACATGGATCATGAATATCCTCCCGTCTTTGGGGCAATCACCCTGGATGAGTACAATCTGCGGGACGCCTTGGAAAAAGCTCAAGACGAACTCGTTGAACTGATCCGTGAGCGCGAGCGAATGGATTGGAAGATAAATAAACTCCAAAGTGATATTGTCCATCTTGCCGCCCTTTGTCGTGTGGAAATCGAAGACCCAATGGCACAACTCGGACTCACTGACGCCGTAAGGTGCGTCATCGCCGACCAGACATATGTCTCGCCTTTGAGTGGAGCGTTGACCGGAAGAGTACCTGCTGCTCCACCCAGTGTTCCGATGACCGTATCGGACATCGTCCAAGCTCTCAATTTGAAATACCCAGAAGCCTCCGAATACAAAAACTTGACTGCTAACGTACAAACCATCCTCAAGCGACTGGTCAAGTCTAAGAACATTGCTACAGTGCCGGGTCTTGGTATTGCTCTTGGCCCGCACTATATCTGGACAGGCGGTCTTCGCCCGCTCCCTCCACTTCCCAATTGGGTAAAGGAAAAAATGAAATGAGAGGCTTGCGGCCCCGTGCCGAAGTGGTCGAACGGCGCTCCCCTGCAAGGTTGCGATCCGTCGGTTCGAATCCGACCGGGGCCTCAAGAATAATACACCCTGCCGGGTGTTCGAAGCACTCGGCAGGGCATGAAACCCAAGCGATTGCTCGCATGAGCCTCGACAACTCCATTGTGAGCCAATCGCCGGAGAAAGGCAAGGCTCACTGTGACGTGTCACGCCTGCAACGCCAACTGCAAAAAAGTTTGGACGCACCCGGAAGGGTGTTCAGCGCTTCCGGTGCTCACAATGTCGTAAAGGCGAATAACTGCTGAAGCAATTCGCTGAGTGGCGACGTTCGCAGCGGCGGATCAGTGGAGAGAATATTGAACAAGTGAGCGCAGGCGTTCATGTAGTAGTCGAGCGTGGCACTCTCCTCTTTCGCAGGGTCGACCAGTGCATGCTCGATTCTGCCGAATGAAAGCATGTCAATCAGGAATTTCTACACCCAACGGCCGGGCCTCGCGCCGTACCCACTCATGCGAGCGCCTTAGCGCCTCGCTCCAGTGTTTAATCACTTGAGCAATGTCATCTCTTATCGCAACGACGCGCGCACTCAGCTCTCGCAACAAACGATTTCCCGTCTCATTGGCTTCGTCAATGGCAGACCTTTCAATGCGCTCTCCAGTGTCCCTGAGTGCTTCAAGTCTCTCACTCATCTCATCTAAGTTGACAATACTTTTACAAATCGGTGACACCTAATCCCCGGAAATCGAGCAAACTTGCAGCAGACACGGTGGGAGTCACCGTGATAAACACCAAAATACGGAGGAACTTATGGAACTGAGGAAAACCAAGGGAAATCTTTCCCTCTTTGCTCTTGCCATCCTGCTGTGCTCGGCCAGTTATGCGGCTGCGCAGGCCGGGTCTCTTGACCCAACCTTTGGCAACAACGGTATTGTGACCACTTCGGGGCGGGTGCTGAACGCAATCGCCATCCAGAGCGACGGCAAGATCGTCCTCGGCGGCCTTGGAGATGTTTACGACGGGGTCGCCGACACCCTGATTCGCCTCAACACTGACGGCTCGCTTGACACGAGCTTCGGCTCCGCCGGCATCGCTAATCTCGTGCCTCCTGCTTCCGGATCCGCCCCCCTCGGGTTCTTTGCGGTAGCGATCCAATCGAACGGCGAGATTGTTGCGGCTGCGGCGACGTCGACGGAGCAGAGCGGCTACTCCTACTTCGCGCAAGTGGCGCGCGTCGAAACCAATGGCACCCTTGACACCTCCTTCGGCAGTGGAGGGTTCACCACAACGACCGCCATCGGGTTTACTCCCAACGCTGACGCGGCGCAGTCTTTGGCGCTGGCGCTCCAGAGCAACGGATCGATCCTGGTGGCGTCCAGCTACTCGAATCTGATGGCGCGGTTTACCAGCAGCGGCCAACTGGACACCACCTTTGGCACCGGGGGACTCGCAAACCTGACGAATCCGGGGCCAACCGTCTCCTCGGCGCCGACGCGAATCGCGGTGGAAAAGAGCGGCAAGATTCTGGTCGCGACCGGCAGCGTTGCGCCAACACCGCTGGTCCAGGCGGGAACCATCAGCCGCTACAACTCGAACGGTTCGCTCGATACCACGTTCGGGGCGGCGGGGACGACGGCCTCGGTGGCGTCGGCCTCGGCTCTTTTGCTTGAAAGCGACGGCAACATTGCGGTCGCTGGATCGCTTACCAGCAAGGTCAATGCACCTCCGGCAAGCAACGATGTCGGATTCGGGGTGGCGCGCTACAACTCGAACGGCTCCATCGATACGACCTTTGGCGCCGGCGGAGTTGCGGTCGCAGATTTCGGCGCCGATGCGCCGCTTTCCGGCGCATTCGCCCTCGCCATTCAGTCGAACGGTGAACTCGTGGCTGGCGGCGCCGCCGCGCAAGGCCCGTTCAACCTCGGCTTCGACTCGGCTTTCGGCCTCGCGCGATTTACCACTTCGGGCGCTTTGGACACTTCCTTTGGCTCGGACGGATTGGTAACGACGACCCTGGTGAGTGGGAGTTCGGATGTGTATTCAGATGTGACCGGATTGGCTATCCAGAGCGATGGCAAGATCGTGGCGGCCGGCAACACGCTCGTGGGTCTGGGGTTCGAGTCCGGTACCGGCGGCTATGTGGCTCGGTATTTGGCGCAGTAAATTTCGGCCAACATCGGCCCGGTGAAGACAGGCGACGCGGGTGGCGGCGATACTGCCTTTTATGTCGCCGCCCCCGCGCTCTTCCATCTGCGCCGCTTCAGAGAGGCGATGATGCGCTTCCCCGAGCGGCAGAGCGGATTGATGTGGAGCGGCCGGTTTACCCCCCGCCATCGGTGGCGGCGTGAACGTGCCTCTACGTCCCCGCCACCCCGGCCTGGAAGCGCGAGCAGCGCGAAGGCGTTGACGCTCAAAGTCGGCGGACTTAAGCTATTGCCATGACGATTGAACATCAATTTTCCGCCCGTTTCTTCCTCTATTGAATTGGAATCGACGACCCGGCTGTCGAATTCCTCTATTCGGGCCCGACTTTGATTTCTCCTCCCCTTCCCCCTTTTCAATCCCCTTCTTCTCGCGGGCACGGCGAGCTGGGGGAAAACTCCTGCGCGCTTGCAGCACGGCGGGGCTCTGCTTCGGCTTCGCCGCCCTCCTGGTTTGCGGTCCCCCCAAGAAACAAAACGATACAGCGAAGTTTGTGACTTGAAGCATCGTTTGGCCGCTTTTGAAGGATCGTTTGGCCGACTGAAAGGCTCCAAGTCCTCTAAGTGCTCTTGAAGCGATTCCAGCTCAAAACAATACTCGGTCAAGAAACGACGAGCTTCTTCCAGGCGGGACTCATGATCCGATTCTGCAATTTGTCGATAACACTCCTGCTCCAAGCGAACGCGCTGGCGTGTATTTATGAACCACTTGCGAACAAGAGCACGTTGGAGTTCGATCGAACCAGGAATGAGCCACCCCCACCATCGAGACCGCGGTGTCCTACCAAGAACTGCAGCTTCTTCCTGCGCAAGCTGCTGAATCAACTCTTCCAAATACACTGAAAACCGGCCCACAAAGTGTTCGATCTCGGCATCGCGTGAAGCAGAAAGCTTCTGAAGCTCTACCCGAACACGAGACTCGATGTCGGAACGCACCTCAAGAAACCTCCGTTGATAAGTCGCTCCCAACCTGCGCATCGCAGATTTCGAGTGCTCAATTTTCTCGTACACAGACCGTCGTGCCTCGCTGTATTCGGATTTATAGTTCTCGTAGGCACGATTGAAGTCTTTGAATCGGTATGCGTGTGACACCTTCCGACCCAAAAGCGCGCCTCCCAAAATGAATGCACCGATCCCGGCCCCGATTGGCCCTGCCCAGGAACCAGCAAGAGCGCCCAATTTAACTCCCCCAAGCATTCCGGAGCCCACGCCAAATGTATCCACGACCACGCTCCTCAGCGCACGCTCTAATGTGGTTCTGCCGTCCATGATTAGTTTGAATTCTCGCCATGATGACAATGCAATCGTGACGACGGGAATCTTCACGCCAGGATGGAATCCGTCCTTCAGACCGGCCATGGACTCCTTCGTCGTCGCTGCGACTGCATGATGGTCAACAGCATGCAGCCCGTGAACCATTGGATCGTGAATTTGAGAAGCCAAGTCAGATCCCGTAACAATTGGGATGTCGTGATGATTAAGAAGCGCGTCTTTGACTCCTCCGAGATCGACTCCTTCCTTGACTTGCCACGGATGGCCGTCCACCAGGAGATCCCATGCTGGCTGGTTCGCCGATGGCGCGAACTGAACGACGTGCCCAGCCTTCTCTAGGGCAACTGCCGCTTTCTGTTCAGCCACGTATCCTTCAAGACGATGCAGCCAACCATCCGCACTACTCGTCGCCGAATCGAAGAAGTGCTCTTGAACGTACAAATCAATGGAATGCAGGCTGCTGAGGTGTTCTGCCGTCGAGAACTGAATTGCACTCAGAAAATCTGCATCAATGTGCGAGAACGCTTCGGCTGCGATAATCCCCACGAGCGTGCCGTCGGCGATTGCTCCCAGCCCTGCTACCGTTGCT
Source organism: Terriglobia bacterium (assembly GCA_030038235.1). Classification (GTDB taxonomy): domain Bacteria; phylum Acidobacteriota; class Terriglobia; order UBA7540; family UBA7540; genus Gp13-AA77. Next base: position 5,428 of record JASHPE010000123.1, read on the forward strand.
GCGGGGCTGATAGAAACGGACCACTCGTCAACTGAAGGAGATGTCCCTTGAGCCCGCTGGAGCTGAAAAGGCAGTGGCGAAGTCGCAGTAGTCGCGACAACCAGATCACCTTTCATATCAGTTCTCACGAGCCGGGATTTTTCCCATGTACCCCACGATAAAAACGTCTCTGTGGGAACTACGCTGCTGTAACGCAAGAGGGCGGTCTTCCACTGATACCAACGCCACGCGGCATAAATGCCAAGCAGTGAGGCAAAGACGATGAAATACCAGAGCATAATGCTGCCATGCAAAGGTTTGGACCGGGATTTCCATTATCGATCTCCGGTCCGGCGAATAAGATACTCTTCGCCGCCGCCCAATGCAACTGTGAGTTGGGTTTGCAGTGCAAGGTGCTCTCGCCGGCTCGGAAGGCTCCATTCGGGCCTTTCGCGAGGGCCCCAAAGGGCGCAACCGCCCCTCTTTCGACGCGTGTTTTCCGACACCTTTGCCGCCGTCCTGCCTTTTCTGCTCACGGAAATCGGATCCGGTCGTCGGCGCGTCTACCCGGCCGGCAAAGGCAGCAACTCGATCCGCCGCACCATGGCTCCAAAGAGTCGCCGCGTCAGGTGGCTCTCGATTTTGCAGTGTAGCTCGAATAGCTCCCAGTCCCGATTCCAGATCCGGCAGCTTGCTGAGGATCGAAGCGCCGTCCTGCCCGTTCACCATGGATCGCAGGAGGTCGCACTGACCCACGAGCTGCTCATCGCAATGGATGAGGGCCTGGAGTGTCGGCGCCAAGACTGAGGCGAGACGCCTCAGCTACAGCGGCCGGGACGGCCGCGCTACGGCCAAGGGGTTATAAAAAACCTTCGTTCACCCACGCCACCGACTGCACGTAAGAATCGCCCACAAATTCGGTCGTCAGCTTGAGGGAGTCAGCAAGGCGGGTCACGGCCGTCCAATCCGCTCGCTCGAAAGCGGAGACGCACTGGAAGACGCGTCCGTGCAGGTTGTCGGCTCCGAGCAAGCCGTCTTTGATTTCCGGAGCCAGGGGCAGGTCAGCCGCCACCACTTCCATGG
>JASHPE010000124.1 GCA_030038235.1 Terriglobia bacterium
CATGGCGATCAATACGTCGGGATGCGAGACGACCGGCGAGCCGATGCGCTCTTTCGACAGGCAGACGTGACAATGCGCGCTGCCGGAGCGCATTTCGGGACCGTAGGACGGCAGCCAGCTCACCTCCAAACCCTCGCGCATGCCCATTTCGGTCAGCAATTGCCCGAGCACCAGCACACCTTGACCCCCGAATCCCGCGATCTTGAGGCTGAGACTTTGGAATGCCTGCCCGCGCGGCGCCTTGCGCCCCATATGCGGGCTGGCGCAGACCTTTTCTAAAGAACCCTCAGCTTCTAAGGAACCCTCAGCCACCTCTCCGTCGCGAGCCAAGCTCTGTGTCACCCTTGGCGACCACGACAATGTCTGCGCGGCATCTTCAATTTCCAGGACTTCGGCCACCGGACGCTGCGGCGGAGCGCCGTCCGTGATTTCGGGCTTGCGATCGCGGAAGACGCCGAGCGGGAAGTCCGGAATCATCTTCTCGGCCACCCAGCGCCGCGCGTCGACAGGGTCCAGGCCCCAAATGGTCGGGCACGGCGACAGAATCTCGACGAAGGAGAATCCCACGCCGTCGCGCTGATCCTCGATAGCTTTGCGGATGGCGCGCCGCGCCCGCATGATGTTCTTGTTGTCGGAAAGCGCCACCCGCTCGATGTAGGCCGGCGCTTCGAGTGTCGCCAGCAGCTCGGAGACGTGCAGCGGGTAGCCTTCATTCGCTGGACGGCGTCCCCACGGCGTGGTGGTCGTCTTCTGGCCTATTAATGTAGTTGGCGCCATCTGGCCCCCGGTCATGCCATAGATGGCGTTGTTCACGAAAATCACCGTGATCTTCTCGCCGCGATTCGCCGCGTGCACGATCTCGGCCGTGCCGATGGCGGCCAGGTCGCCGTCGCCCTGGTAGGCGATGACGATTTTGTCAGGGCAGGACCGCTTCAACCCCGTCGCCGACGCGGGCGCGCGTCCGTGCGCCACCTGCACGTTCCCGACGTCGAAATAGTAGTAGGCGAACACCGAGCAGCCGACAGGACTCACCAGGATCGTCCGGTCCTGCAGGCCCAATTCCGCGAGAGTCTCGGCCACAAGCTTGTGGGCCACACCGTGGCCGCAGCCGGGGCAGTAGTGGGTCTGCTGCTTCAGGTCGGACTTGCGCTCGTAGACGTCGTAGAATACGGGCGACTTCTCGTGGATGATTTCGTACTCGGCCGGGCTCACTTGCGGTTCAACTGGAGCGGTTTCGACTGGCATAGTCACATCCTCTCGCCCGCTTCGGACATGGGCATTCCCGCGAAAGCGGGAATCCAGTCCTCGACAGCCTCGTCTCTCCGTGTCCTCCGTGATCTCTGTGTTAAAAGCTGTGTGTCAAAAGCTTCCAACACAGAGTTCACAGAGGACCTCACGGAAAGCACAGAGCAACAAGTGCAATGTTTTTCTGAGTGGATTCCCGCTTTCGCGGGAATGACGATATTCCGAAAGCGATTCCGCATATCAAACGGATTGCACATAGACGGCACCAACACGTTCTTATGCTGCCACGGTGCCACGGACGCTGAGCTGCGCCAGGATCTCTTCCACGGACGGCACATTGCCGCCGCCGCGTCCGTAGAACTCCACCGGGACTGCGCCATTCAGCCCCACCCGGACGTCCTCCACCATCTGGCCGTTACTCAACTCCACCACCAGCACCTTGCGAACCCGCTGCGCTGCCGTTCGCAGGGCTTGCGTCGGGAAAGGCCACAACGTGATAGGCCGAAACAGGCCCGCGCGCAGACCATCGCGGCGCGCCACCTCCACGGTGGAGCGCAACACGCGCGACGTGATCCCGTAGCCGACCAGCAGCACCTCGGCATCGTCGGTCTGGTAGACCTCGTGCCGGATCTCCGCCTGCTCGGCCTGGCGGTACTTCGCTTCCATGTCACGCTGGTGCTTCTCGAGATCGTCCGATTCGAGGTAGATCGAAGTCACCAGGTTCTTGCGCGTCTCCGGGGTTCCCTTCACAGCCCAGGCCTTCTCGGGCGCGGCAATCTCGCGGTATTCCAGATCGAGCGGCTCCAGCATCTGCCCGATGGCGCCGTCGGCCAGCACTACCGCCGGATTGCGATACTTATCCGCTAGCTCAAAGGCCAGGATGGTGAGTTCGGCCATTTCCTGTACGGAGGCGGGCGCCAGGACGATATTGCGATAGTTGCCGTGGCCGCCGCCCTTGACCATGGCGAAGTAGTCGCTCTGTTCCGGGGCGATGTTTCCGAGGCCGGGCCCGCCGCGCACCACGTCGATGATCACGCAAGGCAGCTCGGCGCCGGCAATGTACGACATTCCTTCCTGCATCAGGCTGACGCCCGGACCCGAGGATGCTGTCATCACCCGCATGCCGGCAGCCGCCGCGCCATAAACCATGTTGATGGCCGCCACTTCGCTCTCAGCTTGCACGAACGTCCCGCCCACCTGGGGAAGGTAGAGAGCCGCCGCCTCCGCGATCTCGCTGGCCGGCGTGATGGGATAGCCGTAGTAAGCGCGGCATCCGGCCAGAATCGCGCCCTTCATCACCGCTATATTGCCTTTGCAAAGATGTCGCATACGTACCTCCGAAAAACCAGTCGACAGTTGACAGTCGACAATTGACAGTACGGAGCCCTCTCATGGCCAGCAGTTCGGCCGCGAATGGCTGTCCCAAAGGCGCGACCCTCGAAAATCGGCCTGTCGACTGTTGACTGTCAACTGTTGACTCATACCTTCGCGCCCCTCAGTCACAATCTGCGATAGGAGCGACATTTTCACATGTCTTTTGGTTTCTGAAACATTCCGGCTTCCTTCGCAAAGCAGGGCCCGAAAGCGCCGCAAGCCTTCTGCTCTCAGCCCGCCGCAGGCACGGTCTCGCTGACGGCTGACCGCTGACATCTGACGGCTGATGGCATTGCAGGTACCGTCGGCGCCTTGACACGCCGGTAGACCGTCAGGGCGCCAGGCTCGGGGCAACAATAGAAGCAGATCCCGCACCCGGTGCAGCCTTCTCCGGTGTAGCGCGCCGGATGGACGCCGTATGCGCTCAGCTCCGGCGCGAGTGTCAGGCACTTGGGCGGACAGGAATCGACGCAGAGCCCACATCCCTTGCATTCATCGATATTTACGGTCACGGTTCCACGCGCTGGGCCTGCCATAATCACCTCACTCCGCCGTCGCATGGGCGTGCGGATGCTGCAGCCACTTCGTCTGTTCGCAAAACTCATACAGCTCATCCCGGAACTTGGGATGAGCGATCTCGATCAGCGCCTGGGCGCGCTGGCGGATGCACTTGCCGTGCAGGTAAGCCACCCCATACTCGGTCACCACATAGCGAATGAGGCCCCGCGAAGTCACCACGCCGGCTCCGGGATCGAGCATGGGGACAATCCGCGAAACCGTCCCGTTCCTGGCGGTGGAGGGCAGGGCGATGACGGGCTTTCCGCCCTTGGAATGCGCGGCGCCCTTAAGAAAATCCACCTGCCCGCCGATGCCGCTGTAAAACTGCGTCCCAATCGAGTCTGAGCAGACCTGACCCGTGAGGTCGATCTGCAGCGCTGAGTTGATGGCCACCATGTTGTCGTTGCGCGCAATCAGTAGCGGGTCGTTGACGTAAGCGGTGGGATGGAACTCGAACTCGGGGTTGTTGTCCACGAAATCGAACAGCTTCTTAGTTCCGAGCACGAATCCCAGAATGATCTTGCGCGGCTTGAAATTCTTGCGCGCGCCCGTGACCACTCCGGCTTCGATCAGGGGAATGATTCCATCCGATACCAGCTCGCTATGCACCCCCAGATCCTTGCGGTCCATGAGGAATCGCAAAACGGCGTCCGGAATGCCGCCAATGCCCGTCTGCAGCACCGCGCCGTCGTCGATCAGCCCCGCCACGTTGCGGCCGATGGCCACGTGCAGGTCACTGATCCTGGTTCGGGGCAGCTCGCACAGCGGGCGCGAGCACTCCACAATCGCGCTGATCTGGCTCACGTGGATGAAGCTATCGCCATAGGTGCGCGGCATCTGATCGTTTACTTGCGCAATCACGCAGTGCGCGTACTTGGCGGCCGTAAGGGTGGTATCGACGCTCACGCCGTAGCTGCAGAATCCGTGGGCGTCGGGCGGCGAGACCTGGATCAGCGCCACGTCGATCGGCATGGCGCCGCTTTCGAACAGGCCCTCGATCTCGCTCAGATAGACCGGAGTGTAATCGGCGCGGCCGTCGTTGATGGCCTCGCGGACATTGCTGCCGATAAACATGGCGTTGTGCCGGAAGTGTCCGGCCATCTCGGGCGCCACGTAGTCGGCGCGACCAAGGGTAAGCATGTGGACCACTTCAACGTCATGCACAAAGGGGGCGCGTTTCAGCAAGGCTTCAACCAGCGTTTCGGGTTCGGCGTTGCCGGGCTGGATGTAAACGCGCATGCCCGAGCGCACCGTGCGCAGCGCTTCGTCGGGCGTCTCGATCTTCTGCCGGTATTCGGTTTCCCAGGGCATCCGGGGTCTGCTCCTTCTAACGAGCTGCGGTCATCACTTTGGCGGCCACGTCTTCCTGGACGCGCGCCTCCTCGTAGCCCAGCGCCGCCCAGTGGACCGCGCGGTCGAAGAAGTTGCCCAGCAGCTTCAGCAATTCCAGCTCTCCGAACACCTCCGCCAAGCGGTCCGGTACCGATTCCCAGCTCAGAAATTCCCACAGCGTCTGCTTGGCTAGGGTAATAGCCCAGATCAGCTCGGGCAGCGGCACGTGCTGGCGGAAGCGCCGCGCGCCGATGTCGCGGTAGCGCCGCTCGAGATCGGAATCGGTCCGGGCCAACAGCCACTCTCCCAGATGCTGGTAGACCTCCGCGACGCGCCGCCGCAGCTCCTCACCCGGCACGCGGCAGAAGGATCGGGTATATTCCGACTGCTGGACCTTCTCCAGAAGCTCGCTGGCCAGAGCCTCCGAGTGGGCCTCAATTAAACGAACTAGTCGATGCGTGAGCATATAACACCTCCGGCCTCTCCGGGGTCGCCACCTATATCTTCGGCTTGCTGGCGTTTGCGGCTGTGATGCTCGGCACACCGCGGTGTGACTGTTGCACGCCGGTGCGGCTCGTCCTGCGGGATGTGCACTGCTGTAGGGCCGGGGGTTGCCCTGCCCTCTGGATGGTCGATCAGACCCGAAATCGGATGAGGCCGGGGCAAGCCCCCGGTCCTACAAGAGCGGCGCGGAGGACGCCATGTGTTCGGAATTTACGCGAGACGCTACCCTTGAGATCTGAGGGTCCAACGCGCTGGTCATACTGAGGGCCTCAGCTGCCAGGAGGACAAGGGCGATCCAAACCAGATCCGCAATGAGCAAGTGCAGCACTTGGACCGCCACCGGCGCGAGCAGTAGGAGGTTCAAGGCGCCCAGGCCGGCCTGGAGGATCACCAGCGCGAACAGCCAGCCAGCCATGCGTTTGGACCTCGCGGATTCAGAGGCGCTCCAAGCGCCAGCGGCGATGGCCAGCAGGAGGACTCCAATGATCACCGCCAGAAGCGGGTGAATCACGCGCAGGCGTAAAAGATAGCTGGAACTGGCGGAAAAATCCAGGCTCAAGCCCTGGGCCAGCGAGGCTGACGGGAAGAGCGTGTCTGCGAGCGCTGCGACCGTTCCGGTGATCGCCAGCGCCAGAGTCCCGAGAACCGCCAGTGCGTAGCTCACCTTGCGTCTCAAGCTGACGGCCGCTTGAAAAGCGGTCTCGTCTCGCAACCGTGCTTGCTGCGGAGGGATTGGCTCGGCAAACGCGCCGGCCGATCTCGCGGTCAGTGCCAGCGAAGCCAGCAGCATGAACGTGTTCGCCAGATGAATGGCCAGCACCACGAAGCGCGCCGGCGACGTATTGGTCCCGGTCCACCCGAACAATACCAGCCCGGCGCCGATCAGGCCCTCCGTGAGCGTGAAGCAAAGTGCGGCCACAGCGTATCGGCGTACGGGATGACCGGAGTTGAAGCGACGGAAGCCGAAAAAAATCAGGCCGATCACCAGGACTAGGGCCACCCCGCTCGACGCGCGATGCGCGAACTCGATCAGGGTTGCGATCTGGGCGCCGTGCGGGATAACCACGCCCTGGCAAAGCGGCCAATGTTCTCCGCATCCCGCGCCCGACCCCGTCGCGCGCACTACAGCGCCCCAAAGAATCACCAGCAGGTTGTAGCCAAGTACGAGCCAGGCGTAGAGAGCGAATCGGCTGGATTGTCCACTCGCGGGACGCATACGAAAATCGTACCACACGGCTGACTGCCTACTGCCCCTGCCTACTGTCTACTTCTTGGGCGTCCAGGTGAAGTCCTTCCACTCGGCATCGAGCAGCTTGCAGGCCTGGCAATCCAGACGAGTCGGCGCCTGGGCGCGCCCAGTGATCTGGTCCGGCGAAACCGTACTCATTTCCGTGCGCGTCACGAGCGAGCACCACGCGGAAGGATGACGCCCGTCCGGCGCCGTAAGTTCGGTGCAGGGCAGCAGCAGCCGGCTGCGCGTCGTGCCGATCCAGGTTGCGCCAACCCGGCGGCACTCGGTGCGGACATAGGCGCCCTGCCGGCGCATATCCGGAGGGATGTTGACCCATTCGGCGCGGAGGACGTCGCCTTCGATGCGGACGCGGTACTCGTTGCCCGTAGTCTGGGATTTCCATACCCGGGCGGTCTCATCCCCGCTCGAGCGTGAGGCATCGGTCGGAGACCGCGACGCCGACGGCCCTCGCGCCATGGGCATGATTCCGGTCAGAAACAACAAGACCAGAGCGCCTGGCCTCGATGGGAGTTGTGGCACAAGGTCTCCTTGATCACCAAGCTTATCAGCCTGCCCGCCTCGCGCACAAATCCAGCGCGAATCTGTGGTCGGGCGAACACAATGCATGACTCGGGCATTGCTTTAGGTCTATAATGAGTGTTGGGGGTTCTGCCCCTTGGTTCCTGAGCGGTCGTGGCGGACCGGGGTGGCCATTCCGGGTACGCACTCGGTCAGCTTCCCGGTAAACCGCCGGAGGTTCAGATGGAAGGGTTACTGCAACCGACCCACTTGCTCCTGATTCTGCTGATTGTCTTGATTCTGTTCGGACCGGGCAAACTACCCGACCTCGGCCGGGGTCTCGGCAAGGGCATTCGCGAGTTCAAGGACGCTATGAAGGGCGGCATCACCCCGGAGACGCCTGCGCCGAGCGAGAAGAAGAACGAGCCGCCCGCGCAAAGCACGCAGACTACGGACGCGAACAGAGTCGGGCAGACCAAAGTTTAGACTGGCGCGAGCCGGTGGAATTCCTGATATATTCGTCAGGCCGACTGGGGCATGAGAGCTGCAGCGGCAGGGAGGTTTTGCTTATGGAAGGATTGCTCAGCCCCACGCACCTGATTTTCATTCTGTTGATCGTCTTGATTATTTTTGGACCCGGTAAGTTGCCCGATCTCGGGCGTGGCCTCGGGAAAGGCATCCGTGAATTCAAAGACGCGATTCGTGGTGGAGCCGCCGGAGACGATCAGAAAAAGTCTTAGGTTTGTCGGTGGTATCACGAAGTTCCGTGCCCGCGGAGTCCTGGTTTTGAATCTTCCTCGGTAGCTCAATGGTAGAGCATTCGGCTGTTAACCGAAGGGTTCCTGGTTCGAGTCCAGGCCGAGGAGCCAATCCTCCCAGTCAGTTAGTTTTAGTCGAGACTGCAAACCGGCTCGTGAATCGAGTGTTTTGGTACTGTCTTCAGGCCCGGAGCACTTTGCGTGGCGGCCGACGATTCACAGAAAGACTCAGGGAGCACTACGATCCGCCCTGAAAGGAAAAACTCGAACTCATCTCTCACCGTGTAGACCTGGGAAGAAATGCTGCTCAACTTGGGCGGCCTTCGCCTCGGCGCCCCATGAACGGTACGCCTCGATCGCAGACCTGGCTTCAGAACGGGCTTTCTCTCGATCGCCGGCCGAGGAGAAAAAGGACGCGGCGCGCTCGTGCCCCAGTGCTTGGTCGTGAACAAAACCCTCGGCGTACGCCAGCGTTGCCGCCTTCTCGTATAACTCTCCAGCCTCTTCCGGATGGCCTTCGGCTCGGCACAGTTCAGCGCGAACGAGATCGTATTTGTGCGCGAAGCTGTGAGGATTATCCTCAGCCCATTTGGCCATCGGTTCTGCGACCGACTTGGCGCCGGCAATCAGGCTTTTTGACGCCCCCTCTTCAAACAGCAGCGCCTGTCCCAATAGTGAGAGGGCACGGTAAAAGGCAAATTCCCATTCGGCGATCTGCCCTTGAAAGGCGGGAATCAGAGGCAGAGCTTTTTCCGCATATCGTAAGGACGCCCGATAATCGCCGTAGTAATAGGACAGCCGCATTTTCGCGAGGCAGAAGTAAGCGATCTGGTTGAAGTTTGTAGTAGAGCAAATTGACGCGAGGTCGCGCGCTTCCTCGTAGGTCGCGTCGGACAGACTGGTCGGCTCAGTGGTGCGACCCGCCAACGCCAAGGCGAACTGCCGCTCGAGCAGGCAGTGGAACGCAGCTACTCTGACCCTCCCGGCGATGCGTTGCATCTGCATTTCCGCGGCGCCCACCACTTCCTCGAGCGGCGCGCCGGAGGCGCTGAGATACATCACGTAGCTCGAAGCGCAGAAGCATTCGTACAGGCTGTCGCCGGCAGCAGCCGCGCTCGCAACGCCTTCCAAGGCCAGTGGGAGGTTTTCTCTTAAGGGGTGCAGCCAGTGCTGGATAAACCAAGCGTGCAGAAATGCCACCGGACCGCTCAGCTTCCCTTTCACCTTCCGATCATAGTGGATAGCCAGCAAGCTGTACTTTTCCGCATCGCGGCTGTCGCCGGTCATCCCGCGCAAGACCGCGGCATAGGTGGCAAACACCTCCGGCGCCCAGGATCCCACGCCGTGTTTGAGCGTCAGCGTCATGGATTTCAGGGCGCACAACGCAAAGAGTTCAGGATTCTTGCTGATGTGAGCCGCAGGCAGAATCAACTGAAGGGCCTGAACGGCCCGGTCCACGCGCTCGTCCGCGAGACCGGGGAGATTGCCGAGATCGGTGAAGTGCCTTTCGCGAAGCATTGCAGACGCCTGTTGAGCTTCCGTCCCGATCCCCATGCGCGTCTGATCGAGGCTGGATGGGATATCGATGCCGAGCTGGCGCGCCGCGTCCACACCCAGCTCGAGAGCCTTCTCAGGGACTCCGAGTCCGAGCATCTGTCCGGCGGCGATGACCTGGTAATGCGCTGCCTTGTCAGAAACGCAAGCGGCCTTCCAATGGTAGGCGAGCGCGTGAACCCAGTCGGCCTGGCCGCCTCGAGTGTTCTCGATCGCCTCGGCAGCGCGTCGATGCAGATCGATTCTCAAGGGGTCCGTTATCTCTCTTAGGACTCCCTCACGCAGTTTATCGTGCGTAAAGCGCCAGCGATAACCATGCCCTTCCAGTATCCCAAGCTCGTCGCAATGCATCAAGAAATGATCGACATCGCCGCCGGCCGCGGCCAGAATGTCGGGATGCACATCCCGGCCAAGGATCGCGGATAACTGGAGAAGTTCGCGGCTCGACGCCGGTATCCGCTCCAGCCGTCTCCGAACTGTGTCTCGAATGCCTCCCGCGAAGACCTCTTCTGGCAAGGCCTCGGCGCTGACTTTATCCAATCGGCCGCGTTCTTCAGCAAGCGCCTTGACAGCTTCCACAAGAAAGAAAGCGTTGCCTTCCGTTTCCTTTTCCAAAAAGGCTGCCAGCACTTTATTCCCACCCACCTCCGGACCCAGCATCGCAACGCTCATCTGCCGGATTTCAGAGCTGTTCAGGCGTGGTACGGGGAACAGAGTGGCCTCCGGGTATTCGGAGGGCAAAGCGGGGCGATCCTCAGTACGGTGCGCCAGCACGATCATCAGGGGAAGGGCGGTCGCGCATTGACTTAGTTTTCGAAGCAGGCCCAGGTCTTCGCGCAGGAGATGGCTGTCCTCGATTTCCAGCAGCGCAGGTTTTCCCAGCCGCTGAAACAGGGCCAGGATATGCTCGGTAAACAGCGCGGAGAACGTTTCGGGATCGACAGCCGGCGGATCGGGTACACTTTGGCCCAGCACCCCTTCGATTTCGGGGAATACTGCCTTCAACACGCTCGCTTCGGAATCGGCAAGCGGCAGGATGAGCGCCAGCCGGAGGACGGCGTCGCGGAACACCGAATATGGTGCCGCTTCGCCGCCTCGGGCCCGGCCGGCAAACACCAGGACGCCGCGGACCAAGGCGTCCGACCTCAATTTTTCAAGCAGGCGTGACTTTCCGGCTCCGCTTTCGCCCGCCAGAAGCAACGTGCTGCCGACGCCGCGTATCGCGGCCCGCAGGTGGCGGCTAAGGCGCGCCAGAATTCTTCGCCGTCCAATCAGCGGCGCCGCCCGAAGATAACTCTCCCGATGCTCAATGCTTTCGCGGGGTAAGGGCTGTTCGGCCGCGCTGGCCAAATCAGCGATGAGCCTGTTGGCGTCGGCGTACCGGTCCGAGGCCAGGGGTGAGAGCAGGCGATGGACGATTGTTATCAGTCCAACTGGAACTCCCAGCGCCGAAAGATCGAGGCGCTGGTCCGATTTCACGTTTTCGCCGGCCAGAATTTCGACTGCGATCACGCCGACGGCATACAGATCGCTCGCGGGGCCCGGCGGGAATCCTGCCAGGATTTCGGGAGCCATGTACCGCGGAGTGCCGGCGATCAGGCGTGAGGATAGCCCTGAAACCCCGAAATCCATTACGGTCACGTGTGCTCCGGTCAGCAACACATTGGAAGGTTTCAGATCGCGGTGAGTGATCCCATGCCGGTGCAGGTACGAAAGCGCCTGGAGAATCTGAAACAAAAAATCGATTTTCTCTGAGAAAGACGCCTTACGCGCGGCGAGGGTCAGCGTCACCGCATCCGGAAGCAGCGACATGGTGAAATACGGGCCGGCATCGTTTGCAAACCCGTAGTCGAGCACAGAAATGATGTTGGGATGGCGCAGTGAAGAAAGGATCCGAAATTCCTGAGCGATCGCGGCTGCCAATCCGGCCGTAACGGTGCTTGACCGTTCGGAGACTCCTGCTTGGGGCGAAGCCCAATCCTGATTCCCCTCGGCCGTCAGAGTCGTACTCTCGCTGCTGGCGGAGGACCCGGGCCATCTGGGCGTGGGCGTACGGGAACCGGAAGAGCGCCTTTTGATGCGCTTGAGCGCCACAATCTCGCCGGTGAGCCAGTCCTTGCAACGATAAACCTCGCCCATGCCTCCGGCGCCAAGCTTTCCCAGTGCCTCGTACCGGTAGCCAATAAGTTCTGGACGCATCCCCGGAACCTTATTATCGAGCAACTGCGGAGACCCGGTATCGCCATGACGGCGACACCCAGCGTACGAGCTTGCACCTCACAACCTGCCGCGCTCCCCACAGCCGCGACTCAGGATTTTAGTCATTTCGGCCCAGCAATATCGCGTTCGCATGCATATCCGGCCCCAATGCGAGGAGCGCAAGGCGATCGCGCTCGATCGAGCCTTGTTGGATGCCAAAAGCCAGATTGACGGGATTGTTGGCCACGGTCATGTTGGCGAACTGCTGGATCGTCTGAAGAAGCTGCCCGGGCTGAATCGCTTTGGTCCAGGCATCGTAAAGGACTTGTGACGCCTGGTGCGCGATCAATGCAATGTCGCTTCCTTTGAGGTTCTGCCGCTTGAGGATGTTCAGAACGGCTTGGGGAGCGGTCTTTTCTCCAAAGACGGCGAACCCCTGAAAACCTTCCGGCGTTATCTGGAAAAACGAATCGGTCCACAGCCAGCGGACGCAAGCGTCCACAAGCTGGCCCTGCATGAACATTGAACCGTAGTATTGCGATTGGGTGATGGTCTCCTGATCGAGGATGGTCCAACGGCTGGCATCGGCGCTCGAGGCGAGCACCGCAGCTCCGGCGCCGTCGCCGGCGCTGACGGACTGGACGGTGTGATAGCTCACATGGCGCGTCCAGTTACCGCCCGCAACAACCAGCGCGTGCCCGACTCTCCCGGAGCGAATCATTCCATCGGCAATCAACAGCCCGGCGTGAAAATTCGAGAATTCGTTATTCAGCGGAATCACCCAGGCGCGTTGGGGCAGAGCGAGAACCTTATGGAGCCGGCACAGTTCATTGGGATTCCAATAAGTGCTGACCGATCCGGTGCCCAGCAGCACATCGACCGCGGACGGATCGATTCCGGCGGCTGCCAGCGCTTGCATGGCAGCCGGGACCATGATCGTCATCAGGTCCTCATCTACGTTGAGTACTCGTCGCTCGAGGTAGCCCTGGAAGGGATTGTGCGGCGGGGGGTGCTGCTTCAACCAGTCGAAGATTGGATCGTCGTTGGTGCGGACGGCGGCCGGAACTGCATATCCGGCGCCGAGAATTCGTGGAATGCTGGCGGCCATTTGCTCCTATCTGGCGCCCGCTGCCTGAGCGGCGGCGGCGACGGGTTCCGTGACCCAGGGCGGTTTCGGTAAACCGAAATGCTTCTGCAACATGATCTCGGCAGTTTGCAACGCGCCTTCCACCCAAGTCTGGTTAGTGGACCAGGCCTCGCCGCACACGTAGCACGGGAAGTCCGGCTTCGGCTGCGTCATCTGGTGGAGAACTTCCCACGATTTGTAGCCGATATTCCAGAAATGCACTCCGCCGCCAAACGGGTCCGCCGACCAGTCCATGAACGCCGCGTCGATGGGTGAAGGTGCGAACTGCACATTATGCATCAAGACGAGCTGCCGATGCATTTCCGCCGCCATCTCGTAAGGAGCTTCATGCTCATGCCAGTTTTTTCGCAGCCGCGCGGTGAATGGGTTGACCGCAGCCGCGACGTTGGCCGTCGCGCGAGGATACATGCGAGCCTTTGCGCCGGTTTTCCTGGCGACGCGCGCCGCTGCTCCCAGGCCGCCCCAAAAGCCAACGTCGGCCTGATCGTTGTACGCCATAATAATCCCAGGTCCGTCCTTGAGCATCGTTCCGTTGGGTCCGCTCGGCCAGTAGTAGCATTGGTGCACAGGGATGTCGGTCAGGGATCGCCCTTCCGACACTCCTACAGCGCTCCACCACGCATAGGGATAGACGAGGAATAGTTTGTACAACGGAATAGGTTCTACAGAATCCAACAGCACCTGAACGTCGGGAGCCTTCTGCGGATCGAGTACGGGTCCTCGCTGAGCCAGAAGCCGAATGGAACGCGGAGGCATCGCCAGGACCACCGCGCGGGCCATCACGGACGGATGCCCGCTGCGGAACTGCAGCGTTACGCCTTGGCTGCCATCGGGCAGCGTCGCAGCGTCGAATCCTTCCAACCATGCGTTTGGCGTCACTACCCCGCCGGCCGCGACAAATCGTTCCTGAAGAGTCCAGGGAACCGCATCGTAACCGTCGTCAAGCAGGTAATAGTTGACGTCCGGCGTGAAATTGAAGTACTCGGAGATCATATCGACTGCATTGGCGTTGGCTCCCAGTGAGTCGTAGCCAATCGTCGCCTTGGCGAGCGCGAGGGCTTCCGTCGTCATCGCGCGGGCCAGCAGGTTCCAGAATCCGTGTTTGTAGAGCGGTGTTCCGTCCACTTCGGCTTGCTGAAGATACTTATCCAGCGCTTCACCTGTCAGGACGTTAACGCCAGGCAGGAGCTTGGCGACCGCCCAACCGATCAGATCATTGGGCGAGCGCTTTGGCTCCGCAAGGAACTGCTGTTCGGCCCAGGCAAGATCGTAGGGCAGGAGCGAGGCGTCGGTCGTCTGGCTGCCGCGGAGCTGCCAGCCTCGAAGATAGGCGATGTTCTGGGGCAGGTCCACGATCTGCGGAAAACGCGGCAGCTTCAACTCGTTTTCGATCAGGCTGCGAATCCACGTTTGCGCCGAGACATATCGCATGCCGCCGGCTTCGCACACTGTCTCCGCGGCGTGAGCCGACTGCGCGGAGAGCAGCCGCCCCCCGATGCGGTCGCTGCCTTCGAACACCTGAACGCTAAGCTTTTTGCTGGCGTGCTTCCGCCCGCGCAACTTTTTGGAAGCGCCGGCATCCGCAGTTGCAAGTCTCCATCCGGCGTAGATTCCGCTGATGCCGCCGCCAACAATGGCGACATCAAGGATTTCGGATTTTTTCGAGGGCATAAGATCTCCTTTTCCCGGTCTGGCTAATGTGGGGGAATTGGGGGCGGAAAATAAGGGCTAAATGCACTGCGGTTGACCTGGGCGACGATCACTTGCGGCCGATGTTCGCCATTGGCCTTCGCCAAGACCTCTGGCATGATCTTCTCCAGTTCAGGCGGGCTGGTGACGACATAAGCGTCGGCCCCGAGCCCTTGGGCGAATTGGGCCAAGTCCGGATTTCCCAGCCGGTAAAGGTCGGCCCAAACCCTGGGATCCGTCTTGTCCGCGAAATAATACTCCTGCCCCTGCGTGACCATGTGGAGGTCGTCATCGTACAACACAACCCAGATCGCGCCCACATTGTAGTGCCTGGCAGTGGACACTTCGGCGCCGTGCATCATAAAAGCGCCATCGCCAACCAGGGCGATGCAGGTTCGATCGGGCTGCCCGATTTTCGCGCCGACTACCGCTCCCACACCAAAGCCCATCGGACCCATGGCCAGCGAACTGTGGATCTGCATCGGCGGGTCCACAACAAAGCAGTTGACGCCCCACGATACGCAGTTCCCCGAGTCGAGCATGATGATGGCATCCTTGGGCAGTGCGCCCTGCAACACGCGCACGAGGGCGCCAGGCTCGATCGGGGCCGCGTCGGAATCGTATTCCTTCGGATAGAGAAATGGCGAAGACTGCTGCTTGATTTCACGGACGACTTGCTTCCGTTGGGCGGCTTGCCGCTCATCGGGGGGGAAGTCTGTGGAACACGCCCTCATTTCCCGAATGAATGCTCCCGCTTCGGCTACGACCCCGAGGGTGATCGGCATCGATCGCCCAATCACGGTCTGATCCAGATCGACCTGAATGAACGGCCCTTTGGGAAGCAGGATCGCGTTCCAGTTGTTGGTGGCGAGTCCCCTCAACGCCGATCCGATCACCAGTAGCCCATCGTAAGGAGCGCCATCTTTCGGGGCCATCCACTGCGACGGCCACATGCAACTCGAGAATCCGTAATTGCGCAGCGACAGCTCGTGAGTCTCCGGAAAGACGCCCTTTCCGTCCGCGGTCGTCATCACCGGTATGCCATAGCGCTCCAGCAGGAAGGTCAAATCGGAGAGCGTGGCCGGGTTGCGCAGCGCTTCTCGCGATCCGCTGCCCAGGAACACAAGCGGTTTGCTCGCCGAGAGCAGCATCTTCAGAGTCTGGCAGGCGAGTTCGCGCGGCGCTCCCTGCGGCGTCGCGCGATAGCTGGCAGGCGATTTCGGCATGACCAGGTTCGGAACCGGCTCCGCCGAAACATTGTTCGGCATGCTGATATGGACTGCGTGACGCGGAATCGAAAGGGCGTCGCGCAGCGCCTGTTCGAACAATGTCTGGAAGTCGGACGCGTCGACAATTACGGCGCTGGTCGCCGTCGCCGCCGTGTAAATAGCATCGATATTCAGCCCGGTGTCCATGCCCTCCTGCAGATACCCTTTGCCGAGATAGGCTTCAGCGACCTCGCCGGTAATGGTGAGCATCGCGGAGCCGCCGCTCTGCGCGCTCATGGTTCCGGTCAGTGCGTTCGTCGCACCGGGACCGGATGTCACCATGACAACACCCAGCTTCCCCGTGGTACGGTAATAGCCATCGGCGATGTATGCCGCCCCCGTCTCCTGCCGGCAAACGATGTACTCGACCTTGGCGCGTTCATCCTTGAACACGACCAGAAGATTCGCCAGACCTCCTCCGGGTACACCGAAAACCTTGTCCACCCCTTCCAGCGCAAGATAACGGAGGAGCGTTTGGCCCACATTGAGCGGCGCCGGCGCCACAGCGGCGCCTCGAATGGCAGTAGTCATTTTGTCCCTCGCGAGGCTCGTTAGCATAACATGGGCAATCTCGACTTGGAATACGTATTTCAGCGCCTGCTAGACTAGACTAGGGCTGTTGCTGAATGGATAGGAATTGGCCTAGCTTGTCCGACGCTTCTCCGAGCGCCCGTGCCAGGCTGACCTTGGCCAGGTTGTGCGCGAAAATGCTGTCGATGTAATCGAGGTGCGCGCCCGCCACCGATTCCTGCGACTGCACGACTTCGACATTCTCACTCACTCCGGCCTCGAAGCGCTGACGCGTCTGGTGCAAGGTTTCCTCCATCAAGTCGATGTTCTGCTTCGCGACGTTCACCTGGTTGGCGGCCGACTCGAGATCCAAATACGCGTTGCGCACTTGGCCTTCAATCTGGCTGCGCGTGTCCTCGAGTTCGGCCCGGCGTTGCGACAGGACTGCCTCGGCCTGCCGGATGTCAGCGCCGGTGTGGCCGCCATTCCAGATCGGCACGCTGAGCGTCACCGAGACCGTATAGGTGGGGCGCAGATCGGAAGGCATGCCGATCTCGCCATAGTCGGCGCTGGCGGAAGCGGAGGGATACCGTTCCGCGCGAGCCGCCGCCAGCGCGCTCTCCGCCGCCCAGACCTGCGCCTCGGCCGCTTTCAGATCGGCACGTTGCGCGAAGGCCTGCTTGATGGCGTCGTCGAGACCGAGCACCGGCGCCGGCGCGTAGGCAACGTCATCGGAGAGTTGGTAGTCGGGATTGGGCGGCAGGCCGATCATCCGCGCCAGAGTGATTTTCTGCTTCGCGAAGTCGTTCTGCAGTGTCTCCAACCGCTGCTGGTCGAGCAGGGCTTCCACGTGGCTGCGATTCACGTCGAGCTGGGCGGCGGTGCCGAACGACTGTTGCTTGAGGGTGCGTTGGTAGAGAGCATTGGCGGTTTCGAGCTGTGATTTCGCGGACTCCAGCCGCGCGGCCGCGGCAATCACCTGCAGATACTGTCCGGCCACGCCGAGCACAACCAGGTCCCGGGCATCCCGCGCGGAGAGCTGGCCCGCGCGCGCCACTTCCCGTGCCGAACGATAATTGTTGAGGGCGGTGAAATCGGCAATGTTCTGCGAGACGCGCGCGCGAACGTCGAGAACGTTGAAAGGTCCCACCAGGGCGGGAAAGCTGACGCCGGGGAAACTGAAGTTGAAGCCGAACGTGCGAAGATTGAAAGTCTCCTCGGTGTCGGCAACGTCGGCGCTGAAATTTGGCAACAGCGCGCTGCGCGCTCCTCGCGCCTGGCCGCGCGCCTGGGCGAGCGCGTTGGTCACATCCACTGTTCCGAGGTTGTACAGAAGCCCGCGCCGGATCGCATCGGCGAGCGACAGCTTTCCGGTGAAGGGGAGTTTCGACGCGCTCTTTGTGCTGCCGGCGTAATCGCCCTGCACCGAAACCGTGGGATTCACGGTGTTGACGCTGGTCGTGGTGCCGGGCACAGGCGACTCGGTGGCGGTCACTCCTCCGGCTTGAGCGCTTCGCCCCGAGAGCGGAAGCGGATTGGCTTGCGTTGGCGGCGGAGGCGCAGCGCCGATCTGGGCGTGGGCGCCGGCTGCGAACACCAAGGCGCTCGCACAAGCGATCAAGACGAGTCGAAGAAGTGCAGAGCTGAATCGTTTCATGAGTATTCCTTTCCGCTGCTGGTTTCGGATCGTCGGAAGAGCGATCTTCGCCCTCTCAATATAGGGCTACGGGCAGCATCAAGAGAAATATCATGCTGATTTAGGCCGGGGGGCTGTCGATTACAGCGCCGCGCGAAGCCAAGCGTACCCTAGCCAAGAGTTGGAAAAGCGAACCAAGGAGTCACATAGAGCTGATAATTTGTGAGAAGACAGCCCCAAAGCGAAGCCGCCGTCGAAGACGTCGCCCGACTTGGCAATTACGAGATTAATTCAAATGCATCAATCGGATGCAAGTAAAGTAATTCAAATGCCCAGCTCTACATATATAGATTTAGGTTCTGGAATCTTCGTGCCCCGCAGGAAGTTCGAGGTTATAGTACAGAGAACGCCGAGAGCCGACAGGGAAATGGAATCGAGAATGAAGCCGATGTTCCTACTGGGTGTGGAAGCGAATCCGCAGCCCGGCCCGCACGCCGACGGCATCCGGGCGGTCCAAGGCACGGGTAAGGAATATCCGCAAATCTGGCACTTGTTTGCCTATCGTCCGGCCGCCACGGAACACCTGGCGCGATTCACCCAGGAGGTGATGCGCGGCGACTCGCCGCTCAGTCCCGGTCTTCGCGAGCTGATCGCCGCCTTCACTTCGGCCTGCAATCACTGCCCGTTTTGAGCGAAGTACCACGCCGCAGTTGCGGCGGAATTGCTGGGCAGCGCCCAACTGGTCAAGGGCACCCTGGATGACCTCGCTCGCTCCGGGCTTCCGGAGAATCAGAAGGCGCTGCTGCGCTTCGTTACCAAAGTGAATAACAGCTCCTCAGAGATTTCAGCGGAAGACGTCGAGGCTCTGCACGCCGCCGGCTGGACCGATGCCGCCCTCTACGACGCCATCACCGTCTGCGCGCTGTTCAACTTTTATAACCGCTGGATCGAGGCTTGCGGCGTCCACCCCATGTCCGAAGAGGCTCATCGGGAGTTCGGAGCGCGCACCGCGCATCACGGGTACATCCGAAAGTAGCTCCCGCCGGAACCTGAGTCGGCCCGTTCCGCGGCACCCCGGTATCTTACCAGTGTATTGCATTATCATTCACTTGACAGCGAAGGGCTTTAGGTGGCATCCTGAACCACCTCAGGGGGAATCTCGTGTAGGGACTTAAAGGGGATTTCCGGCAACGTTTTCAGCCGCTCGATTAAGGGCAAGCTTTCCGGGAACGCAGTTCATTTGAGGGGGCCGGGAATTTGTCGGCCTACCGTATTCGATTCATAACCTTCACACGGACTCGCTTTGGTCCTCAAGCCGAAGCAACCGAAGTTGAGGAAGGAAGTGCCATGATGAAGAAGAGTCTCTTGCCTGCGGCTCTGACACTCGCATTCATAAGCTGCGTAGGATACGCGCAGGACACGCCGAGCGCGCTGCGGCCGCCCAAACTGACGACAGTAAGCGGAACCATGCCGGGGAGCGCCGCGACTGCTCCATCGACAGCTTCCGCTGCCCCTGCGGCGCCTGCCGCGAACGACGGCGCAGATAATCAGGCCTCAGCCCCGCTGCTCGAGCGCCGCAATCCCCGCTACCGCCTGGAGCTTGGCGACGTCATCACCCTAGATTTTCCCTTTACCCCGGAATACGACGAGAACGTAACCGTCCAACCGGACGGCTACGTTACCTTGATCACAGTCGGCGAGATGCACGTGGCGGGCATGACGATTCCCGAGGTGCAGACGGCGCTGCGCAATGCGTACGCTAAGATCCTGCATGAGCCGATCATCGCGGTGGGTCTCAGCACTTTTGAAAATCCCTACTTCATTGTGGGCGGCGAAGTCGGCAAGCCCGGCAAATACGATCTGCACGGCGACACCACTTTGACTCAGGCGGTGGAGATTGCGGGCGGGTTCACGTATACCTCCAAGCATTCGCACGTGCTGCTTTTCCGGCGCGTATCGGATGACTGGGTTTCGGCTCGCGTCGTCAACGTGAAGAAAATGTTGAGCGCCGGCAATCTGGCCGAGGACATTCACCTCGAGCCTGGGGATATGGTTTTTATACCGAAGAACCGGCTTTCCAAAGTGCAGCCTTACCTGCCTTACCTTTTGCCTTATCAGTTGTTCCGTATCAACTTTAATGCCAGTTCAGTGGGAACCTACATACCGTAATACGAGCCGTGTCTGACTGCCACCGCCCCGCAGGGCCGGTCGCGATGGAGGATCCAATGGAAGAAAACAGCAGTTTTAAGGGCATGCACCAAACGATTACGTCTCTTTCGCGGGACTCGGTGGCAGTGATGTTCCGGCGGCGCAAGCTGATTCGCCAGGCGTTTGTCTGGTCGCTTTTGGGCGGGATTCTGGCGGTAATGCTGTTCGGGATCCTCTACGAGTCCGACGCGGAAGTCGCGGTCCGGCCATGGACGCGAACCCCGGCCACGATTACCGAAGACAACAGCCCTCGTCCCACGCTTCCGGGCGATAACAACGGCGTCGAAGAAGCGATCAACTCGGAGATCGAGTTGCTCACCACCGATGACATCCTGCAGCACGTCGTAGTCACGTGCAAGCTGCAGTACGGGATTCCGAAGTGGTACACACCCGCAAAGTTGTGGGTCTACCGGACGGTTCCGGGATACTGGGATCAGTTGATTCCCAAAGCGGTCGCGAAGCTCAATGACGACCTTGAAATCGACGAGGTGAAGAGCTCGAACATGCTCACGATCGCATACACCTCGAAGGACCCGACCATGGCTTCGTGCGTGAACCGCGCGCTGATGGGGTTCTATATCGCCAAGCACAACGCCGCGTGGCGTCCGCAGAAGATGTTCGATTTCTTCGCCGAGCAGAGCGAGAACTACAAGAAGCGGCTTTATGACGACGAGCGCGCGATGTTCGCCTGGCAGAAGGCTAACGACGCTGTGGATTCCCAGACCAACATGGTCATCAGTGTGAATCAGGCGGGCCAGTTCCTGTCCAGTTTGCGCACCACGGAAGCCGGAGAGGCCGCGAACAAAGGGCAATTGCAGTCCGGCGATCAGCAAAGGGCGGTCCTGTCGCCGCGCATGGACACCACGCAGACCGTCTCGGATAACTATCAATTGATGGCGCAGCTCAAGGCATCCCTAGTGCAGTTGAATTTGCAGCGCACCCAGTTGCTGGTGAAGTACGACCCGAGCTACCCCTTGGTGAAGGCCATCGACACCCAAATCCAGCAGGCGCAGCAGGCGATCGCCGAGCAGCAGAATGAGCCCGTTCACGACGCGAGCACCGGCCCCAACCCGGTTGTGCTGTACCTCGACCAGGTTAACGCGCAGAACCGGATCCAGTTGCAGGGGCAAGTTGAGCAGTCGAAGGTGGAGCAGGATATCGTAAAGCAGTACAAAGATGAAGCCTTGGCGTACGATTACAAGGCGATGATCCAGAACGACATGCAGCGCGAAGTCAGCGCCATGCAAAACAACTATCTGCTCTACCTCACCAAGCGCGAGGAGGGGCGGATTGAGGACATGCTGGACAAGCGCCAGATTGACAACGTCACGATCGTCAAAACGCCGACCATGCCGGTGATTCCCACTTTCAACCCGCTGGTGCTGGTGGCGCTGGCCGTGGTGCTGGCAGCCATCATCGCCATCTGCCTGGCTTTCATCGTCGATTATCTCGACCCATCCTTCCGGACGCCGGACGAGGTCCAGGAGTTCCTCGACGTTCCGGTGTTTGCATCGATTCCGGAAAACGGCCAGGAAGCTGTGGTCGGGGCCGTGCACAAGAACGGACACTAAGGTTGGGCCATGCTGCTGGATCATTACGGGCTGCGTGAACAGCCCTTTGGCGTGACGCCCAACCCCCGGTTTCTGCATCTCAGTGCGGGACACAGGGAGGCTTTGGCCTCCCTGGTCTACGGGATCGAATCTGGCAGAGGCTTCCTGGCGTTGATCGCTCCCCCCGGAATGGGGAAGACCACGCTGCTGTTCCAGCTTCTGGAGCGGCTGGGCGGCGCGGCAAGGACCGTCTTCCTGTTTCAAACGCAGTGCGACGCACGCGGTTTGATGCGCAGCATCATGCAGGATCTCGGTCTGGGTGCCGGCGAGGAGGAGGACCTGGTGAGTTTGCAGTCGCGGCTCAACCAGGTCTTGATCGAGGAGTTGCAGGCGCGCAGGAAATTCGTGCTGGTTGTCGATGAGGCACAAAACCTGGAAGATTCGGCGCTCGAGTTTATTCGTATGCTCTCGAATTTCGAAACGCCTCGCGAGAAGCTGATGCACATCGTTCTGGCGGGTCAGCCACAACTGGCTGAGAAGCTGGCGCGGCCGTCGATGGTGCAGTTGCGGCAGCGGGTTTCGATGTTCATTCGACTGCGGCCGCTCAATGCGGCGGAAACGGGCGAATATGTCAATCACCGCCTGCGGGTGGCCGGGTATTCGGGAGCCGGTCTCTTCAACGGGGGCGCGGTGAGCGCGGTCGCCGGCTTGAGCGGCGGGATACCGCGGAACATCAACAACCTTTGCTTCAACGCGCTTTCCTTGGGCTACGCGGGGGGCAGGAAGACCATTGACTCCGACATCGTGCGGGAGGTCGCCACCGACCTTGATCTCAGGCTTCTCGCGGCGGAAACCGGTGTTGCAGTCGGATCCTCGGAGACGGAGGCGCCGTCATCGCCACGCCCCGATCATCGCGGCGCCAATGGGTGGGCTGTGATGCTTGACCGCATCCTGCCGTCGAGCGCCCTTGGTTCGGGTTCGCACTCGGCGAGGCGAAACCGGACAACGCAGGCGCCGGATGCTGTTTTGGCTTCGGATGCTGGTTGGAAGGAAGCGGTAGGGTCGGTGGCGGGCCGCTTGCGCGGTCGAATGGTTCATTGAATTCTTAAGTTGATACTCGTTATAGACAGTTTATTGGCGATGCGGAGGGAAAGTCATTGAGCAAAAACTTCGAACTCTTACAGCGGGCGCAAAGAGACCAGGAATCTATCACTCGCGCCCGCACCGGCAGCGTCAACACTCCGGCGGCGCAGTCCGATGGCTTCACTTCTCAGGAGGCGCTGCGGCTGGTCCAACGGGTGTTCCTGGTGCCCGGTCCCGATGCACCGCGGGTGGTGGTTTTTTCCGCCGTCGACCCGGGGGACGGCTGCACGACGGTTTGCGCTCGAGTGGCGGAAACTCTGGCCGGCGAAGTCAGCCAGTCGGGTACGTCCTGTATTATTGACGCTGATCTCCGTGGGGCATCGCTTCACCGCCATTTCGGACTGGAGAACGTCAAGGGTCTGGCTGAGGCAGTGACCGAGAGCGGGCCGGTTCGGGATTTCATGCAGCCCGTAAACGGGGGGCGGCTTTGGATTATGACGGCCGGCGCCGGCGGTTCGAATGTGCACAGCCTGTTGACGTCCGAGGGCCTGAGCACACGCATCGCCGAGCTGCGCTCGGAATTTGACAATGTTTTGATCGATTCGCCTGCCGTTAATTTGTACGCGGACGCCGTGGCTCTGGGCAAGCTGTCCGACGGGATGATTCTGGTCCTGCAGTCCAATGCCACCCGCCGAGAGGCGGCGCGCCGCGCCAAGGAGATCATCGAGGTCGGTCACGTACGGCTGCTGGGCGCCGTCCTCAACAAGCGGCGCTTTCCGGTCCCGGCCGGGATCTACGGCAAGATTTAACGGTTTTTCGAACCCAACCCCGCTCGCATTCGCGGAAGGCCAGGTGCGCGGTGAGCGCCGGCAGGCAAGCCTATTGTCCAACGGGAGATAGCTTACGGGTTCGACCGTATTCGATAAACTGGTTTCTCTTGAATGGAGTTGCCGGCTGGGCGCGATGTGGTGTTGTGGCGCTTTTGATCAGTCCGGGCGCTGACAGGTTTCTTTTCTCCTGAAAGGCGACAACCAGAGGAGGTTCGAGCAAGATGGCTGCAGTTCGTGATCGAAAATCGGGCAGTCCGGATAAGGAGCCAATCGCAGTCTTGGGCATGGGTCACGTGGGATTGCCGACGGCACTCGGATTCGCCGAGCTTGGCTGGCAGGTTTTGGGTGCGGACGACGCTGTCGATAAGATTGACCAACTGAAGACCGGCAAGGCCACCTTCTACGAGCCCGAGATGCAGGATCTCCTGACCAAACACCTGGCCAGCGGCCGCTTTCAGCCGACGAAGGATGTGGATGCGGCGATTGCGGCGGCGCGGGTGGTCTTCGTCTGTGTGGGCACGCCCCAGCGCGAAGATGGGGCCGCGGATCTGAGCCAGATCGAGGCGGTGGCGCGCACCATCGCGCGCAATCTCAACGGTTACAAGCTGGTGGTGGAGAAGAGTACGGTGCCGGCGTCGACCGCGGAGCGCATCAAGCGGACCATCGAGCGGTACGCGCGCACCGAGCCATCGGCCAACGGCGCGAACGGGCGTTCGACACGAAGCGCCGTAAAGGGGGCCGCGCCCCGCTTTGATGTGGCCTCCAATCCCGAGTTTCTGCAGGAAGGCAAGGCGATTCAGAACTTCTTCCACCCGGAACGGATCGTAATCGGAGTGGAGTCGGACCAGGCGCGTGAGCTTCTGGAAGCTATATACCAGCCGCTCAAGTGCCCGATCGTGGTCACGGACCTGGCCACTTCGGAGTTGATTAAGCACTCGGCCAACGCGTTCCTGTCGACCAAGATTTCCTTCATCAACATGATCTCGGACATCTGCGACGCGGTCGGCGCCGACGTGAGCAGCGTGGCGCGCGGCATCGGCCTGGATCCCCGCATCGGGCAGCAGTTCCTCAGCGCCGGCATCGGTTTCGGCGGTTACTGCTTTCCGAAGGACCTGAAGGCCTTGATCTACCTCGCCGAAGAGCATGGCGTGCCCAGCGGCATTCTGCGCGCGGTCGAAGAGGTCAATTTGCGGCGCATCGAGGTTTTAATGGAGAAGCTTCGGCATGCGCTTTGGGTGCTGCAGGGCAAGAAGGTGGCGGTCCTGGGACTGGCTTTCAAGCCGCTCACGGACGACATCCGCGAGTCCCCGGCTCTGCGCGTCGTGGGGGAATTGCTGAAGGAAGGGGCCGTCGTGCGGCTCTACGATCCCGAAGCGATTCCGGCCGCACAACAGGTATACCCGGAAGCGGCGGGACGTCTGGATTACTTCCGCTCCGCTTACGAGGCGGCGCGCGGCGCCCATGCGGTCGTGATCACGACCGAGTGGGAAGAGTTCCGCAGGCTGAACTGGAAGAAGGTGCAGGAATCGATGGAAGTGCCGGTGCTTATCGATGGGCGCAACATCCTGGACCCGTCGGCCATGCGGGACGCTGGTTTCGAATACTTCAGCATGGGCCGCGGCGGCCGGCCGGCGGTGCTTGCGGCGAGCACGAAGTAGTTCGATACCGAGATTCAGCAAGGGAGTGGCGGAGGCGCCCCGAAGATGCCGGAGTTCCCAAAACCTGCGAAGAGGCCCCTGCGGAGCCTGATCACGGGCGGCGCGGGGTTTGTGGGCTCGCACCTTTGCGAAAGGCTGATCGCCGAAGGCCATGAGGTGATTTGCATTGATAACCTCCTCACCGGCCGGCGCGAGAACCTCAGCCGGCTGCTGGATCATCCGTGTTTTGTCTTCATCGAACATGACGTCACGCGTCCCATCGACGTGCCGCAGTTGCGCAGCCGGACAGACGGCCGTCTGAACCCCGGCAATCACCTGGATTACGTTTTGCATCTGGCTTCGCCCGCCAGCCCCAAGGATTACGCTCGGCATCCCATTCACACTCTGAAGGTCGGCGGCCTGGGAACGTATCACGCCCTCGGTGTGGCCAAGGCTTACCAGAGCGTGTTTTTGATCGCTTCGACTTCAGAAGTCTACGGCGACCCCGAGATTAATCCCCAACAGGAGAGCTACTGGGGACACGTGAATCCCATCGGTCCGCGAAGTTGCTATGACGAGGCAAAAAGGTTCGCCGAGGCGATCACCATGGCCTACCACCGCCAGCATGGGGTGCGGGTGCGGATCGCGCGGATTTTCAATACCTACGGCGAGCGCATGCGATTGGACGATGGACGCGTGCTGCCCAATTTCATCCCGCAGGCGCTCGAAGGCCGGCCGCTCACCGTATACGGCGACGGCCGCCAGACGCGGAGCTGCTGTTACGTCAGTGACCTAGTGGACGGCCTTTACCGGCTGCTCGTCTCCAACGAAACCGGTCCGATCAATCTAGGTAATCCCGAAGAGGTCACGATTCTCGAGCTGGCCCGCAAAGTCATCGAGCAGACGGGCAGCTCCAGCACGATCGTTTTTGAGCCTTTACCAGTGGATGATCCGATGCAGCGGCGCCCGGACATTACCAAGGCGCAGACATTGCTCGGTTGGACGCCTAAGGTCGGATTGACTGAAGGCTTGAGGAAGGCAGTCCTTTACTTCAAGGACAAGTTACGCGAAGCCGGCGCAGGCCGGCCTGTTGCAGCACACTGAATCTGGGTTGTTGTCGGAGCGCACCGTGAACAATCCGCGGCGACAAGCTCTACTGACCGCCTTCAAGTTGTTTGACGTCGTCCTGATGGTGCTGGCCTTCGGCTTGGCCACCTTGCCCGTGCTCTATGAGACGGACGCGGCTTCCATCACCGCGTTTCTCTCTATGCGCATACGGATCAACGATTTCCTGATCTTCCTGGCCCTGCTCACCGTCTGGCACGTCACCTTCTCTTCCTTCGGCCTCTACCTCTCGCATCGCCTCGACCGGCCGCGCGCCGAAATGGCCAGCGTGATAAAGGCTACATCTCTGGCCACGGGCATCATGCTGGCGGCGGCGCTGCTCTTCCATATCACGATGGTGACGCCAGTGTTTCTGACGGTCTTCTGGTCGGTGAGCACCACGCTGGTCGTGGTCAGCCGCCTTACGCTGCGTTCCCTGCTGAAGCAGGCGCGCGTGCGGGGCCGGAATCTGCGGCTGGTGCTGGTGGTGGGCACGAACCCGCGGGCGCTGGAATTTGCGCGCAAGGCGGAAAGCACGCCGGAACTCGGATATCGCGTGATCGGGTTTGCCGACGACCCCTGGGATGGAATCGAGCGGGTCGTCAATGCCGGCTATAACGTTGTCTGCAGCCTCGACGAGCTTCCCAAGTTCATCACGCACAGCGTTGTGGATGAAGTTGTTATGGCCCTGCCCATCAGGTCCTATTATTTTCACGCCTCGCGCATCGCCTCGCTTTGCGAAGAGCAGGGCATCATTATGCGGTTCCCTTCGGCCTTGTTCGACATGAAGACCGCCCGCTCCAAGGCTGAGGATTTTGTCGAGGGTGCTTCACTGATTACCTTCTACACCGGAACGCCCGACGGTTGGCCGAAGATCATGAAGCGGATGATTGACTTCACCGTCTCGCTGGCGGCTCTGATTCTGGTGTTGCCGCTCTTCGCGGTGGTCGCCCTTCTCATCAAGGCAGGCTCCGATGGGCCCGTATTCTTCAAACAGAAGCGCATGGGACTCAATAAGCGCAAGTTCTCACTGTTCAAGTTCCGCACCATGGTTCCCGACGCTGAGGCGAAGCTGGCTGAGATCGAGCACCTCAACGAAGTCTCGGGCCCGGTCTTCAAAATCAAGGATGATCCGCGGATCACCACCGTGGGGAAGTTTTTGAGAAAGACCAGCATCGATGAACTACCGCAGCTTATTAACGTGTTGAAGGGTGAGATGAGCCTGGTGGGGCCGCGTCCGCTGCCGGTGCGGGATTATCAGGGGTTCGACAAAGACTGGCAGCGGCGGCGATTCAGCGTTCGGCCGGGAATCACCTGCCTGTGGCAGGTTACCGGCAGAAGTTCGATCCAGTTTGACCGATGGATGGAGCTGGATATGCAGTACATCGATAAGTGGTCGCTCTGGCTTGATTTCAAAATCCTGGCTCAGACTATTCCCGCAGTGCTACGCGGCTCGGGTGCAACGTAGCTCCTTTTCCGGTCCTCCCGTCTGGCCGCTTTCTGATTGCTTTCGCTGTTGAGTCTGGCTCAAGCTCTGCGGCGCATGCGCGTTCGTGTTTCCGGAATCGTCCGCGTGGTGCAGGCGCCTATCACGATTTTATATCACATGATTGTATAAGTACCGAATTAGTAAAAGTACTGGTTTCATTCCACTCGATTGCTTATAATGGGCGCTCTTGCGTCAGCGCCAGGGGGACTTGTAAGCAGCGAGTCGACCGCGCGTGGAGTTGAGGCAGTGGCGTAATTCCATCAGTTCCACGCGGCAAGAGGATTCTGAATCCGTCGACTCTCGGCAGGAGGTGTAAGTGTCCTCTTCAGCCCTGGAGACCATCGAATGAGGCTGGCTCTTAAACGATTTCGCCACAAAGCGGCGCGCACGAAGTTCCGCACTCCCCTGATCTGGCTGCGCAATCGCGGCCTGGATCGGAGCGACGTGTTCCTGGCTTCTTATCCGCGGTCAGGGAGCACGTGGACCCGCTTTGTGCTTTACGAGATTCTGGCGGGTGAGCCTTCGAGCTTCGACAATGTCAATCGGGGAATTCCGGAGAACGGCATCCACTGGCTGGCCCGGCCGCTGCTTCCGGGTGAGGGTCGCCTGATCAAGACGCACGAACCCTACCGGCGTGAATACGGCAGGGCGGTCTACCTGGTGCGGGACATGCGCGATGTGATCTTCTCGCAGTACTCGCGCGAGAAGGAACTAGGTATCCTCTACGACGACTTTGACGGCTATCTTTCCAAGTTCCTGCAGGGCAAGATCAGCGGTTTCGGCGCCTGGCAGAAGCACATCGAGTCCTGGCTGGAATCGCCGCTCGCGCGGCGCGGCGACCTGTTGCTCCTGAAGTTCGAAGATATGCGGAAGGACATGCAATCGGCGATCAGCCACATGCTCGACTTTTTCGGGGTTCCCGTCCTGCCCGAAGTCGTTCGGGCGGCGATCGCCAATAACTCTCTCGACCGCATGCGCGAGAAGGAGACTCAATCGAAGACGCTTCACCAGGCCAAAGGGGGCGAGGAAGGGCGGTTTGTGCGCAAAGGTTCGGTGGGCGGCTGGGGTGAAAGGCTTACAGACGAGCAGCTGGAAATGATCGACACGTATGTGGGCGAGACTTTCCGCCGAATGGGGTATCCGCTGGCGGGAGCAATCGCGGCCGCGCGCAGCCCTGTGCTCGCCGGCTGATTTGCAGCGGTCAGGAACCGAGTTCTTCATGGCATCGAAGAAGACATCGTCATCGGGCGGGCCATTCCCTGCGCCGAAGCAGCGCAGGAAGCCACAGCCGCCCGGCGCGTTGCGCCTCATCCGAAGGCAAATCGGCGGATTTGTAGCCTATCTGTTCAGTTGGTGGCGATACTAAAGCGTGGTACTCAGGGGTTATCCGGCCGTGCAGCCGGAGATCGCACGCCGTATTCGGGTTGATCCCGCAACACTTGAGGTTTGTCGGCGTGCGAGTGGAGACGTGCAATCGAGATGTCATTTCTGCGTGTTCTACGCCGGAAGGCGTCCAGGACGGCGTTGCGGGTTCCGATCGTCTGGTACCGCCATTGCGGTCTGAATCCGAATGACGCCTTTGTCGCTTCCTACCCGAGATCGGGAAGCACTTGGCTTCGCTTTCTGCTGCTGGAACTTCTCACGCGGGCTGACGGGGCCGGGTTCGAGAACGTGAATCAGATGATCCCCGATGTGGGGGGCCAGAGGGCGTCTCCGCCCTTGCTGGCGAATGGCGGCCGCCTGATCAAGACGCATGAGGCCTACCGGAGTGAGTATGGGAAGGCCGTCTACCTGGTTCGCGATGTGCGAGACGTGGTGATTTCCGAGTTCGAGTATGAGAATGCGAACGAGCGCATTTCCGAGACTTTCGACGCCTTTGTAATGTTATCCTTGAAGGGCCGCGTGAACGGGTACGGTTCCTGGCAGCACCACGTGGCTTCCTGGATAGATTCGCGCCTGGCGGTCGACGGCCGGCTGCTCGTGATCAAATTCGAGCATATGAAGGCGCATACAGAAGAGACCCTGGCCGAGATTCTGGAGTTTCTCGGCGTCAGCCGCGATCGCGCGGCGATCCGCCAAGCGATCGCCAACAACAATCTGCAACGCATGAAGGAAAAGGAAGATCGCTCGCCGCAAACCAGCGCGTACAGCCGCGAGTCCGGAAACGGCGACCGGAAGCGCTTTATCCGCAGCGGATCGACCGGCGGCTGGCGGTCGCGGCTCACACCGGCGCAGGTTCAGCTCATCGAGCGGCAGGCAGGCTTGGGGCTGGCGCGCGTAGGATACTCACTCGAAGCGGCAGGGTCCGCGGCCGGCGAGCTTCTGAGCAGCGCCAGCGCGCGCTGAGAGATGTTTTAGAAAGATCCGCCGTTACGATTCCGGCGGCAATGAAAGAGGTACGGCTTGGCTGAGAACGGCGTAGCGTTGGGTGGGTTCGGAGGCGGGACGATCGCTCGTCCGAACCAAGAACGATGGGGAAAGGTGTTGACCATCGCCGGTTTCATTGTGCTTGGCTTGCTGGCGATGCTTGTCTCGGACTTCGTCTCGCAGATGGTCGCCAAGCACTACCACCGCTATCGGGAATGGATCCTGATGGGTCTGTTTCTGAGCGGCGTTCCCCTCACCATCTTCATGGCGGTGGCGGTCTGGGAAGGGATTCTCTGCGGGATCAGGCTTTTTAAGGAGCTAAAGTGGTGGCACCTGCTCTGGTTCATGCTCTTTGCCAGCGCGCTGATCTTCCGCAAACGCAGTTCGAGCGAGGCTTATTCGAACCCCGTGGATTCGGCGGCCAGCTTCCGCATTCTTATGGTCGGCGGTGTGGGCGCGATCCTTCTTGTGCAGCTCATCATGCGCCGTCTCAACTGGCTTAATTCCCTGATTACTGGCATCCCGGGCGTGCTGACCTGGTTCACCCTGGTCTGCATGTTGTCCACCGTCTGGTCGGTCTATTGGGAGTGGACTCTCTACAAGGCTTGCGAGTACTCAGTCGACGTGGCGACCCTGGCCGTGATTGTCCTGGTCATCAAGAACAGCGAGCAAATGAAGACGTGGTTCGAGTGGACCTGGCTGTTATACGGCGTGCTCCTGTGTTGCGTGTGGTTCTGGGTGCCCGTCGATCCCGGCGACGCCCTCAGCAATCACTTCGAATACGGCGAGCAGGGCATTGGATTGATTGGCGTGCAGTTGCAAGGCCTGTTCCCGGACGTAGCTTCCAACGATATCGGGCAGTACGGGGCGGTGATCTCTTCCGTGGCGTTGTGCCGGCTTCTGCCTGCCACACGGCAGCGCAAGCACCTGGCCTGGTACCTGGCGCTGTTCGGTTTTGGCTGCGCTACGATGCTGTTCGCCCAGTGCCGCTCGGCGATCATGGGCTTTGCGCTTGCCGTCTTCTGCATCTTCCTATTCTCCCGCCGGGTCCTGCAAGGCGCAATCATCGTGATTACCGGCGCCATAACATTCGTGGTGAGCGGGATGGGTACAGTCGCTTGGGAGTACTTGAAACGCGGCCAGAGTACGTCACAGTTAACTTCGCTCAGTTCCCGCTTGAGCTGGTGGTCGGTGGCTTGGGAGAAGTTCTGTGACAATGCGCTGACCGGCCTCGGCGCCTGGGCTGCCGGCCGATTCGGCGTGCTGGCCAGGCTCGGTCACAAGATGACCGCTTCCATGCACAGCGACTGGGTGGAGATCATCGTCGGCACGGGGATTTGGGGGATTATCCCCGTCGTGGTCGTGATGGTATGGACGTGGTGGGTTCTCGTCCGGTACATTCGCAACAAGAATGCGGACGGTATAGACGCCGATTTGTGCCTGGAAGCCATCGGCGTCCTCAGTGTTCTGACCATCCGGATGTTCTTCATGACGGAACTGAGCTGGCACGCACCCTTGAGCTTCTTCGTTCCCATCGGATACGCCGAATACCTCAGAAGGCGCTCGCGTTATCAACCAGGGCAGCTTCCGAAGCTCCTTTTCAGGCGTTAGCGCGGGGGCCAGCGGATCTGTCCGCCCGAGTTCCTGGGCGAAACTCTGACCGGTTCATCCTTAAGAGAGATTGTGAAGGTCCTAGTTGTTCACAATTACTACCAGCAACGGGGGGGAGAAGACGCCACCTTTGAGCAAGAATGCCGGTTGCTGACGCGTTTCGGCCACACGGTCGTTCCTTACCAGCGCAGCAACAAGGAAATCGAGAGTGCCGGCGCGTGGGATCGTCTGCGCGTCCCGCTCGACATCATCTGGAACGCGCGCAGCCGCCGCGATTTTCGTGCGCTGCTCCGAGCTGAACGTCCGGAGGTGGTTCACGTTCACAACACCTTTTTCATGATTTCGCCTTCGATTTTCGCGGCTTGCCAGGAGGCGGGCGTGCCGGTGGTGCAGACCCTGCAGAATTATCGCCTGTTCTGCCCGGTGGCGGTCTTCTTTCGGGACGGCAAGGTCTGTGAAGATTGCATGCACCATGGCCTGTGGCAGGGAATCCGCCACGGCTGCTATCACAATTCGCGCCGTGACACGACGGCGGTGGCGGCGATGATCAAGGTCAACCGGGTCCTCAAGACCTGGCCTGGCAACGTGGACGGATTCATCGCCGTGACTCCATTCGGCAGACAAAAGCTCGTGCAGGGCGGTTTGCCGCCGGACCGCGTGATGGTGAAGCCGAATTTCGTTGATCCCGATCCGGGTGAGGGTTCCGGCGAGCGTGACTATGCGCTCTTTGTAGGCCGACTTTCGCCGGAAAAGCGCGCCGCAACCATGCTGCGGGCCTGGAGCAAGCTCGACGTTGCCGTGCCCCTGAAGATTGCTGGCGGCGGACCGGAGCAGCAGGCGCTTCGGGAGCAGGCACAGGGTGGCGGGTTAAAGAGCGTGGAGTTTCTCGGCCAGGTGCCTCCCGAGAAGACCCTGGCGCTGCTGAAGGGCGCGCGCTTTCTGGTGTTTCCCAGCGAGTGGTACGAGGGCTTTCCGGTGACCATTTGCGAGGCCTTCGCCTGCGGCACTCCCGTGATCTGCTCGCGGATGGGTGCAATGGAGGAGATCGTCGAAGACAACCGCACCGGGTTCCACTTTCCTCCCGGCGACGCTGACGGATTGGCCGGCCGCGTGGCTTGGGCCTGGAATCATCCTGGCGAGATGCGACGGATGGGCTCCGAGGCGCGGCGCGAGTTCGAGACGAAGTACACGGCGGAGAAGAACCATCCGCTGCTGCTCGAGATCTATAACGGGGCGATCGCCCGCAAGCGAGCAGCCCTCGCTGCGGTTTAGGGCGGGCCATTTACGATCAGATTTTGGGGGATAGCACAAACATGAGTGTGGCTGTCATCACAGGCTCGGCGGGTTTGGTGGGTTCGGAGGCCGTCACCTACTTTGCCGGTCTCGGCATGGACGTAGTCGGCATCGACAACGGCATGCGCGCGGAATTCTTTGGTCCCGAGGCTTCCACGGACTGGGTTCGTGACCGCCTGAAACGTAGCATGCGGAATTACAGCCATTACACCGCCGACATCCGCGGCGAAGCTGAGATTAACCGGATATTCGAGAGCTACGGCAAGTCGATCACTCTGGTGGTCCACACGGCCGCCCAGCCGTCGCACGATTGGGCTGCCCGCGCGCCGCTGGTCGACTTCACGGTGAATGCCAACGGCACCTCGGTGTTGCTGGAGGCTACCCGCAAGTTCGCGCCTGAAGCTGCGTTCATATTCATGTCCACCAACAAGGTCTACGGCGACACCCCGAATCGGCTGCCGCTCGTGGAGCTCGAAACCCGTTGGGAAATCGATCCCAGCCACGAGTACCGCGACGGAGTTCCGGAGACCATGTCGATCGATCAGTGCCTGCACAGTTTGTTCGGCGCTTCCAAGGTGGCAGCCGACGTGCTCGTTCAGGAGTATGGACGCTACTTCGGCATGAAGACCGGCTGCTTCCGCGGAGGGTGCCTGACCGGTCCCAATCACTCGGGCACCCAGTTGCACGGTTTCCTGGCGTATCTCATGAAGTGCGCGGTTACCGGCACGCCCTACACCATCTTCGGCTACAAGCGGAAGCAGGTGCGCGACAACATTCACAGCGCCGATTTGATCCGCGCGTTCCACGAGTTCGCCACGAGCCCGCGGCCCGGCGAGGTCTACAACATGGGCGGCGGGCGCTTCAGCAACTGCTCCATGCTGGAAGCGATCGAGCTGTGCCAGAACATATCCGGGCGCAAGCTCGATTGGAAGTATGTGGACGAGAATCGCGTCGGCGATCACATCTGGTGGATCGGCGACCTCCGGCGGTTCCAGTCGCACTATCCCGGCTGGAAGCTCGCATACGACGTCCCGAAAATTCTTGAAGAGATCTACCAGTTGAACCGGGAGCGCTGGGCGGCATGATCGACAAAGGCAAGCAGAATGTACTCGGCATCCTGATGAACGCGGTCGATTA
The DNA here is from genome assembly GCA_030038235.1 of Terriglobia bacterium. GTDB lineage: Bacteria > Acidobacteriota > Terriglobia > UBA7540 > UBA7540 > Gp13-AA77. The sequence goes on from JASHPE010000124.1 coordinate 33,834, forward strand.
CGAGGCCGCCGTCGAGTTCGTGATCGGCGCTGCGAAGGGGCGCCGCGGCGCGGCGATTTCGGCGCTCGCCGTTCACGGCCTGATGACCGGGGTCAGCGATCGCGAGCAAAAATACCGGCTGAATCATTTCGATCTACTGGTGCCGGACGGCCATCCGGTCCGCTGGGCCCTGAACCTGATGTACGGCGCAGCGCTTCCCGACCGCGTCTATGGTCCTAATCTGACGCTCAGGGTGTGCGAGAGAGCAGCCAGGCACGGCCTGCCGGTCTACTTCTACGGAAGCACGCCGGAGGTGCTGGCGGGAATGAGGAAGTTCCTGTTCGAGCGCTTCCCGGCGCTGAAGATTGCCGGCATGGAGCCCTCCCGGTTCCGCCGCCTGAACGCCAGCGAAAAGGCGGAGCTGGTGGATCGCATCCGCAAGTCTGGCGCCGCCATCACTTTCGCCGGTCTGGGATGTCCACGGCAGGAAGTGTGGGCGTACGAGTTCCGGGACGCGCTTTCCATGCCGATTCTGGCGGTGGGCGCGGCATTTCCGTTTTTCGCCGGCGAGGTTCCGCAGGCGCCCAGGTGGATGCAGGACCGGGGTCTCGAGTGGCTATTCAGGCTGGGGGCAGAGCCCAAACGGTTGTGGCGGCGCTATGTTTGGCTCAATCCGGCGTATCTCACGCTACTGACCTTGCAGGTAATGCGGCTCACCCGTCCGTCGACAGACGGCGCCTTGCCGCGACAGGAATTGCTTTACGGATGACGCCGGTCGCCGCGAAGTTGTCCCCGCGCGACGGAGATCTTGATTCCAGGGAGGAAGTAATCTGATGGCCACAACACCCCCAGTGCAACCTGCGGTGCGAACGCCAGCGTCCGTGCCCCCCGAGCGTCCCGGCAAGCTCCGTAGCGTGCTTTTCCTTGTGTCGTTGCTATTGGTGATCTTCAGCCGCAAATGGATCCCCGGAATCGAGTTCGACTGGCTCAACATCATTCCGTTGCTGGCGCTCGTCTACATCGGCTATGCCATCGTGACGCTCGAGAAGACGTTCGGCTACGTCCCCTACATCGCGCGATGTCTCTCCGAGGATCCCGCGCTGAAGAAGCCCGCTGGGCGTTTTATCTTTTCTCCCTACGTGCGTTCGATCGTGCTGATCCTGCTGGCGCTCGGCATCGTCGAGTTCGGACTGCGGATGCGCAGCTATCATCGCGCTCTGGTCTATGAGCGCCACGGCAACCTGCTGTTCACCCCGATTCCCAACGAGAAGTACATAGAGAAGATCACCCTGACGCCGTCCAATATCGACAGCTACGGACTGCGCGGCGGACCGGTGCCGCCGAGCGCCCTGCAAGAGGGTGATCCGACCGTCCTGTGCCTCGGCGACTCTGTTACCTATGGCTACGGCGTGGATGATGATCACACGTATGCGGCTGATCTCCAGAAGGACTTCGATCAGGCCTCGCCGGGAAAGTATGTGGTACTGAATGGCGGCGTGGACGCCTACCCCATCGCACTCGAGGACGCGAAATTCCTCTACCTATGGGATTTGGGCATCCGCCCCAAAGTTGTGATCGTGGGGTACAGCTTCAACGAGGGCGGCATCGGGATGCTTTCCTTCGGCAGCGACGAGGACGCCAAGGCCAAGTTTGCGGCGCGCGTGAGGGAGAAGAACGAGCTGCGCAGCATTGCGCTCTACACGTTGGTGGTGGAAAACTGGGCGCGGCATTACTACGACCGGATCAAGGGCAAGCTCGTGCCCGGCACGAATTTCACCAAGCTTTCTGAGACCGAGGCCACGTCGCTCTACAACCAGTTCCTCGACCGCTTCGTTTCCGACCTGCGCGCTCACAATGTGCAGCCCGCGTTTCTACTCTTCGCCGGATTCGACGGCCGGACCCACAAGTACGACGATCAGGGACTGCTGCAGGTGCAGTTCGCCGATTACGCGCAAAAGAACGGCATTCCGCTGCTGCGCAGCAAGGACGCTCTGGCCGCGGGCGAGCCGGATGGCTTCGATATCAGCCCGTTCTTCATCGATCACGCTCACATGAATGAGCGCGGCACGGAGCGCGTGGCGGCAGCTCTGCAGCCCTTTCTGCAGAAAGTGATGTCGTCTCCCGCAGGTTCGCCCTAGCGCTCCTCAAGACACCGCGACGATGCTGGTACTCGGTATCTCCGATCTCGATCACGACGCGGCGGCGGCTCTGCTCGGCGCTGAAGGGCCGATTGCCGCCCTCGAGGAGGAGAAGCTGAGCCGGACGGCGTTTGCGGGCGTGCCGCAGATGGCCATCGAGCGCTGCCTGACTGAAGCGAAGACTCAGATCTCTTCGCTGTCGATGGTCGGCGTAGCTTGCCGGCCCAAACGCGCCTGGCTCAGAGACGAAGGGGGACAATGGCACGCTTTTGCCGGGCCTTCCGGCGGCCGCGGCCAGCGCGGCTCGCAAGAAGAGCTTTTCTGGAAGCTGGAGCAGTTGCGGGCGTTTCGAGGACTCGCCGGGCCGGCCGTTCCCGTGGTCAACTTCGAACACCACCTCTGCCACGCCGCCAGCGCCTTCTATCCTTCCGGTTTCGATCGCGCGTTGGTCCTGACACTCGATCAGTGCGGCGACATGTGGTCGGGCCTGCTCGCGATCGGCCAGGGTACGCGGCTCAACGCGCTGCGTCCGATGCGATTCCCCAATTCGCTCGGCTGGTTCTATTCGCGGGTTACTGAGTTGCTCGGATTCCGGCCCGGGCGCGACGAACACAAAGTGCAGTGGATGAGCAAGGAAGGCTCCCCCGGCTTTCTGCCCGTGTTTCGCAAGCTGTTCTCGCGCGGTCCCGACGGGCTTCCGATGCTCAATCTGCAGTACGTCGCTACCGGTCGCACGGGCCGTGCCACGTTTGTCCCCGAGATCGTCCGCGAGCTCGGCATCGCCGATCCGAGCGCCATTCATCAGGGCCGTCTTCGCGCCGACATCGCCCGCAGCGCCCAGGAGTTTGCGCAGGAGACGGTGACGGAGCTCGCGGAAGCGTGGCGCCTGAAGACCGGGGCCACGAATCTCGCCGTCGCAGGCGGGTTGCTCTTGAATGTCATGCTGGCGCGGGCGCTTGAGAAGTGCACCGGATTCGAGCGTATTTTCGTGCAGCCCGTGGCCGGCAACCCGGGATGCGCCCTGGGCGCGGCTTATCTCGCGCGCCACCGGCTGAACCCCGATCTCGGCCCGCAACCCCTGTCGCACCTTTACCTGGGGCCGCGATTGGAAGATGAAGAGATCAAGGCGGTGCTCGACAATTGCAAGACGATCTATCGCTATCTGCCGAGCGAACGCCAGTTGCTGGATGAGACGGTGCGCTTGCTCCAGGACGACAAGATTGTGGCGTGGTGCCAGGGGCGGGCGGAGTTCGGACATCGCGCGCTTGGCAATCGCAGCATTGTGGCGTCGCCTTTCTCTCTGTTTGTGACCGAGAACCTGAATCGGTACGTGAAGCGACGGGAGGATTTTCATCCTTTCGGTCTTTCGGTCCCGGCCGAGGACGCGGGCCCGCTGTTTGATTGCACTTCGAACTGCCGGTTCATGTCCTCGATCGGGAACATAAGGGGCGGCCCGAAAGAGTTGGCGCGCTTTGGGTTCAACGACGGCGCGGCGCGGGTGCACGTCGTGGAGAGGCACGCCAACCCGCGATTCTGGAGCCTTCTGCGGAAGTTTGGGGAAAGCGCCCCGGCGCCGGTCCTGGTGAATACGTCATTTAATCTCTTTGGCGAGCCTCTGGTGTGCGATCCGCGGGACGCCGTGCGCAGCTTCTACTGTTCCGGCATCGACGCGCTCGTGCTCGGGAATTTCCTGGTGGTGAAGCCGTGAGGGTCGGGCAGACTGGCGGTGAGCGGGTTGTAGTGCAGGCATCTTGCCAGCCCGCAGGCTGGAAGCCTACACCACAACCCAAAACGGGGCGGGACGCCCGTGACACGGCGGCCGAGTGTGACCGTGTAACCAACGGAAGTATTCATCAAGGCAGTACTAGTGTACAAACATTCGCGGATGTGCTACAGTAACAGATTCAGTCTTCGATCACAATTTTTGCCAGGTTCGCTCCCGCCGAGTTCGGAGCGCGTGGGGCGATCAGCTTACACACTGGGTGTAGTTGGGCGATTACACGAACTGCGGTTTGGATTTTCAGGAGGGATTATGGGTTTTCTCCAGCAATCGAAGAGCCGGCTCGGAATTGCCGGGCAACTGCTGGGATTCTTCTGGCGAGGCAAGCGCTGGTGGCTGGTGCCCATGATCGTGATGTTGCTGGGCCTCGGTGTGTTCATCATCCTGGCGCAGAGCTCGGCCATCGCGCCCTTCATTTACACGCTGTTTTAACCATTGGCACCCGGCGGGTTTTAGGAGCGTGGGGGCGCTTCCGATCCCTCAAGTTCCTCAAGAGCCGTGGAGCAGACTCTTTCTTGGAACTTGGCCTGACTCCGCGCCTCCCCGGAGCCGTTAAGCGGAGTGGGCGTTTTCAAGGTTCGAACGAGAGCCATCAACCAATCGTTGGAGGGGGAGCTGTGGGATTCTTCAAGAGCATTTGGTCGGTAATCCGGGGCATCGGGCGCGTGATCGAGCCCTTTGCCAAGAAGCTTGGCAATTTCCAGGCCCGCGTTGTCCTCGTAGTGCTGTACGCCATCTTCGTTCTGCCTTTCGGGGTCCTGGCGCGCCTGTTCTCGGACCCTCTCCGCATCAAGAAACGGCCGGCTGCATGGATCAGCTCTCCCGAAGAAGCGATGGACATGCAGTGGGCAAAGAGGCAGTGATTCAGTGGACATTTTAGGAATTTCCTGTTACTACCACGACGCCGCAGCCGTACTTCTGCGCGACGGTCAACTGATCGCCGCCGCCGAAGAGGAACGATTTTCGCGCATCAAGCACGATTACGAGTTCCCCAAGCATGCTATCCAGTATTGCCTCGAAGAAGGCGGCATCAATGGCAAGGATCTCGATCATGTGGTGTATTTCGAGAAGCCTTTCCGCAAGCTTGACCGCATTTTGATGACGTCGCTCCAGACCTACCCCAAGTCCTGGAAGGTCTTCCGCGAGTCGATGATCACCTGGATGCTCGACAAGCTCTGGGTCGGAACCACCATCGAAAGCGAAGTCGGGGTGCCCCAGGACAAGATCCTGTTTTCCGACCATCACCTGTCGCACGCGGCCAGCGCCTATCTGTGTTCGCCTTATAACGAGGCCGCCATCCTTACCGTGGACGGCGTGGGCGAGTGGGTGACGGCCACGTATGGCGTCGGCAAAGGGAATGACATCCGCCTGCTCAAGCAGATGGATTTTCCGCACTCCATTGGATTGCTTTACAGCGCCTTCACCGCCTTTCTGGGTTTCCAGGTGAACGAGGGCGAGTACAAAGTGATGGGCATGGCTCCCTACGGCACGCCCCGTTACGTGGACAAGGTGTGGAAGGTGGTCCGCCAGAACAACGATGGCTCATACGCGCTGGACATGGATTATTTCTGTTTCCATCACTCCACCGAGAAGACGTACAACGGCAAGTTCGTAGAACTCTTTGGCCCGCCCCGCGAGCCGGAGGTCCACTTTTTCACGGAAGGCACCGGGTTCCCGAAGTACTTCGGCGAGAAGCCTTCGAATTACGCCGAGTTGAGCCGGGAAAACCAGCACTACGCCGACGTCGCCGCCAGCATTCAAAAAGTGACCGAAGAGCTGCTCGTGGGCATGGCCAAGAACCTTCACAAGATGACGGGCCTCCCGAAGCTCTGCATCGCGGGCGGCGTGGGCCTGAACAGCGTGGCCAACACGCGTATCCTGAACGAGACGGGTTTCGAAGAGATCTTCGTGCAGCCGGCGGCGGGCGACAGCGGAGGGGCTCTGGGAGCGGCGCTCTGGGCTTATAACTCGCTGCTCAGCAAGCCCCGCGTGTTCCAGATGAACCACGCCTACTGGGGGCGGCACTATACTCCGGGCGAAGTCAAGGCCTTCCTGGACAAGAGCCGCATTCCCTACGAAGTCTACGAAAATGAGGACCAGCTTCTCGACCGCGTCGTCGATCGCCTGACGAACGAGAAGGTTGTCGGTTGGTACCAGGGCCGCTTCGAGTGGGGCCCGCGCGCACTTGGCAATCGCAGCATCCTGGCCGATCCGCGAAGCCACGAAATGAAAGATATCGTGAACGCCAAGATCAAGTTCCGGGAGCCCTACCGTCCTTTTGCGCCCTCGGTGCTTGCGGATCGTGCTAGCAAATACTTCGAGCTGGCCAATCCCGAATCGCACTATCCGGCGCGCTACATGCTTTACGTGGTGCCGGTGAAGCAGGATCAGCAGGACGTGTTGCCGGCCATCACCCACGTGGATGGAACCGGTCGCCTGCAGACCGTCTTCCGCGAAGAGAATCCACGCTACTATGGCCTCATCGAGCGCTTCGGCCAAGCGACCGGAGTACCGGTGGTCCTGAATACGTCGTTCAATCTCCGCGGCGAGCCGATCGTCACCACGCCCGCCAACGCCTTCAGCACGTTCTCCAAGAGCGAGATGGATCTGCTGGTGATGGAGAATTTTATCGTCGATAAATCCGCACTTTAGGTTTGAGGCCGGCTCCGAAGGAGCCGGCCCCGACGAGTCCACACTTAAGACTGGTCTAGGCCTCCCACTCTGGGGGACTTAAATTGGCTCGAAGATAACGCCACAACAATCTCCCGCCGGAGTCTGCTGCTAGGCTGACCGGCTTGCACCAATTAGGTAACCGCGAGGTCGATCGTCGTGGTCTCCTGCACGGTGTCGTTCGAATTCAGCGTTCCGGTAATCGTAATAATGTAGTTGCCGGTCGGAGTCGGTGCCGTCGCGTAGGTGCCGCGACAGCTAGCAAGGGAAAGCATGCCGAGAACGAGAATGCCGACCATCACGGGCCAGCCCGCCAGCCTGCGGGACACGCTTCCGTTGGTCGATCGCCGCCGAATCGCCAGAAGCGTCAGCAGGAGACCCAGGCATACCGCACCCATCGCGCCCGGAAGCACGGTGAATCGCCCGCCCGGACCCAGCTTCCACAGGGACGAAGATTGGGTCGTGGTGATCGTCAGGGCCACCATCGAAGGAGCTGAGCCGTTGGGCGTGGGCGACGCGTTTGAAAAGTTGCAAAAGGCGCCCGACGGCAGGCCGCTGCAAGTGAGATTCACTTGCGAACTGAACCCGTAGAGAGGCGTGAGCAAGATCGTGTACATGGCCGGTGCGCCGGCCACCACTGTGTCTAAGGCCGGTGTCCCTGAGAGCGAGAAGCTCTGCAGCAAAAGCGTGAGGTTCACCGTGGCCGTTTGCGCTCCGCTCGTGCCGGTGACCGTGAAATTGAAAGGGTTCGGAGTCGAAGAGGAAAGCCCGCTGATTTGAAGCGCGCTCGTCTGGCCGGCGAAGATCGCAGTAGGAGTGAAGGTACAGGTCAGAGTTGTCGGGCAAGAAAGGCTGATCTGGCCGGTGAATCCGCTCACCGCGCTCGCACCAACCGTATAGTTAGCCGTGGTAGACCCGATGATAGTGGATATGGTGGCATTGCTGGACGAAAGCGAAAACAGGGCGAGTCCATCACCTGAAAGAGCGACACCCTGCGGGCTTCCGCTGGCATTATCGCTGATGGTCAGTGTCCCGGTCCTGCTGCCGCTGGCGGTCGGTGCGAAGACGACCGAAACCGAACAACTCTGGCCGACGTTGAGCACATCGAAGAGAGCCGCGCAGTTATTGGTCTCTGTAAAGTCGCCGCTGATGGTGATTCCGTTGATGTCGAGCGTGGACGTGCCCGTGTTGGTGATCGTCACCGTTTGCGGTTTGGACACCGACGAAACCTGCGTATTGGAGAACGTGAGGGTGGTTGGGGCAACGGTGACGGACGTGGCCTGGGTGACGCCAGTCCCGGTCACGGTTAGAGTATGCGGACTATTGGCAGCGTTGTCGCTGATCGTGAACTCGTCGGTTACGGCCCCGGTTGCTCCGGGCGTAAAGGTCACATTGATGGTGCAACTGCCGCCCGAAGGCGCTACGGTACCGATGCAATTGTTGGAGTCGGTGAAATCGCTGCTGGGTTCCTCGATTTCACTGATGGAGAGCGGCGCGGTTCCCAAGTTATACACGGTAACGGTCTGGACCGAGCTCGCGACGCTTACCGCCTCGCTGCCAAAGTTGACGGTGGCGGGAGACAACACGATGGCCGGATCATTTGCGGAATTGATCTCGGTGACGAAGGCATTGCCCGCCACCCCGCCGAGATCGCCCTGGTAGTCTCCGGCGATCACAGGAAAGTTGGTGGACGAGGTGCTGCCGGTCACGTAGAGATCACCAGTGCTGTCGATCGCAATACCTTCTCCGAAATCTGCTCCGCTGCCGCCGAGAAAACTCGACATCAGGGCCTGGCTGCCCGTTGGATTCAACTGCGTCACGAAAGCGTCGGCGCAGGGGGTGCTGCCGCACGAACTTCCCTCGCTGAGACCCAGGATTGACTGGAATGGGCTCACGGTAGGGAAGTTACTCGACGAGGTGTAGCCAACCACCGCCGCATCACCTTTCGTGTCCACGACGATTCCATTAGCCTGATCCACGCCGCTGCCGCCGATCAGCGTCGAGTAGGACACTGAGGTTCCGCCGGAGTTCAGCTTGAAGGCGAAAGCGTCGCCGTTGCCGGCGTACATGGAACTGGGCTGAAAGACACCGGTCGTGGTCGGGAAATCCGACGAGAGCGTGTTACCGGCGACGTAGATGTTGGCGGAACTGTCGAGCGCGATGCCGAAGGCGCGATCCTGTTCGTTGCCTCCGTAGTAGGTGGAGAAAACCAGGGCGCTGCCCGTGGGGTTCAGTTCGGAAACAAAGATATCCGCATTGCCGGCGTTTGCGTTCTGGATCGGATTCATGGTCGGAAAGTTCGTCGAAAACGTATATCCGGCCACGTAGGCATTGCCCGTGCTATCGACTTGGATTCCCTGGCCGGTGTCCGCCTCGCTGCCACCGAGGTAGGTCGAATACAGCAGGGCAGTGCCGGAGAAGTTGACCTTCGTCACGAAGGCATCGGACGATCCTGCGAGGGTGGCCTGAAACGGAGTGGTTCCCACCGGGATTGGGAAGTCGGGGGATTGCGTGGAACCCGTCACGTACGCGTTGCCCGACGCATCGAAGGCAATTCCCTGGCCGAAATCAGCACCACTCCCGCCCAGGTAAGAAGAATAGGTCAGCGCATCGCCGGTGCTCGGAAGTTCGGCGACGAACGCGTCGCCATTGCCGGCATATGACGGTTGAAAAGGCTCTACGGTTGTGGGCGAGGACGGTGAGGACTTCGGCGAGATGGGGAAGTTCGACGAAGTCGTTTGGCCGGTGACAAACGCATCTCCTTTCGGATCCACCGCGAGTGCGTTCGCACTGTCGGCTCCCGAGCCGCCAAGATAGGTTGAATAGGCGAGCGTTCCGCCACCCGGATTGAACTTCGAAATGAAGGCATCGCCGTTGCCGCCGCTGCTGCTCTGGTATGGACTGTCGGTTGGGAAGTCCGTGGAATTGGTTTCACCCGCCACATACGTGTTGCCGGCGCTGTCCACACCAACACCATAACCCACATCGCCTCCACTGCCTCCGAGATAGGTCGAGTAGATGAGGTACGGATCGATGGTCAGAGTCCGATCCCGCCGGTATTTCCCCACCTCAAACCCGATCTCGCCTCTACGCCGCACATAACTCACCTTGACGCTATGCCGCTTCGAACCGCTTCCCTGGTACGCCTCCGGCCGCCGCAGCACCACCTCGCCGCTCGCCGTCTCCAGCACCAAATCCCCGGCTTCGTTAATCCGGACCCGCTTCGCTCCCTCGATCCCTAACCGCAACTCCCTCGCGTCCGCTCCCGGCTTTACCACAAAGTCGTATTCCAACTGGCCCTGCTTCCCGTAATACACCAGGTCCACTCCCCGGTACACGCCCGTGTACTTCACCCGCCCGTATGTCGGAATATCGGTCCGCCACTTCCCCGGATCGTTCCCGATGAAGTAGTTGCTCTTGCCCCGTAATTCCTCCATCCCTTCGATCCCGACCCCACTCCGTGCCCCGAGCAATTGCATCCTCAGGACCGTCTGGCCCGTGGCCGATACTTCTCCTCCCGAAGGCATTTCCGACCCGTTCTTCGCCCCCGCCTTCAGGCTCAGCACGGCTTCGTCATCCGTCAGGAAAAGGCTGTACCCCTGACCATGGGTCAAGAACCTGACCCGAGCGTCCGTTTGACCTTGGTTTGGCTCAAAGCTCAAGGGCAGCCGCGCGTATTGCGAAGCCACCCGCAGCATGAGTGGGTCAGGCGCTTGGCTCGGGACTACGCCCGGGTTCGCGCCGAGAGCGGACCCGCATAAAAGCAGCGCCGCGAGATACGATACTGGAGTGCGCATAGAGTCAACCAACCTTCAAATGAGGGTGGCCGTGCGGATGGGGATACATCCGCTCAAGGCCCCGATTTCTAACAACTGCGCAACGCGCGCGACCGCAAATGGGCTGGTTTACCCAGGCCCAACCGTCAGGTTCACCGTGGTGCTTCGCACTACGGACTTGTTACTGCCGAGGATGCCGGAAATCGTTACGGTGTACGTGCCCGTGGGAGTCCCTATGGTAGGCGGAGGGGCGATCACGTTGTACCCATAGTTCTCGCAGCTCACCGCCACCGCTGCCAGCAGAAGGATCGAGGCAACGAGCACCATCACAGGAATGCCACCCAGTCGCCCATGCCTGTGCTTCTGTTTCGCAGCCCAAACCCCGCACATCCCGAGGCCGACGGCTATGACCAACCACAAGCCGCGCGGATCGTGAGGGCCCGGTGGACCGGTCGGGCGGCGACCCCTCCACCCTCGGGAAGGGTTAGGTTCATTGGCTGTCGTCGTTATCAGGACCGTCGCTGAATTTGGGGCAAGTCCATTCAGAATCAGTCCGGAACTCGGAGACCACGTGCAGCCCATCCCATTCGGCAAATTACTCTCGCAACTCAACAGGACAATCTGATTGAAGCCATTGGTGGGTGTCGCTGTCACTGTAAAGGTACCGTATTGACCGGCATCAATGGAATTCAATGGTGGCGTCGCTGTGATCGAGAAGTCCTGAAAGAAGATTTTAAGCGAGATAGTAGCGGTATTTCCGCCGCTCGTTCCCGTCACCGTGAGGTTCAACGGATTGGCAGTTGTTGCCGACATGCCACTGACCGTCATGGTTGTGCTCTGCCCGGCCGTTATGGACGACGGGTTGAACGAGCACGTCGCCCCTGATGAACAGGAGAAAGTGATACTCCCAGTGAAGCTGCTGGCGGCCGCAGCCGAAATTGCAAAAGTCGTTGAGGCGGTTCCAATAAGGAGATTGCTGTAGGATTGGCTGGTGCTGAGGGTGAAAAGGCCGCCTCCGGCGCCTGAAAGCGAAATCCCCTGAGGGTTGCCGGCGCCGTTGTCGGTTATGGAGACGGTTCCAGTCTCAGCCCCACTCTTCGTGGGCTCAAAAGTGACGCTAATACTGCAGCTTGTGCCGGGATTGAGAATGCTCGGGTTAACCCCGACGCAAGTGTTGGTTTCGTTAAAGTCTCCCGTCACCGTAATGTCGGTAATCGTAACCGCTACCTCGCTGCCATTCACCACTTGGACGACCTGGGCGGGACTTGTGGTGTTGATCGCCTGCACAGGAAAGACAAGAGTTTTGGGGGTCAGAGTCAGAACGCCGGCTCCGGCCGTTACCCCAGTTCCGGTTACGGCCACTTGGTGGGGGCTGCCCGCCGCACTATCATTGATGGTGACCTCTTCTGTGTCAGGACCGGCCGTCACCGGTGTGAAGGTGACATTGATGAGGCAACTCCCGCTGCCCGCCGCCACCGTAGTTCCGCAATTGTTCGTAACCGCATAAGGGCCGCTTCCCGTAATGCTCGTAATCGTCAGGGGAGCGCTTCCGGCATTAATCAGCGTGATGGACTGCGCCGTACTGGCGACGTTGATCGTCTCGTCGCCAAAGTTGAGGTTTTGGGGACTCAGGGCCAACGCCGGAAGGTCACTCGCTTCTACTTTGACGACGAAGGCATTGCCCGAGGTCGCAATTCCGGCGTAGAGGCCTTGCAGCGCGCCCGCGACCGCCGGGAAATTCAACGAGGCGGTACTCCCGGCGACATAGGCAGCACCGCTGGAATCTACGGCCACCGCCTGAGCGTAGTCCTCTTCGGTTCCGCCCAGAAACGTCGAATAAACCGGCATTCCCGAGGGGTTCAAACTGACGACAAATGCATCAGAACAAACGCTGGACGCGCCGGTGGCGGTGCCGCAGTTTGCCGCGCCGGACAGCCCCAAAACGCGCTGGGAAGGGTCGACAAGCGGAAAGTCAGTCGACTCGGTGCTGCCCACGATCGCCGCGTCCCCCGCGGAATCCACTGCCACGGCGTTTGCCTGGTCCGGCCCGCTGCCGCCCATGAAGGTCGAATAGACGACGACCGTCCCTCCGGCACCAAACTTCGTCAGGAAACCGTCCCCGTCGCCGCCGTAAAGGGCTTGAAACACATTGGGGGTCGTCGGGAAGTTGGCCGATTGGGTGTTTCCGGCGATGTAGATATTTCCGGACGCGTCGAGCGCCAGACCGTAAGCTTCATCGTTCCCGTTACCCCCGAGGTAGGTCGAGAACACCAGAGCCGACCCCGAAGGATTCAGCTCTGATAGGAAGGCGTCAGTGCCCCCGCCAGACACGGGCTGCAAAGCATTTTGGGTTGGGAAATCGGTGGAGGACGTACTTCCTGTAACGTAGGCATCGCCTCCGGCGCCGACGGCAATTGCTTGCCCGGAGTTATTGCCGGATCCTCCGAGATAGGTCGAATAAACCAGCGCCGTCGCCGTGGCATTAACTTCGGCCACAAAGGCAGCGGAGGTACAAGTCTCGACCGGACCGGTTTCCGTGGTGATCGTCGTGCAGCCGTCATTGCCGGGCTGCAGGGGGTTTTGTGTCGGAAAATCGAAAGACTCGGTAGATCCCGTCACGTATACGTTGCCTATGGAGCTTACTGCGATCCCCTGCGCGAAATCCGCGGCGCTGCCTCCAAGATACGACGCGTAGACGAGCTGGGACCCTGTCGGCGCAATCTTGGCCACGAATGCGTCTGTACTGCCGCCATAAGTCGATTGAAGTATGCCCACAGTGACCGGAAAGTCGGTTGACGACGTACTGCCCGCAATGTAAGCATTGCCGGCCGCGTCAACCGCGATGGCCGCTGCGGCGTCCGACCCCGAGCCGCCAAAAAAGGTCGAGTAAATCAGGCCCGAGCCCGACGAATCCAACTTGGAGACGAACGCATTCGTCTCACCGACGAGGGTGGGTTGATACGCTGACTTGGCAGGGAAGTTCACTGAACCCGTGACTCCAGTGACATAGGCATTTCCACTGCTGTCCACAGCCAGGCCGTACGCGACATCGCCGCCCGAACCGCCAAGATACGTCGAGTAAACCAGGACGGGATCGATCGTCAGATCCTGGTCCCGCCGGTATTTCCCCACCTCAAACCCGATCTCGCCTCTACGCCGCACATAACTCACCTTGACGCTATGCCGCTTCGAACCGCTTCCCTGGTACGCCTCCGGCCGCCGCAGCACCACCTCGCCGCTCGCCGTCTCCAGCACCAAATCCCCGGCTTCATTAATCCGGACCCGCTTCGCTCCCTCGATCCCTAACCGCAACTCCCTCGCGTCCGCTCCCGGCTTTACCACAAAGTCGTATTCCAACTGGCCCTGGTTCCCGTAATACACCAGGTCTACTCCCCGGTACACGCTCGTGTACTTCACCCGCCCGTATGTCGGAATATCGGTCCGCCACTTCCCCGGATCGTTCCCGATGAAGTAGTTGCTCTTGCCCCGTAATTCCTCCATCCCTTCGATCCCGACCCCACTCCGCGCCCCGAGCAATTGCATCCTCAGGACCGTCTGGCCCGTGGCCGATACTTCTCCTCCCGAAGCCATTTCCGACCCGTTCTTCGCCCCCGCCTTCAGGCTCAGCACGGCTTCGCCCTCCGTCAGGAAAAGGCTGTACCCCTGACCATGGGTCAAAAACCTGACCCGAGCGTCCGTTTGACCCTCATTGGCCTCGAAGCTCAGCGGCAGTGATCCAAATGCCGCTTTCGGACGGGCCCCGGCTGCCGGCATCCGATTGCCTGGAGCGGAGACGGCCGTTGCTGCGCTGATCACGATACTCGGAAAGACCGCCATCGCCGGCAGCCAAACCCAAACTATCAGTTGTCGCGCGAATCTCATCAACTCACGTCTCTTCAAAACGAGAAGAATCCACTGCCAGGCGGCCCACCAGCATGAGCTTAGCGCCGCCGGAAGAGGGGTTTGATCCACTGGCTGGCGTCGAAGTTAAATACCGCCGTGTAGATGTCCATGTCATAGTGGACGCTGCGTGTGTAAGCCAACTGCACCTCGAGATTGGGGAGCGGCTTCGTATCCAGCCAAACCGACCAGCCATTGTCTTCCGTCACTTTAGAAATTCCTTTCGTTTCGAAGGTGGCGTCCCAGTAGCGGTCGTGATTGCCATCGCCGGCCAAACTCGAGTACGGAAACACGAGACGGCTGAACATCTTCTGGGGTCCTCCGCCGTCTTGCAGGTAGGCGGACGCGCCAATGTTCACGCCCCTCACAAAACGAGTGTTGACCTTATACTCGAAGCCGGCTTCGGCGTCTCCCAGCAGGCCAAGACTCTGATACATCCGCGCTTCCTCAAAGGGCCTGGGCATAATAAAGCGATTCACGGCGCCGTTTGAAGCCTCAATATTGAGGAAGGGCGTCACGGAACCGACCTGTTCGTCAAGATGGTTGAACCAGTCGACGCCGAAACGACCTGTACTGTAAATGCGATCTTCGGCCGAGCCGGCAGCCGGTACGGTGCCCGTCAGTACGGACGTGTAATCGATATTGTGATAAATCCCCGTGTATTTCACGTCCAGATACGGTTCACCCAGCAAAGCCGACCAGTAGTAATCGTGAGTCGTGACCGGTGAAAAAGGATTGCGCGTGAAGATGACCGGGACGCCGATGTCGGCCGAAAGATGATCTGTCAGGCCGTAACCCAGATCGGCGTCGAATATCAGGACGGTTCCAATCAGGTTGGCGCCGTACTGGACCTGCGCAAATCCTTGCCATCCCGTCGGGGGAGCGTTAGCTGGCGTCGATTGCGTTATTGAAGCCGAGGAGGACTGCGCCGTCGATGAGGTTTGGGCTGACGAGGTCTGGCTCGAGGAGGATTGCGCCTGAGCTAAAAGGAGGTTGGGAAGCAACATCGCCAGCAGAAACGTGGTCAGGCCTCCCGGAATGGTGAACTGCCCCCCACGCCGCGGCGCACCTTTGGCAGCCCCGCCCCGAAGTGCCGCATCTGAACCGCGAACCGAGCACTCTGGCAAAATGCTCCGCCCGTCGAAAGAAGTGTGATGTGGCTTCTGATCCGAACTGATCGCAAGGTCTTGCCTGTGCCGGCACCGAACCATATGGGTTCCTGTTTGATCCCTCTCCGTTGTGATGGAACGATCTTCGCGGGCGCACTGACGTGAGAAAGAAGCACCCCAAGCAGCGCCGCGACGTCGCCGCAGAACAGCTACT
>JASHPE010000125.1 GCA_030038235.1 Terriglobia bacterium
CTTCGCGCCGGTGGCTTCAGTGTTGTTGCCGTGCCTGATTCCGGAGAAGAAGGCTCTGGAGTTGCTGCTGACCGGGAAAACGATCTCGGGAATCGAGGCGGAGCGGCTTGGCCTGGTGAATCGCGTGGCGCCGACGGCAGAACTCGATGCCGAGCTTGAGAGCTTTCGGCGGCAACTGCTGGACAAGAGCTCTGCTGTGCTCGCTCTTGCTCGCAAGGCGGCGCGACTCCCCAGCCGGACCGGCTTCGAGGCGGCATTACGCGAGGCGGAACGACTCTATCTCGACGAGCTGATCAAAACCGAGGACGTCACCGAAGGCGTTCAGGCGTTCCTCGACAAACGCGATCCTCGATGGAAGGGCCGATGAACAAAGAACGCGTACAACTTCGCATCAACGGGCGGCAACATCAGCTCGATGTCGATGCGAACAGATTGCTGCTCGACGTGCTTCGTCGCGACCTCGGCCTGACCGGCACCAAGTGCGGCTGTGACGACTCGAGTTGCGGCGCCTGCACCGTTTTGGTGGACGGCCGCCCGCAGATGTCATGCCTGATGCTCGCCGTGTCTTATCAGGACGCCGAGATCACGACTATCGAAGGCGTGGCGCCGGCCGATGGGGCGACCGAACTCGACCCGTTGCAGCGCGGGTTCATGATCGAAGGCGGCGCCCAGTGCGGATTCTGCACGCCGGGCATGATCCTGACTGCGAAGCATCTGATGGCGGCGAATCCTGAGCCTACCGATCAGGAGATCGCCGACGCTCTGTCGGGTAATCTCTGCCGCTGCACCGGTTATATACAGATTTACGCGTCGGTCCGGAAAGCGATCGAACTGATGCGGGAAGGCCAGCCGGTTGAAGCTGAAACGCGCTAGCAGAGTCTGTCAGGCAGCCAAATGGAGTGAGCGGGATGGGCCAACCAGTTCTCGACGAATCACCGATTGGCGCGCGCGTGCCGATGGTCGATAGCGCCGGCAAAGTCACCGGCAAGGGTATCTACGCCGATGACATGACGCTGCCCGGCACGTTGACGGGAAAGATTCTGCACAGTCCCCACGCCCACGCGCGAATCCTGTCCATCGATACCTCTGCGGCCGAGAGCTTGCCCGGCGTCAAGGCCGTCGTCACCGGTCGCGAGACGCCTGTGAAGTACGGCATTTTGCCTGTGGGCCACGACGAGACGATCTTCGCCACCGACAAGGTGCGTTACGTGGGAGACAACGTAGCCGGCGTGGCGGCGGAATCGGCCGAGATTGCCGAGGAAGCGCTGCGTCTGATCAAAGTGGAATACGAAGTTCTGCCCGCCTGGTTCGATCCCGAGAAGTCGATGCTCGCGGAAAGCAATCTGATTCACGAAGAGAAGCCCCACAACATCGAAAAGGACTATCACCACCACTTCGGGGATGTGGAGAAGGGTTTCGAAGCGGCGGACTACATTCGCGAGGACCGCTTTTTCTGCCCCGAGGTCACGCACGCCGCGCTGGAGCCGCACTCTACACTGGCCCAGTACGATTCCGAGGCTGACGCCATCACCGTGTGGTCCTCTACGCAGGTCCCCTACTACCTGAAGTTGAATCTCGCGTCCACTTTGCAAATGCCGGAAGAAAAGGTGCGCGTAATCAAGCCGCTGGTGGGTGGCGGATTCGGCGGCAAGAGCGAAGTGATTCCGCTGGAGTTGGCCGCAGCCGTGTTAGCACGCATGGCGCGGCAGCCGGTGAAGATCACCTATTCGCGCGAAGAGGTCTTTTACGCCCATCGCGGCCGACCCGGGCAGATTGTGGCGTTGAAGACGGGAATGACTCGCGAGGGCCGTCTGACCGCCGTTGAAGCCCGCATCATTCAGGATGGCGGCGCCTACTGCAGCTACGGCGTGGTTACTATCCTTTACTCCGGCCAGCTCCTCAACGCCATGTACGAGATTCCGAACGTGAAGTTCGATGGCTACCGGGTGCTGACCAACAAACCGGCGTGCGGCGCCATGCGCGGACACGGCACGGTAAATACCCGCTTCGCCTTCGAGCAACAGTTAAACCGCATGGCCTCGGTGCTCGGCATCGACCCTATGGAGATCCGCCGGCGGAATCTGCTGAAGCCGCCGTGCATGACGGTGAACAGCCTTCGGGTTCTCAGCTATGGGCTTCCGGAGTGCATCGACGAGGTGGAGGAGCGCTCCGGATGGCGGGAGAAGCACGGAAAGCTGCCCTACGGCAAGGGCATCGGCATCGCGGGCAGCCACTACGTGAGCGGCGCTGCCAATGCCATTATCCGTTCCGGCGCACCCCACACGACAGTAAATTTATCCATTGACAGCGACGGAATCGTGACGATTTTCACCGGCGCCTCCGAGATCGGTCAGGGCTCGGACACGCTCCAGGTGCAGGTGGTTGCTGCCGAGCTTGGCATCGGTCTCGATCGCGTCAAGATCGTGGCTGCGGACACCGCCCGGACGCCCATCGATCTCGGCAGCTACTCCAGCCGTGTCACCTTCATGGCCGGCAACGCGGCCATCGCCGCGGCGCGCGACGCCAAGAACAAGATCCTCACCGCGGCCGCCGCGAAGATGGCCACTACGCCGGAGAACCTGCTGATCGAAGGGAATCAGGTGACGTGCCGCGACGATCGGCGCCTCTCGATGCGTTTCGCGGATGCGGTCAGACTCGCGATTGTTGACGGTGCGGAGACGCTTGAGGCCACAGGAAGCTACCGTCCGCCGCCGGAGGCCACCGGCGGCAAGTTCAAAGGCGGTGGCGTGGGACCGTCTCCAGCCTACAGCTACTGCGCGCAGACCGCTGAGGTGACAGTCGATCCCGAAACCGGTCAGGTGACTGTCGATCGACTGATCGCCGCGCACGACTGCGGCAAGGCGATTAATCCGATATGCGTCGAGGGTCAGGTGATAGGCTCCGTGTGGATGGGCCTCGGTCAGGCGGTGCAGGAAGAGATGATGTGGCGCAATGGGCGGCTGATGAATCCGGGCCTGCTCGAGTATCGCAGCGCTTCCACGCTCGAATCGCCACCGATCGACGCGATTATCGTGGAATCGAACGATCCCGAAGGTCCGTTCGGCGCCAAGGAAGCGGGCGAAGGTTCGCTGGCTGCAACGATTCCGGCCGTGACACACGCGATCTACGACGCTGTGGGTGTATGGATCGACACCTTGCCGATCACGCCGGAGAAGGTGCTGAAGGCCATCGACGAGAAGAGGAAGTCAGAAATCTGGAAGTCAGAAGCAAGAAGTCAGAATTAAGACGTCAGGAGCCAACTGTCTGAGTCGGAACTCGCGGATTTTGGGTGAAAGGAGGAGACTGGTGAAATCGCACATCTCGCTGGTCAACACCTTTCCGATTAGAACGCTCAAGGCAATGATCGCCGACGCAGGATAGGGCGCCGAGGATATGGACCGAATGGGGTTGTCATGATGAACCAATCAAACGGAGTCAGCGAGCACGTCTTATGAGCCTTCCTTCTTTCGAAGTCGTCCGACCCCAAACGATCGCATCGGCCCTAGAGCCCCTGCGGCATTTCGGCGCCGAGGCCCAAATGATCGCGGGTGGAACCGATCTGCTGCCCAGCATGAAGCAGGGTCTGTTTGCGCCGCGCGTCCTGATCGACTTGAAAGGGCTGCGCGAGCTTGATTTCATCCGCTTCGATGCCCGGCGCGGCCTGGAGATTGGAGCGCTGACCACCATCTCCGCGTTGGCTAATTCGCAAGTTGTCGCCCGTGAATTTCCCGTGCTGCACGAAGCCGCGAAAACCGTGGCCAGCCCGCTCCTGCGCAACATGGGGACGCTCGGCGGCAACCTGTGCCTCGACACGCGCTGCCTGTACTACAATCAATCTGAGTTCTGGCGCGGGTCGCTTGGCGGGTGTATCAAGAAGGACGGCGCCGTTTGTCATGTGGCTCCCGGCAGCGACACCTGCTGGGCGGCGTTTTCGGGCGATACGGCTCCCGCGCTGCTGGCGCTCGAAGCGACGGTCGAGTTGGCGGGTCCGCGCGGGCGACGTGAGATTCCGCTCGCCGAACTGTACGTGAACGATGGCCTGGTTCGGTTAACCAAAGCTGCGGACGAGATGGTGACGGCAGTGCGCGTGCCGGCCGCCAATGCCGGCTGGCTCGGAACCTATCGCAAGCTGCGCATCCGGCAGTCGATCGATTATCCGCTGGCGGGCGTCGCCGTGGTGATGCGCAAGCGCGCAGACGGCAGTTGCGCCCAGGCGCGCATCGGCCTGACGGCCGTGAATCCGATGCCCCGCCTGGTGACGGCGAGCGACCGGCTGGCGGGTCAGGCTTACAGCGCCGCCTTGGTCGAGGATGTCGCGCGAGAGGCTATTCGCGTAGGCAAGCCACTGAAGACCTCGGCGTCAACCATGGAGTATCGCCGGCAGATGATTCAGGTCTTCGTGCGGCGGGCGCTCACGGACTTGTGGCGCAGCGCCAATTGAACCCCGGAAGCAGCGCGCCGGAGTCGGGGGGGACAACATGATCTCCAGGATTCATTTCCTGAAAGGCGACATCACTGCGATGGATGTGGATGCGGTGGTGAATGCGGCGAACACCGACCTTCAGCTTGGCGCCGGAGTTGCGGGCGCCATCCGCAGCCGCGGCGGTCCGGCGATCCAGGAAGAATGCGATCGGGCCGGGCCCATCGCCCTGGGCGGCGCAGCAGTCACCACCGGCGGCCGTCTCAAGGCTCTCTACGTCATTCACGCCGCCAGCATGCATCTGGGCGGCCGGACCACGGCCGAGTCTTTACGCCTCGCTACACACAACAGCCTGCTGCGCGCCGAAGAGAAGGGCCTCAAGACCATCGCCTTTCCCGCGATCGGCACCGGCGTCGCTGGGTTTCCCATCGCCGACTGTGCGCACATCATGCTGACCGAGACCATCGAGCATTTGAAAGTGCGCACAAGCCTGGAAAGGATCTACTTTGTCCTCTATGATGACGCCGTCCTCAAGACATTCGAAGAGGTTTACCACCAACTGACGGCGCGCACGGTGTCGGCTTAGCAGGTTGCTGAAAATCGCCCGGCCCCCCTTCATTCTTCGCTTCGTCCAGAATGACAGGGTCGGAGAGTTTTCCAACAAACGAGCAGAGTAGTTCAGAGCGGAGCTCGGTCGCGATGATCGAACCCTCCTCGGAATGTGCCGTTACTTGTTTGCTTCGCTGACTTGAGTGTTGTCGGTATAAGGCTTCTGGATATATTGATTGGCGAGGTCGATCGCGCCCTGGGTGTTGTCATTGGTTTGAAGGGCGCGTTGGTATTCGTTGAGGGCCCGGTCGCGCTGCCCGGTGATGTCAAAGATCCGGCCGAGCATCAGGTGGCTCCAAACTTCCACCCACTTCGGCTGCAAATCGCCATTCAGCGCGTCTCGAAACCCCTCGACGGCTGCGTTGTAATTCCGCATCCGCAGCAGGTTCTCGCCGATCCGGTAATGGGCCAGCGAGCTGTTCTTGTTGAGATCGAGCACCTGTTGATACTGCTTGATGGCCTCGAGATATGCCTGCTGCTGCACGAGCTGATCGGCCTTGGCCATTTCCACTTCAACCTTGATCTGGTCGTCGTACTTCAGCAGCCGGCTGCCGGGATCAACCACCACCTTCAGCGGGCGCGTCAGGGTGGGAATTGTAAAATCAGCCGTAGTGCCTACCATATCCACGCGCTGAGTGACCGGCTTGCGGCCCTCCACGGTTACCCGAATCTCCACCGGCATGCGGAAAATGTCGAGGTCCTGCTCGATCTTGCCCACCACCTGATAGCCCTTCTGCGTGCGATAGACGGCCCACGTGCGCTTGAACTGCGGCACGCCGGTGGAATCCACCCACTGGGCGAAGAAATACGTCAATTGCTGCTTGCTCGATTGCTCCGCGAGCTTTTGGAACTGCGCGGTGGAGATGCTCTTGTAGGCGTACTGGCTGGTCATTTCCTCCAAGGTCTTCCAGAAAGCGTCGTCGCCAATCACCCAGCGAAGCATGTGGAATACCATTGCGCCTTTATCGAAGACGATCGACTGATACTCGGGCGTGAACTCGTGCAGGTGCGAGGCCTGGGCGATGGGCGCTACTTCTTCGTGGCTCAGCGACTGGACTTCGACGTTGTGCATCGTGCTTTCAAACGCGGACTCGCCGGCGGACTCCTCCGTCCAGAGCGCCGAAGAGTAGGTGGCGAGACCGTCGTCCAGGAAGGCGTCGTCGCCGGTCGCCGGGCTCACCAGGCAAGGCCACCACTCATGCGAAATTTCGTGTGCCAGGATCTCGGCGTTGACGGGACTGGTCAGCGTTCTCGATGCCAACGCCACCACTCCGGGGGCTGTGTATCCGCCCACCGTATCGTCGTCGATTTCGACGAGCGACAGGTGGTGATCCTGCAGGGGGCCGAACTTGTCCGAGAAAAAGGTAAAAATGTCACCCGCCGCGGCGCCGTAACTCTGCGCAAGCTTCTCATGACCCGCCTTGAAGTAAAGGGTGACGTCGGCGCCGACCGCGGTGGCGGGTTCCACGGCATACTTGCCCGCGATAACGGTGCCGGGGAACGAGGAGTCGTTGTAGTCGAAAGAATATGTCACCGAATTGCCGTTGTGGACCGGTGACGAGGCTTTCCCGGAAGCGATGACCACTTCATCCACCGGCACCGTGATCGACATGCTGGCGCTGAAACGGTTCAGGGGATTTTCATTGACCGGGAACCAGTGGCCGGCGTAGAGAAGATAGGAGCCTTCGGGAGCTACGTAGGCAAGCTTCAGGTCTTCGACCGGGCTGCCTTCGGCCGACGCCAGCGTGCCGCCATAGTCCACGTTGATGGTACCGGTTTTTCCGCCGGCTTGCGGGCCGTTCAGGGCGAGCGTCAGTTGCTGCCCTTCCTGGTGGAAGACCACGTTCTGGCCGGCGCCGTCGGTGACGTTCTTCACCTGCAGGCTGCTGGCGAGGTTGAGGCTGAGAGTGCTCAGATCGCTCTCCGGCACGTAGTCGATCCGCGCCGAGGCGGTGAGACCGTGAGTGGGGGGATCGAGTGTTGCCTTGATGGCGTAGTGGGTTACCTCAAAACGGGCCTGGGCTGCAACGCGCGAAGGCGCGAGCAGAAGCGTGAGCAAAATGAGAGCGGCGCCCATCCACCGGACATGAGTCCTGGCACGGTGTTGAGAAACACTCCCGAGCCTTGTAATTCCGAGCGAAGCGAGAAATCTCGTACGTCGTTTCTTGTCAGGGCGAGATTCCTCGCTTCGCCCGGAACGACAAGAGTGAGGGTTTTTCAACGCGCTCCGAGGCGCGGCTGGCACCGTAACTTGAGCACTATCAGCTTGTGACATGCTGGAAGCGTTCTGGGGGCGAGTAACCGGCGACAATCGGCCAGCGAGGGGGTTGCTGGACTGTTCCGACGCGTCGCTCTTCAAAGATCGCTCGCCCCCGCTATTAAGCTTTGATCGTCGCCTGCGTTCGGTGGTTGCTTGAGCCGGAAATATTTTTGTCACAGCGCCGCCGCCAACGGACGCCACTGCGGGTGCAGCATGGTGACAATAGCTTCCGCCGCCCGGCGTGCCGCGCCGCCCGGGCCAAGGCGCGCCCGAACGCGCCGAAAGTCTGCCAGCATTTCGGCACGGACTTCCGAGTTCTCGAAGAGGCGCTCGATCTCGTCAGCGACGCGCCCGCCCGTGAAACCATTCTGGATGAGCTCAGGAACCGCGGCTTTGCCGGCCAGCAAGTTCACGATGCTGTAATGGGGCACGTCGACCATGAAGCGAGCCAGAAACGCCGTGCTCGGCGCCAGGCGATAGACGACCACCATCGGACACCCGAGCATGGCGGTCTCAAGCGTGGCCGTGCCGCTCGCCACCACGGCTGCGTCGGCGTAGCGCAACGTGTCGTGCGTAGCGTTGGTCAGCGCCTTGATGACCCCGCGTTCGTGACTGCCGTGGTCGATCTGCTTTTCGAGGGTTGCGGCGTCCAGGGTGGGAGCGACCGGGACCACAAACTGCCGCCAGCGATCGGGACGCCGCCGCCGAAGTTCTCTCGCAGCGTCAATCAAGCCCGGCAGAATATATCGGACCTCACCTTCGCGGCTTCCGGGAAGCAGAGCGATGAGCGGGAGCGTGGGATCGAGCCCGGCGCGGGCGAAGAACTCATCGCGCGATACGCTGGGCGCGGCGATTTCCGGCCTGTCGAGCATCGGATGCCCGACGTATTCCACCGGAATGCCGGCGCGCCGGTAGATCTCTTCCTCGAAATCGAAGATGCAGAGCATCTTGTCCACGCGCTTCTGCAGATGGCGCATGCGCCACTTCTTCCAGGCCCAGATCTGCGGACTCACGTAGTAGACGACCGGAATGCCCTGCCACTTGAGCCGCCGCGCCAAACGAAGATTGAGTGAGGGCGCATCGATGAGCACGGCGACCGCCGGACGGCGTGGCCCCGCCTCTTCGAGGAGATGGTTGAACGCTCGCCGCGCGCGCGGCAGGCCGCCGATGACTTCGGTGATGCCGACCATGGCGAAGTCGCGAAGGTCCGCAACCAGGTCGACACCACCTTGGCGCATGGTGCCACCGCCGCAGCCCCAAATGTCGACCTCGCCCAGGATCGCCTTGAGTTCACGGGCGAGCTCGGCGCCGTGCAGATCGCCCGAGCGCTCGCCCGCGACCATCAGAATCCGGGTTGGAGATTCGTCGGGCATGACATGGAACCTGTGGAACGAGTCCGCGTTTCAGGTCAAAGCCCATTATACAGGCACCAATGCGTCGATTTGTTCTTGATCACGACTATCGACAGGCGATCGAGGCGCCCACCTCGTCCTCGTTGAGCCCGACTGTCGGGCGAGCCATTTCGTCTTCTCTCGGGTCTTCCCGTCCTGTCCTCCCGTCGCGGCCCGCGATGGGAGGACGGGAACACGCTTCACCATGTAAGCGTTGCCTGGTTCCCCGGGCTACATGACGCCGCCCCTCCGGGGCTGCGGTGAACGACTCGACTTTAGTCCACGAGCTTGTGGGACACGACAGTGGCATTCGGCCCCCTCATTGCGTGCGAATAGTTATATCACGCCTGTTGGGCGATTGGCGAAGAAGGGAGGTAGCGTAGGGCCCAGCCTGTAGGTTTCCCCTGTGGTGCATACATTGGTTGTGCGTATGCGCCGCGCGCGGCGGTTTAGAGTGCGGCTGCTTGCTGCCGCTTTGATCAGGCCAGCCTGCTGGCCGTGGAACTGCGACAAAGGCGCCGAGCAGCTCGCAAAAGAAAGCGGCAGCAAGCAGCCGCACTCTAAACCGGCTCATTACCGTCTCACCTCAGACCTTACTTGGCAATTACCTCATCCGCTGCCAAGCTGGCTTTGGGCTGTGAGGGGCAATTTACCGACAGGCTGTTGTAAGCGCCTGATATGAACCGGAGGATTGTCCCTATGTCTCTTCACCGATCCCCTCGACTGGCGCTCGCTTCCGTCGCCGCCAGTCGCACCGACGCGCAACACTCCACCGGTCCCCAAACCGCCAAAAAGCAAAGCTCGTTCACGATTGAACGGCTTGCGCACCGGCAAGTCAATCGAAGGAGCCCTGGCGTCTCAACCAGGCACTGGCGTGGGTGCGCGCCTGCCGATATTCGCGCCCCAGCCGCCAACATCGTGATTTCCGAGCAGTTGGAGCACCCTTCTACGCTTTGCGAGATCCGGTGCTGGGAAGAGTCTCTGGGACGGATGTCACGGAGACCGACGAGTATCGGCGACCGCGGTGGAAGAGGCGCAAAAATTTCTCAAAAATTCCCACGACCGAAGCCGGAATCTCCTTTAGAATGAAGGCCATTCAAACGAAATCTTCAAATTTACGAAACGAAACCGTCAGGTTACTGAAAACAAATGACTTATTTTTTGGCCTGAAACGAAACCGTCAGGTTACTGAAAGCAAGGGAGTTAATCTTTTTTGGCCTCGGCGCCAATCGGTTCTATGATTCCAAGGCAGTTGAGCTTCGGCGACGGGATTTCAAGGCTTCGCCCTTGGCGCGGGTGGCGCATACATTGCTTCTCCACGCGTGCGCCTCCATCCTGTCCGGTTCGCGCGGCTATTCCGGAGCAGGCGCAGTGCAGTCAACTCAATCTCGCGCCGACTTCACGCGGCCCTCGGTTATTCGGATGAGGAAAGGCAAAGCCTCGTTGACGGCTTGGGGAATCCAGGAACGGCCCCCGCTGGGGCCGTCCCAGCGTGTGAAATTGAGACACCAGTCGTGCGTGCTAACGCAGCCTGCAGCCGCAATTTACAAGCACGGCCGTGCGTAGTACCGTAGTGGACGCTAACGGAGCGCCCGAATGGACGAGGCGAAACTGGAGATGGTTCTCTCAAGGGCGATGAACGACGACGCCGAGGCCTTTGGCGAGCTTTATCAGCTCTTCCGGCCCCGCGTCTTCGGACTTTGCCGGCATCTGCTCGGGCGCCATGAGGACGCCGAGGACGCCACCAGCGAGGTGTTTGCGCGCCTGCCGAACTCCATCAAGCGCTATGAGAAATCGCTGCCGTTTCCGCGCTGGCTGCTGAGCGTCACCAGCCATCACTGCGTGGACCGCTTGCGCCGGCGGCAGCTCGAGCAGCGGCTGTTTGAGGCCGAGCCGGCGGAGGCTCTGCAATTGCCGGTGCACCAGGCCTCGCCTTTACAGCAGGTGATCTCCGACGAGGGTCGCGACAGGGTGCGCAAGGCGATCGACGCGCTGCCGGAGCAGTATCGGATACCGCTCACCCTGCGCTATTACAGCGATCTGAGCTACGACGAAATCGCGGAACAGCTCAGCTTGAGCCGGCCGAACGTGGCCACGCTGATCTTTCGCGCCAAGCAGCAAGTCCGGCGAGCGCTGGCGGGAGCGGCGGCAGGAGCTTGATAGGGGCAGTGGCAAGTGGCGAGTGGCAAGTGGCAAGAGACTAGAAGTGACCGAGGGCGAGAAGAACTTGATGAGAGCAGTGGCGAGTGGCGGGTGGCAAGTGACAAGAATCGAGTCATTGATTCATGGGGTCATTGAATCAATGAGACTCGTCATTCGCCACTTGCAACTTGCCACTCTTTGACAGGACGGGCTATGGATCATTTCTCCGAACTCACCTACTCGATGTACGCGGACGGCGAACTGCCGGGGCCGGAGCGCCTGAGGGTGCAGCAGCACTTGACCCAGTGTGCTGCCTGCCGAGCACAGGTGGCGGCGCTCGAGGCCGAAAACCGGATTCTCGCTGAAGTCTTCCGCCTCACGGAGGAAACAGACGCGGCCCGTTCGCGCGGCAGCATCGGACGCAGCCTGCTGATCACTGTAGGCTCGGCGCTGGCGGTCGCGCTGGGTCTCGATCGTCTGGTGGTGGGGATCGAGCGCCTGGCCCCGGGGGCCATGTCCTGGGTGAATCCTATCAGCCTGCCCTCGTTGCAAGGAGTCCTGTTCAACAATGCTCTCGATCTGGTCAGGGAGGGTCCTGCCATGCTCAATGCTCTGGTCACAGTCCTCGGTCTGCTCGTGCTGGGCGCGATTGCCGCCGGCGTCCTGCGGCACTTTATAAACCGTCATCCCATGTCAATGGCGATTATGGCGACGATGCTTCTGGCACTCGGTCTGCCCCGGCCGGCGGCGGCCATGGAGAAGCGCACGGGAACCACGGTCCGGATCGGATCGCAGGAAACGGTGAACGATTCCCTAACCGTAAGCAGCGATCACCTGCAGCTTGATGGCGCCGTGAATGGCAACGTGATCGCATTCGCGCAAACGGCTAGGGTTACGGGCACTATAAAGGGAGATTTGATCGTTTTTGGCCAGCAGGTTGAGGTCTCCGGCACCGTGGAAGGAAACGTCTATGCCTTCTCGCAGACGGTGACCGTGTCCGGACATGTGGAGCACAACGTGTACGTCTGGGGTCAAACTCTGCAGTTCGACAAGGACGGGCGTATTGACGGCGACATTCTGATGGGCGGCGATACCGCAAGGCTGCGCGGGACGCTGGGGCGCGATGCGTCCCTTTTGTGTGGCACCCTCGAGGCCGACGGTGACATCGGGCGAAATCTTCAGGCCTATACCAATGCGGCCACGATCGCGGGGTCGGCACACATCGCCGGCAACGTGGATTTCCACGTCAAGAGGCAGCAGGAAGTCGACATCGAGCCCGGCGCCACGATCGGAGGCAAGACCGAGATTTTCCCGGACTGGAAGAAACACGCGAGTCACTATAAGGAGGCGAAGTTTTATTACTGGCAGGCCATTTGGATGGCGGGCGCGCTGATCATCGGTCTCCTCCTGTATTGGATCGCGCCGGCGTTCTTTGCGTCGAAGCTTGATTCCGGCTGGGCGCTGCTGCGCAGCGGCGGCGTCGGATTCCTGGCCCTGGTGGCTGCGCCCATTGCCGCCATCATCGCGTTCATAACGCTGGTGGGAATTCCCTTGGGTGTGTCGTTGCTGGTTCTCTGGTTGGCCGGATTGTGGCTGGCCAAAGTCTTCGTAAGTGCGGCGGTGGGGCGCGGCCTGATGCGGCGGCGTCCGGGCGAGCTGCCGAACTTCGCGGTGCCGTTCATCGTGGGGCTGTTGATCGTTTTTGTGGCTATCAACCTTCCCTATGTCGGCGGCTGGCTGAGCTTCCTGATTATTCTGGTGGGCCTTGGACTCGCGGTGCTGGGAGTGCGGAGCGGTATGAAGGGCCGCGCTATCGCCTAAGCAAGACTAAACAGAGAGGCGCCGAGTCACAGAGAAGACGGCGAGCATTACATGGAGATGTCGTTTGTTTTTTCGACGCTTTCCATTTCTCTCTGTGCTTCTGCGTCTCTGTGTTGGAAGCTCTGGGCCGGCTTCAGTTTTGCGCCGAGATAGGTGAGCGGGATGTCGTAGAGCAAGGCCTTCGCCGAGTGACGCAGGCTGTCGTGAATGAAGCAGACGTGAGTACACCAGCACTGATCCCGCACGATGGAATCAAGCTCCAGCGTTCGACCTTGGGTTTCCCAGAACTTCCCGAAGTCACAGTCAAAGTCCCGCAGATTGCCAAGCTTTCCGCGCAGCTCGCAAGCCCGCAGGTCGCCGTTGTAATCGATCACAACCGCTGTTTCCCCTGCAGTGCAGGGCATCGGCCAGCGATGCGGACTGGCGGCGTTTTCGAGCTGGACCCGGTTATGAAAGGCCAGCGTGCCTTGATAGTAGGCGCGCGCCAACGCGCCGTTTAACCCCTGGTACCGGCGATTCCAAGTGGAGGCGTAATGCTGGTAGTATGTCTGAAGCTCGCCGTAAAGCGCCGGCAAGCGATCGGTGGGCAGCGCCTTCAGGCTCGAATCCTTGGCTTCGCCGCGGATCGCGTTAAAGTAGTGGCCATCCACGGCGCATTGGGTCTTCACGAATTCCGCAATCTCGATCACCCGGTCGAAGTTCTCGGCGCAGATCACCGTATTGACGTTCAGGCGCAGGCGGGAAAAGCGTCCGCGGGCCGGCTGCAGCGCTTCGAGCGTCGCCAG
>JASHPE010000126.1 GCA_030038235.1 Terriglobia bacterium
CGGAGAGACGACCGCGATTCGCATCCTTGCGTATGAGCTCTGCTCTTGATTCTGCACTGTTAGCTGTTGACTGTGGACTGTCAACTTGTCGTTGACTGTTGACTGTCGACTGTTAACTGTCAACTCCCATCTCGGCCGCCCTCCTGAGCCACCAACGCCGGCAGCCGGAACAGCATCCCCACCAGCAGCCAGAGATAAGCGTTCAATATGAAATCTTGATAGGCACTAAGGCCAAGGTAAGTTCTGGGAAACAGAATATAAAGCGCGAACCAGAAAATGGAAACAGCCACCGGGAACGCCCAGGTGCCTTTAAGCCTCATCAACACCTTGAAGGCCGCTAAGATCAGGCTTGAAGTCCACACCAGCCAGAGGAGTAGTCCCACGATTCCCAGCTCAAGAATCAGGACACCGTAGCCGCTCTCGACACCGATGTTCGTGACTGGGACCTCCATGATGCGGCTCACGTATTGCCCGCCCAGCGAGGCCGTTCCGATGCCATGCCCGATCAGCCAGTCGGAGTCCGCAAGGGCGATTTGAAGCTGGCCCACGGGGTAGTTCCATGACCGGTCGGCAGTCTCGGACTCCGGACTATCCAAGGCGATGGTCTCGCGGTAGAAGGCAAGACGCGCTCCGATGACGCTCGGGAAAAGCACCACGGCAAGAGCAACACCCAGGGTGACGAAGACGAAGGTTCGACGGATCGCCTTTACCAGCCTGTAGCCTTCTCCCAATTTCAGCGGCGCTCCCCACAGTATGGCGGCAGAAAGCAACAACGCGCTGGCGACCATGTAGACCAATCCGGTTCGAGAGCCGCTCAGAACAATGGCCACCACAATCAGGGCGACAGCCGGAAACACGATCTTCCGCCTGCGCTTGGCTCGCAGAATCAAATAGGCCGCTGTCCCCAGGGCCAGAGTCAAGGCGAGGGCAAGATAGTCGAAGAACCGGCCTTCGCTGACGAATAGGGAAGGAGGGCGCGCAACCACCAAGCCCGAGGTTGTCATTCGCACCTCGTGGGACAACACGTCGATGTCGGCTCCGGAGTGCGGGTTGAGAAAATCCTGCCCGATGATAGCCTGTAGAATTCCCACCAGCGAGATCACGGCGGCCAAGCCCATGTTGACCAATAGGAACCTCTGCAAATCGCGTTCGGTGCGCAGCAGCGCGTAGCCTATGAACATGAGCGGGACGTAATAGAAGTACAGCTTCAGGCCCAGCACGCCATACCAGAGGCTGGGCGAGCCAGGATTAAAAACCTGGACCAAACCCAGCAGGAAGAAGAGCCCCAGCGCGTACTTGAACGGTGGCCGGAACTTCTCACTGTCCTCGCCGCGCCAACGGGCCATCAAAAACGCCGCATACGTGGCGCCGATCAGCGCGTCCTTCACGAAGTAGATGTACATGCTGTTACCCATGTACTTGCGGATGAAGTCCTCGAAAAGGAGCCAGACGAAGAACAGATAGACGCCGCTGCGCCAGTCGCTCAGGGTCTTTCCCGCAACAGCTACCCCGGCGATCGCGGCGCCCAGCAGAAGCACACCCTCAACGCTTCCCGCGGTTATCGAATCGGCCAGAAGCCATAGGACTGTGAAGGCAGCAGCAAGACCCAATCCGACGGTCAGTTTCTTGCGGGCGTCTGGAACGCTTGTGCGAACGTCAAGCATGGCGTAGTTACAGGATTCTTCGGCGCAGGGCATCCGTCCGTGCCTCCGTAAAGCGCGAGATGATCAGGGCGTAGGCGGCGACCATGGCTGCCAGAGCAATTCCATAAGCTGCGTGCCTGAGATCGGGCTCCCAGCGTGGAACTTGACCCATCACCGTACGCAGAAAAATCAGCACGGGCAAATGAACAACGTAAAGTGTGTAAGAGCATGAAGCGAGCAATTTGGCGGTGGAGGCGTAGGCATGGTTGACGTTCGAACCGGAGGCCTGAACCAGCACGTACATCACCGGCAGGAAGGCGCCTGCCACGAGAAAATCAGAAGCCACGCCGCCTGGCGCTTTGACCTTGGCGACAAACACACCGGCCAAACCCAAGGCGCCGCAGCCGTACGTAGACCATGCAACGGATGTTCGTGCTCTGAGCTCGGGCCTGAGATCGTGCAGCAATCCTACGCCGGCGCCCGCCAGCCACACGAGGAACAGCAACGAGATGTCCCTCCCCACCATCAGGATTATCGCCGCTCCAGCGAGCGCATAGGCCAGCCGTCTGGCTAGGGGAGCACGCGAAATAAGGGCGATGAGCAGAATTGGGAAGAGCAGGTAATACCAAAACTCGTAGCTCAGACTCCATAACGGCATGTCCGAACCGAAAGACGGAAAATAGATGCTCTGCAGGAAGAACAGATTCCCCACAAAAGCGCTCAGTGAGGAGCGCGCGGCGATCGGCTGGTTGCTGAATGCCGGGATGGCGCGGTAGTAGAACTCGCCCGCCGACGGCAAGTGCATGCCGAAGTGATCCCAAAGAGCGCAGAGCAGCAGACCCGGCAGCAGGACCAGGAGCAATCTTGTGAGCCGATTCACAAGGAATATCTTCCACGACCATCTGCCCCTGCGAAACGAGTCCAGCACGCTGCGTGAAATGAAGAAGCCGCTCAGCACGAAGAAGACGAGGACAGCCTGATGGCCGAGCGAGGTCAGGAGGTAGACCGTCCCCACGGCGGTATTCCGGTTCAGCGCCTGAGAGTAGGGAACAAAGAAAAGAGCGCGGACGTGACCGAGCATCACGGCCAGGGCAGCGATGCCTCGCACCATGTCAAGATGAGCGGAGGCGCGTGGTGAAATGGGCTCAGTAAGCAACCGAACGCAACTCGTAACCACCACGGAGGATGGCCGCCTGGTTCACGCTGGACAGAAGCGCCTCGATAGACACGAGCCTTTTGAACAACGTTCTTACGCGCTCGACAGACCTATCGCTTCGCAAAAGGTCGGCAGGCAAAGAATTTACAAAAAGGGACTTGAGCAGAATCTTTGCGATCTTTTGCATGAGCTACCGATCCATTAACGCTTCCGTTGGACGCTGCAGCCAGGCACACGCGTCCTCGACCCAGGAAAATTACCGGAGAGTCAGGAGCGCCTTGCCTCGATGTAAAGGCTCTCCTCCTGACGCTGGTAAAGATCGAGGTCCCCAGGATCAGGAATCGTGGTGCTGCCGGCCGGGATCTCTATTGCGTCGCGGAAACCGGCTGATGCAACAAGTCGAATGAGAGAGTCGGCGTCGTACATCCAGTGATGGTGTCGGGGGCCAACGAAGACGTATCTTAAACGCTCAATAACTCCCCTGGGTTTCTCCACAGCGAGTAGAGTCGAGGCAACAAATGCGTCCGCATCCTTGGTTTCTTCCACGTAGCGGCGGGCGTGTTTTCTGAGATCCGGGACCGCGATGCGAAGGATGCCGCCACCTGCCAGTACGCGGTGAGCTTCGGCCAGGAAGCGGCGAGCCTCGGTCCGATCGAGATGCTCGAGCATATGAGACGTATAGATCACGGAAACTGACTGATCGGGGACCGGGATTCGACGGACGGCATTCCCCCATATCACTCTTGTCTTGTTCTCGGCGACTGATCGCGCAAATTCCAGTTGAGCCCGGCCGGCAACGCCGAGGATGGTCAGCGCACGCAATACCAATCGGCGGTTGCTCAGTCGCACGGTTAGCGAATTGTCGATGTTGAGCCACCCTGGTGTGGGAGTGCTGCCGCACCCTATGTTTATGCGTTGCATCCGCTCATTCCCCTTCGGATACCCTCCGGAAAGGTTGTTCTGAACCCCGGTCTTTGAAGAGAGTTCTGCTCGATCTATTGAGAATCAGGCTGCGGTCCGTTGCCTCCACGAGCGCTTCGATATACTCTCGCGGCGACCAAGTCTCCATGCGCTTGCGGCCCGCCTCACGCACTTGCTTGAGACGCTCCGGATGGGAGAGGACTTCTCGCAAGAGAGCGCCGAGGGCGTCGACATCTCCGCACGGGAAAACATATCCAGTCTCGCCGGTTAAGATCAGATCCTGCCTCGCCCCCACGCAGTCGCTCACTACCGCGGCGCAACCGCAGAGCATGGCCTCGTTGACTACCAGCCCGAAGGGTTCGTACTCGGAAGGCAGCACCATGATATCGGCGGACCGGTAGAGGGCGGGCAGACTACTCTGATTGACGAAACCGGCGAACCTTACACGGTCGGCGAGGTTCAGGGCGTTGGCCTCGGCTTCCAGTTCCGACCGCATGGGACCATCGCCGGCGATGACGAGGCGCGCGCCGGGCACATCCGCTTTGGCGAAAGCCCGCAGCACGTCCTGAGGCCGCTTCCAAGGCTGCAATTTAGCACAGAAAAGCACCACAGGTTCCCCATCGACGCATCCCAGGGCCGAACGGGCCCCTCCGCGGTCCACCTCTGCGGCGCGCCTGGTCCAGGAATCGTTGTCCACCACGAAAGGTGTAAGGGCGATACGATCGGCCGGCACGCCCAGGCTTTGCAGATACCGGGCAGTCGCCGACGAGGGAGCGAGAGGTACCACAGCCATCCGGAAGACGGCGGGCAAGGCCAGTTTCTTCAGCCAGACCTTCCAGCGGCCTCCGGAACGCGGATCGAGACTGGTAGCATCAGTCCCGAAGAGGATCGGAACCCGATGAAGCTTGGCCGCCACCAGCGTGATCCAGAAGCTCGCGTAAACGTACCCGGTATAGATCACGACCGCGTCGAAGCCGCCTTCACGCACCAGCGTCCAGAGCCCGGGATTGACGAGGCCGAAGAAGCGTCCCAAGCCCGGCCAGAGCGACTTGTTCGGGACGTGGACCCACGGATAGCCTTCGAGCAGCGGCACGTCCCACTTCACCTCGACGCCGAACTCCGGGTCCACCGCGGCTTCGGCCCCCTGCAGGCTGCAGTAGGCAACCTGGATATCGAGTCTCGGATGCTCCGCCATCTGTCGGAAGAGCGGCGACGCATACTGCACCGGATGCGAGGACACCAACAGCACGCGGTAGCGATCAGGCATGAGAGCGCGCTCCCGATCCCGCGAGGAGGATCCCTTCGACCTTGCCCCTGAGTGCGCTCCACACGTCGCGCGGACGGGGCCATCGTCCCGCCGATGTCTCTGCGAGCAACGCTGCCAGGCCCCACGCGCCGCGCTCGCCGACCATGAACCACCAGCCGAGGAAGATCGGGCGACGCCACCGCGGCAGATGCTTCAGCATGATATAGGTGTAGTTGCGGCTGTAAGCGAAGCTGCGTCGCCCGCGGTCCGCGCGGTCGAGGTCGGGCGCGCGCGGGGCTGCATGATGATAGACCAGCGCCCGTGGCTCGTAGAGCACGCGATACTGCCTGCTACGCGCCTGCAGGCAAAGGTCGAGCCCGTACATCGACCCGTCGTCGAAGTTCAGCACCGGATCGAACTTGAGCGATGCCAGCAGGCTGCGCCGCCAGGCCCAGTTGCCCTCCATCACGGACTCCACTTCGACCGGGGAATCACCTTCCAGGCTACCGACGTTGCCCCAGTGCTTGCCGTACCATGACGTGCGTCCGGGTTTCCCCTTGAGCCGCCGGGGGCGGACGGCCGGTGTAATCACTCGGCCACCCGTGACGCCCACGCGCGGGTCGGCGAAGGGCGACACGAGACGGTCCAGCCATTCGGGCGTCACGGTTACGTCGTCGTCCACGAAGACCACGATCTCGTTCGACGCCAGCTCAAGGCCTTTCTGCACGGGCGGAAGATGTCCGGCTTCCGCTACCCAGCCCGTGCGCACAGTGGTCTTGCCGGCGTACAGCTCCTGCGCACGGTCAACGGCTTGCCTCGTCGGAGTATCGTCTTCGCGTCCGACCACGATGATCTCGTCAGGCCGATCCTTGCCCTCAACGAGCGAATGGACGCAGTCCAGCAGAGGGCGTGGCCTGCGATAGGTTGGGATCACCACAGTCGCTGGCATTTTCCTCCGTAACGGCCACTGCAGGGTCATGTGGTGACCCACAAACGCGGCGTGTGGCCGTGATGTGGCGCTGCAGAGCGATGTACGAAAAAGCAGCTATCGTAACCGCCAGAATGGAAGCGCTGTAGCCCGGAGACGTCCGAGAAACCCTCGGTTGTAATGTTGCGGAACAGTTCCTCGGCCGAACTGCCGGCTTTTTGGAGCCACCAGTCGTTCAGCTCGCAGAGGATCGCACGAATCTTCCCGGCTTTCAGCGCAGAGCGTGCGCCTGCAAGCACCTGGGGTTCGAAACCTTCAGCGTCCATCTTAAGCAGATCCAATTGGTCGAAGTGCCACTCCGCGAGGCAATCGTCCAAGGTTCTCAACGGCACTGTGACCCGGTCCGTTCTGTCGCACGCCACCATACTGGGGGAATGATTCCCCAAGGGCGGCAAGTAAAGCACTCCCTCGCCGGTACCATTCCCTAAGGCAGCCTGCAAGGTGTCGACTTGGGCCAAGCGATTCTCGGACACCACCTGCCGCAGACGCGAGTAAGCATAAGGGCTCGGTTCGACGGCCAGCACTTTGCCCCGAGGACCCACACACGATGCCGCGAGCAGCGTGTAGTAGCCGACATTGGCGCCCACATCCACCACCGTCATCCCGGGCCGCAGCCACTTTCTAACCCACGTTGTTTCCTGTGGTTCGTAACCTCCAAAGTAGACCCAGCGTTGTATATGGTCAGAGAGGTCAAGGTTGATATTCGCGCCAAACACCCGAGCGCGGCGCTCTCCCATGGCCGGGACAAGCCTCTCAAGCAACCGGACCTTTCCTCGAATGTGGAAGGGTCGCAACACACCCACAAAGGCATCGACCGCCGCTTGTGTGCGCGACTCGAGTGCCATTTGGCCTGCCGGGAGTCCGGGCAGCAACACTACCTTTCGACCGGTGCCCGCTTCCGCAAACCCAGCGGATGCCGAACTGGCCGGGTGAGATCGAGGGCGCTAAACCACACCTCGGTTGCGCCGTAGGCGAGATGATGCTTCAGCGGCATGTAACGATATCGACGGGTGGGGCGAACACCCGCCGGGGTTACCCTCTCAGTTGCATGGTCCGTGGTGTAGCGGTGCCGCCACCCGCCCAGCAGTTGGTAGTTCCGTTTTGCCAGCGAGTCCTCGCCCACTCCCTTAGCTCCCTGCGGGTGATAGGAATAGTCGTGGTTCTGATGGACGGCGATCACGGACGGCGACGCGTCAATAACACGCGCATTGGAATGGCGCGCATGCCAGATGATCCAGGGGTCCCAGCCTGGCCGCCCGATCACAAAGGGCGGCATCTTGCGGTAGTAGAGGTCGCGGGAGAACACGAAGTAGTCGATCCAGATCGGATGGCGTTCGAGGCCGTGCAGAGCACGAGCGTGCAAGCGCTGTTCCCAGTCGGACGCACTGAAGTCCAAGGGCTCCCTGACGTCGGTATCCCAGCGTCGCCCCACCATGAGGAAGGGTTCGCGCCCGGCGGTCACCAGTTCCACCGCCCGGCGGAAGTCGGACATCAGCACGATGTCGCAATTGACGTAGCACAGCGTATGCTTGCTCGCGAGCTCGCAGGCGCGATTGAAGATGAAGTCGAGGTACTTCGGTCCCTTCTGATGCCGGCGAACCTCGGGTTCGTGCCGGATCCCGAATTCGCGAGCGACCTCGGCGGCGCCGTATTCGTCGCCGATCAGGATGATCTCGATCTCTGGATGGAGCAGCGTCCAGCTCTTGATGGCGTTGCGCTGAATGATGTCGCTATGCCCGCGAAAGGGCTTGGGAGTGGAGAAGATCGTCAGCATACTCTCTTTCAGCTGCAGAATTGGACGGGTATTCTCTGGGCGAGTTCTAGCAGCCGCTCGAACGGCGCTGCGATGTAGTTGCCATTGAATGACTCTGTCTCGGGGTCGACAGCGCACGCGATGCCAGCCGGAGAGAGCCTGAACCACTGAAATTCTCGTCCCGCAAGGAAATCGACAATGACCTTCGCGCGGTAGCCCCAGGGCGCCGTCCGAATGTCCTGAACCTCACAGAGGAACACGGGGCGCGGGCGGCGCTCCAGCATGTTAACCGCGCCCTTCAGGACCTCAATCTCGGCGCCCTCGACGTCGAGCTTCACGAAATCCGCTTTCGCGATGCCTTCGGAGGCAAGGCAGCCGTCGAGCGTGTCCACTCTGACGCTGACCGCGGTGGTTGGCTGCACCACGTTCGGACGCCGCAGGCTGTTGCATCCGGTTTCGGTACCGTCCACCAGAAAAAGTTCCGCTGCGCCCTCCGCACTTCCTAGAGCGCGATCAAATACCTTGACGTTTGCTCGCCGATTTAGACGCAGATGCCTAACTAGTTTTGCTCTCTCGCGAGGAGAAGGTTCAAAGGCCAATACTCGCCCCGTTGGGCCGGTCTTGAGTGATGCGAGCAGAGTGTAAAAACCGTGGTGTGCGCCCACGTCGAGTATGCACATGCCCGGCCGCAAGTACCGCTCGACGAACGCGCATTCCTCGCTTTCGTATCGCCCCTGTACAAGGGCCCCCCCGCAATAGTCGTTTTCCGCAAGCCACCAGTCTCCCCACGGCATCCTCACGGGCAGAGGCAAGTTCGTCAACCTCAGCCATCGGTACCTTAACGACACCATTTTCTTGTGCCACGGTTTCGCCAGGAACCGACCGAGCCTTCCGTTCAGCACTTCGACTCCGCTCGGTCGAGCGAGGATGTGAGTGTGTAGGGAATGTTCAGCAGACCGGCCCACTCGTCCACGCGGTGGGCAATCGGCATCGTTTCTACCATTAACTCGGGTGTGCACTCCCACCAGTCGAGTACGGTCTCCGCGTCGTAGAGCGTGACGAGCCAGTTGTAAGGGCCGGGACGTAAAGGCAGGGTTGGCAGCTCGTACGTAAGGTGCTGCGTCCCAGGTCGAAGCTCGAAGCCCTCGGCACAGGTGCCCCACACAAGCTGCCGATCCGAATTGTAAAGCGCGATGCCGTGGTGAACTCTGCAGAGGGGCTGGTTCACCTGTACCGTGAACCTGACGGTGACCGGTCCGAAAGTGTCGAGCGAGTGAGGACGATCGCTGCGCGGCTCCAGAATCTCCCAACTTTGAAAGAACGCCTCGGAGTTGGCCCGATCCGAGCGGTCCGACGATCCATTCTGGCGGGAACTGGCGGCCTCATACCGATTGATAATCGGCGTGGCAGGCCCGTCAGCGATAATCCGGCCGCCTTCCACCCAAATGGCGCGCTGGCAGAGGCGCCGGATCTGGTTCATCTGGTGGCTGACGAAGAGGACGGTGCGGCCGCCTTCGGCGACTTTACCCATCTTGCCCAGGCACTTCTTCTGGAATTCCAGGTCGCCGACCGACAGCACCTCGTCCACCAGCAGGATTTCGGGCTCGAGGTGGGCGGCGACGGCGAACGCCAAGCGCATCCGCATGCCGATGCTGTAATACTTCACAGGCGTGTCAATGAACTTCTCGACTTCGGCGAAGGCCACGATTTCGTCAAACTTGCGCCGGATTTCCGCCTTGCTCATGCCCAGGATGGCGCCGCTGAGGAAGACGTTTTCGCGGCCGGTCAGCTCGGGGTGGAAGCCGGTGCCGACTTCGAGCAGCGAGCCCATGCGCCCGCGGACGTCGGCAAATCCGCAGGTGGGCTTGGTGACGCGCGCCAGAATCTTGAGTAGGGTGGTCTTCCCGGCGCCGTTGCGTCCGATGATGCCGACAACCTCGCCCTGGCGCACCTCGAAGGAGACGTCTTTGAGCGCCCAAATGTGGCCGGCTGGTTCACGGTTGACGGTTGACGGTTGCCGGTGATCGGTTGGCGGGTGGCCGTTGCGGCCAGGCGTTAGGGGTCGGGGATCAGGAGTCAGGGCTCCGCTGCCGTTGCCGTTGGCGGTGGCCGGTTGGCGGTGGCCGGTTGGCGATTTCCGGTCACCGAGAACCGACGACCGGGAACCGCGCCAGAGGCGCGCCGGGGCTTTGAGGGCGCGCGCGAGCACGTCGCGCAAGGCGAGATAGCGCTCGCGCTCGCCGATCCGGTAGCGCTTGCCGAGATTTTCACCGCGAATTACGACGTCGGACATCGGTTGTCAGTTGGCGGTTGTCAGTTGGCGGTCAACCACCAACTGCTCTTCTACTTGCTCCGCGATCCAGTTGTACGTGACTTCGAGACCCTCTCGCAGCGGGGCGGACGGCGCCCATCCGAGCCGCTCGCGAATCAGGCGATTGTCGGAATTGCGGCCGCGGACGCCGAGAGGTCCGTCCACGTGACGAATTCTCAGCCGCTTACCGGCAATATCCATCGCCATCTCCGCCAGTTCGTCGATGGTGACCATTTCCTCGGAGCCGATATTCACGGGCCCAGCGAAATCGGACTCCATCAGCCGGCGTACGCCCTCGACGCACTCGTCGACATACAGAAACGAACGCGTCTGGCGGCCGTCGCCCCAGATTTCGATCTCACCACCGTCGGGAGCTTCGGCCACCTTGCGGCAGATGGCGGCCGGGGCCTTCTCGCGTCCGCCACACCACGTCCCTTCAGGTCCGAAGACGTTGTGGAAGCGCGCCACATGGATCTCAATACCGTAATTCCTCTGGTAGGAGGCGTAGAGCCGCTCGCTGAATAGCTTCTCCCAGCCGTATTCGCTGTCGGGCTCGGCCGGGTAAGCCGAATCCTCGGCGCAGGTGGGATTGTCAGGATCGGTCTGGTTGTAAGCCGGGTAGATGCAGGCCGATGAGGAATAGAAATACTTCCCGACTCCGGCTTCGCGCCCCAGTTCCAGGACGTTCAGATTGACGGTGGCGGAGTTGTGCATCACGGCGGCGTCATGCTCGCCGGTGAAGAGATACCCCGCGCCGCCCATGTCAGCCGCTAACTGGTAGACTTCATCGATATCGGCTAGCACCGACCGCACCACGTCCGGCTGGCGCAGATCGCCGACGATGAACTCGTCGGCAAGGCTCGGAGCGAACTCGTTTTGCTTCAGGTCCACACCACGGACCCAGCAGCCTTCGTCGCACAGACGCTTGACAAGGTGTCCGCCGATGAATCCACCGGCGCCACAGACGAGAATGCGTTTTCTCATTGCGTCCTCAGAGTCGAAAGTTGAAAAGTCAAAAGTCGAAAGTCAAAAGTCAACAGTTGACAGTCCAAGTCCACAGTTGACACTCGAGAGCTGGAACTGTTGACTGTGAATTACTGTCGGCTGTCGACCTTCAAAAAACACTTGACTCTTAGCTCCTTATAGAGTATGCCAATAACAGAGTGTCACAATTTCGGAATCCGAGCGTGCCCAGGTTTCGACTCGAATGTCGCCTCTCGAGCGTCAGACGCCGACAACGCAACCGAGCGAACCCGAGCGAACCCGACATGGTTAAGGTCATTAGAATGAGTGAAATAGGCCATAACCGGCGGGGAGCGAACCCGACGCGGTTATCCGGCTTGTTTTCAGAAGGTTACGCGCGAAAAAGGGCCTCTTTTTGGCAAATCGTACGTGTACGGTCCCTTCCTATTCCAGATTGGGGGTTCGTGACCTGCG
The DNA here is from genome assembly GCA_030038235.1 of Terriglobia bacterium. Classification (GTDB taxonomy): domain Bacteria; phylum Acidobacteriota; class Terriglobia; order UBA7540; family UBA7540; genus Gp13-AA77. Next base: position 11,456 of record JASHPE010000126.1, read on the forward strand.
AGCAGAGTCGAAAGAGAGTAAACGGCGGTCGAGCGAACCCGAGCGAACCCGACATGGTTAGGATCATTAGAATGAGTGAAATAAGCCACAACCGGCGGGGAGCGAACCCGACGCGGTTATCTGGCTTGTTTTCAGAAGGTTGCCCGCAAAAAACGGCTTCTTTTTGGCAAATCGTATGTCTACGCGTTCGTTCCGATTGCAGATTGCGGGCTGCGTTGGCCAACCGGGCGTTCGACCGAGGGCGGTCCGCACTTCCACCAAAACCGGACGCTGCTCGCCTCCTCAGACGACGTCGGCGATCGTTCCTTCCATTTTCTGGAAATAAGCCGCGCCGCCGCCTACCAGCAGCAGCACCATGGCTGCCGAGACCAGCAGCAGGGCGCCGGGCGGCTGTCCCTGTCCGGTCAGCGCCCAGCGGAACCCTTCGATCACGCCCGCCATGGGGTTGAGCCCGTAGAGCCAGCGCCATCGCTCCGGGATTAGGCTACTTGGATAGGCAACAGGCGAAGCGAACAGCCAGAACTGCACCAGGAACGGGACCACGTAGCGCACGTCGCGATAGATGGCGTTGAGGGCCGAGAGCCACAGTCCCACGCCGAGCGCCGTCAGCACGGCCATCAAGAGGAAACAGGGCACCAGCAGCACGGCGGGTCCGGGCGCCATGCGGTAATACGCCATCATGCCGAGAAACACCGCGAATCCGATGCCGAAGTCGACCAGACCTGACACCACCGCCGAGAGCGGCAGCACCAGTCGCGGAAAATACACTTTGGTGATCACCTGCTGCTGCTCGACCACGACGTTGGTGGCGTTCTGCAGAGCCCCGGCGAAGTACATCCAGGGCAGCAGGGCACTGTAGTAGAACACGGGATAAGGCAGGCCATGCGACGGCATCTTCGCCAGAGCGCCGAAGAACAGGCTGAACACCACCATGGTCATGAAGGGCTGAATCACGGCCCAGGCTGCGCCGATGGCGGTCTGCTTGTAGCGGATCTTGATGTCGCGCCACACGAAGAAGTAAAGCAACTCACGCGACGCCCAGAGCTCGGCCAGGTCGAGGTCGATCCAGCCGCGCGGCGGAGCAATTCGAAGGGTCGGCAGTGCGAGGTCGACCGCTAGCTCAAAATCCGCAGATGGCGCAGATTGCACAGATTAAGGCTCCTGATCACGTACTGCCGGGAGAAGCCATCCGGCTTTACGGGAACACCCAGTCGCTTGAGTGTCAGCATCGCAACGTGTGTCGGCGCCGGGAATGGCGCCCAGAGCATGGGAGGGCGGATCGAGAAGAGATTGTGGAGGTACCCGGTCAACGTCTACTTCTCCGTCGAGCGCGTGATCCATCCTGATGATCTCAGAGATTGGAATGAACGCCAAAACTTTGAAGAGCGGCCTCTGGAGGCAGATTGGCCTTAGTCCAGAGTCGAAACAGGCTGCGTGGACAGAAGATCTCTCGACCGCCTGCGCGTCGTCCGCATGACTCGTTGATCTCTCGCGGACTGATGCGCGACAACTTTGTCGATGATCGCGCTGAGAGGCGTCGTTGGGCGGAGGCCGGCGAGTCTTACAAGCTTGTCGAGGCACGGCACCCGGCGCGCCATGTCCTCAAAACCGGGCTCATAAGCCTCATCGTAAGGGACGAAATGGATCGGCGACGCGCTATCTGTTCGTTGCTTCACCAAAAGGGCCAGATCTCCGATGGTGACTTCTGCGTCATTTCCGATGTTCACCACCTGACCGACCGCTTCGGGGGCGGCTACCAGCCGCAGAATGCACTGGACGATATCTCCGACGTATCCGAAGCATCGGCTCTGCTTGCCGTTGCCGAACACGGTCAGAGGAGAGCCTTCCAGGGCCTGGTTCACGAAGGTCGGCAGTACCATGCCGTAACGTCCGGTCTGGCGTGGTCCCACGGTGTTGAAAAGGCGTCCGATCACAACGGGCAGCCGCTTCTCTTTCCAGTAGGCCAAAGCCAGAAATTCATCGAGGGCCTTGGACGCGGCGTAGGACCACCGCGACGTTGTGGTAGGCCCCCAAACCGTATCGTCATCTTCCCGGAAGGGCGCCTTGCCATTCTTGCCGTAGACTTCGGAAGTGGAAGCGATAAAAACAAGCTTCAGCTTTTTTGCGGCTGCCTCGAGCACCAGTTCCGTACCCTTGACGTTGGTTTCGATAGTCCGTACCGGGCTCTCGATGATCCTCCGGACACCGACCGCCGCGGCGAGATGGAAGACGATATCCGATTCATCCACCAACTCGGCGAGCAGGCGGCGGTCCATCATGCCTTCAATGAAGCAGCGAAGGGAACGGTTGGAGCGCAAATGACGGATGTTCTCCACCGAACCGGTGCTCAAATCGTCGAGGATGATAACCTGGTCGCCACGCGCCAGCAGGGCCTCCGCGAGATGCGACCCGATAAAACCGGCGCCGCCGGTAATCAAAGAAACCATCGGTACCTCCCGGTCAACTGCATCAACCTGGATTTCTTGAGCGAAGACTCACGCAGACTGCACGGATCAGCCTCAGAAGAGGAGCATTGCTCGGCGCGAGGCAGTGCCAATATCCTGTGCTTTATTAAGCGGTCCCGGACCGGTCACTGTCGCGGTAATAGGCCCTATAGTTGTCGGAGTAATATCCGTGATAATACCGGTACCCGTAATAGCCGTCGCGCCGAGTATCCACTTTATTCAAGACCGTCCCCAAAATCTTGCCGCCGGAGTGCTCGATGACGTGGCAAGCCCGGCTGAGGGCGGCGCGCGTGGTTGCTTCGCACTCAACCACCATCACGACTCCGTCCACCAGGCTCGAGAGGATGGTGGCATCGGTGATCGGCAGCACCGGTGGAGAGTCAACCACGATATGGTCAAATTCTTGGCGTAGGCGCCTTACTAAGTTTTCCATCTTCATCGAACAGAGAAGTTCGGCCGGGTTAGGGGGGTAAGGGCCCGCGGGGAGAAGAAATAAACTGTCCAGGCCCTCGGGCTTCTGCAGGAGGGCTTCGTCGAACTCACAGGTGCCGGTGAGGATTTCAGCCAAGCCTTGCTGGTTTCTCAAATTGAGAGCCTTTGCCAGTCCCGGCCGCCGCAGATCGGCGTCGACAAGGAGAACGCGGCTGCCCTTTTGAGCCAAGGTGACGGCCAAGTTGAGCGAAGTCGCAGTCTTGCCTTCGCTCGGTTGCGAACTGGTGATCAGCAACGCTTGGGGCGGGCGCTCGGCAGTTGAGAGAAGCACGGAAGTGCGAAGGGTCCGAAAGGCCTCGGAGATAGGCGCACCGGGCTTGCTCAAGACTGCCAGTTCGACAGGCCACGGCAGTTTGCCATTTGAACCGTTTCTCCCATTGGAGTTAAACCGACGAGCAGAGCGAAGCGCCGTGGAGTGGCCGCCGATGGGAATGATGGACAGCGTTGGAAGATTCGTGAGCTTCTCGATTTCCTGGGCGTTTTTAATGGAATTGTCCAACGCCTCCCGAGTAAAAGCCAGAGCGATGCCGAGAATCAATCCCGCCGCCAGTGCGAACTCAATGTTGCGCAGCCGATTCGGGCGAATCGGCAAGGAGGGAATGGTCGCCTCATCGATGACCCGGATATTCGTGGCCCGCAAGCCGGCCGAAACGTTGGCGTCCTTGAGGTGCTGAAGCAGGTTATCATAAAGCTGCTGGTTCGTCTCGAACTCCCGCTTCAGCAGGTTGTGCTGGATCAGCAGTTGGTTCACTCGGTCGACGTCCGCCTTCTGCTCGGTAACGGCATCGGCCAGGAACTTTTCCCGCTGCACGGCCGCCAGATAGTCGTTGTGGAGGTTTTCGACCACGCGCTTGCGTTCCTGCGCAATAAGACCTTGTAGGTCCTTCAACTGATCCTGAATTCCGACCACCTTCGGATAGGTCGGCCCGTACTGGGCCAAGGCTGCTGAATACTGCTCCTTCAGATCGATTTCCTTGGCCTCCAGACTCGTCAGCAGGCTGTTCGCCTGAATGAAACCGACCTGCGAGTCATTGGCCGCGACCATCTTGTAAAGAGACTCCTTCGAGAGGCGGTCCGTTTGCGCCTGGCTCAGGTCCTTGGTCATGGTCTCGAGCTGCGCTTCTTCGGCTGTTTGCTTGTCACCGATGTTGGCGAGGTTATTCTCCCGCTCGTAGGCCACCATGGCTTCTTCGGATTTCTCGACTTTCAGTTTCAGCTCATCGAGCCGCTGTTCCATCCAGCCGGTGGCCTGTCGGGTAGCATCGTATTTTGTCTTAAAGTTGTTCTCGATGTAGTTCTTGACCAGAGTGTTTACTACGGTGGCCGCCTCGCGCGGATCGGTGCTCTCGAAACTGACAAGAGCCATCCGTGTCTCCTTGGGCCGCTCCACCTTAAGCCTTCCCTTGAATGCAGCGACTGCGGCATTCTTCATGGCCGGCGGTGTGCCCAGCACCCTGTCGGGCGAGGATGGATCCGGAGAGTTCGGGACTGCGGCAAGGCCCAGCTGCTGGATCGTCTCCCATGCCAGGTTGTCGCTTTCCAGTACGCTGATCTGGGTGGCTAGAAACGAATCATCCACGTCCTCGGTACGAAAAAGATCATTGAGGGACTGCAGGAGCGGTTCCTCCGCCTCGATGTCGACGCGAGCCGTCGCCCGATAGACAGGCTTCATTTTATAGGAGTAAACCGCCACCAGCAGTGTGAGGACGAAGGCCGTGAATAGGATAAGCCACTGATGCTTGAGCAGGATATCCCACGTAGCGCGCAACTGGCCGAAGGCGTCAACCTGCTCCAGATCGATCACCGACTGGTTTCGGGCCGGGCGCTGCGGGGGAATCAGGGAACCCGAATTAAGGGGTATCAATTCATTTCCAGGCATGGGCTCAACTCCAAGGATGGGAGGTCTGGTGGGCGCCCTCGCGACTGGCCACTGGCTAAAATCGGGTGTAGACCACAGCAGCGCCCGCGGCTGCTGCCATAGTGGTCGCGACGGCTCCTGCCGAGTGCACCGCTCGCTTGCCTCCACTGACAGGTACGTACAGGATGTCGTTGGCCTGGAGGATGCGGTCCGGGGAACGGCCGTCGAGAATATCTTTCAGATTGAGCGCGATTTCCTCGCGTCCGCTGGGCGCCTTTGGGTTTTTGCGAATGAGCATCGCCTTGTCGATCCTGGCGATCGACGTTGTGTCGCCGGCGAGCGCCAGGGCCTCAAGGACCGAAACTTGTTCGTTCACACTCATCAGGTTGTAACCGCCCGGATGGCCGACCTGCCCCAACACATAAAAGAGGCCGGCACGCTCGACCGAGATGTGATCGCCCGGCCACACCTCGAATTGCGATGCCGGATCGTTGGGGTCCATCAACTTCTTGAACTCGACGGTGGCGGCCGGACTCGCCGGCAGGCCCTCCTGGGCGAGGCTGCGGAGAGCCAGGTCACCTCGCGTGACTGTGATCGTGCTGCCAGCGTCGTCAGCGCGCCCGCCGCACTGGGACAGGACCGAGAGCAATTGGGTTCGGCCTATGACCGGAACCGTCTGTGGGGACTTCACTGCTCCCTCCACGGTCACCACGCTCAAGCGAGATTGCTTGATTGAAACAGTTATCTGTGGCCGGCTCAGCCGGCCTGACTGGCGGAAACTGTCCTCGAGAGAGCGAGCGAATTGGTCCGGGCTCAATCCCGCAGCCGCGACCGGTTTCGGCAGCAAGGGAACCGTGATGGTTCCGTCGGGACTGACGGTATACTCGCGCGAAAGTTCCGGCACGTCATAGACGTAGACATCCAACACATCTTCAGGGCTGATGAGATACTCGTCGGCGCGGCTTGTCGGCGGAGTTACGGCCCTTGAAGCGGTTCTGGTGGGAGCAGACAGGTCCGGGCCTGGGCCCGGAGCCGGATCTTGAGCTTGCAGGATCACGGGATCAGTGCGTGCGCCGAGCGCTATCGTGAATGCCAGGAGGAGGAATGCAATCAACAACCGTTGCCCGGACGATTTCTTCGGTCCAAACTTTCGTGAGACCCGGCTGCTCATGGTCTCAGTCCTTTCTATGATAGTCAAGCGGCACTTCCGCGACCGCAAAATCAGCGTAGGGGTCTGGATGCTTGGCTGCACATTGGGAATCGGCGACATCAAGGTAGGAATAGCGTTAAACAGGTCTCAGCCGTGAGCTGGAGCGGTCGCCGGGAAGCCAGCTTGGAGCGCGCCGCGAGACGGCGACGTAAACCCTCTCGGCCATCGAGGCGTCGATTTCAACCGCCACTGATCTTTCGAGCATCTCCACCGACAGGAGGAGCTTCCACTGGCTCTTCTTGCGAAGTAAGACTCCCTCGAGCCCCTCGAGCGACCCGGACTTGATCCTCACTCGATCACCGCACTTGATGAAAGGGTGAGGTTCAGCCTTGGCGGTACTCTCGACCACTCTTCGGACCGCCTCAATCTCTGAGCGCGGAATCACCGCGGGCATCCCGCCAAATCCGACCACGCTATGAATCCCAGGGGTAGTCAGGACTGGCAACCAGCGATCAACAGGGCCGCGTACGAATACATAGCAGGGAAACAGCGGGAGTGCCAGCTGTTTGACTCCATTTTTCCAGCGATGCACAGTAGCGTACAGAGGCAGGAAGGATTCGAAACCCTTGCCCATGAGCAGGCGCGCGACCGTCTTCTCGTGCTGGTGGCGGGTATGAAGTGCATACCAAGGGACCGTCGAGATCATACGCTCCCCTGCAGCGGCTGAATTCTGCATGTAGACAGCGCTCCGCCCTCTGACTTAGCCTTCGAAGTTACGCAAAGTCGCGACCGGCCAAGACTTAACGATTTACGACTGAATGAAACCGTTGCATCTTACAGTATTCGAATCCGCTGTCAATCCCCCATTCGGCTGATACCGGAATTACACTTAGTCATTCCATAAACGTAACTAGAGAATGACACGCGGGTTTTTGGTCACAGGAACTCACGCATCCAGTGCAGCGTGGTCACAACGGACCAAGCCGTTTCACCGGACGTCATGTACTTCGGAACGGTTAGTTTGCTAGCCTACTACATCGAAGCGCCAATATCGGCAATTGTGTAGCCGCGCATCAGAAAATGTA
>JASHPE010000127.1 GCA_030038235.1 Terriglobia bacterium
ACGTTCAGGATCACTGCCGTGGTCGTGTACTCCACGATGAAATGCTCTTTGCTGTTGATAGTGGCGCCGTTGACCTTGGTGAAGGCGCCGGTTTCAGAGGCGCCGGTGAGGATGGTGAAGGTGGCGCCAATGGTCGGCACATAGCCGTTGGTCAGCGTGATGTTCAACGTCCCCCCCACCGTCGCCGCGCCCGAAGCCTTCGCTTGACCGTACTGCGAGCCGGCCGCCGTCCCGCTGATGCTCACGCCAAAGGCGCCGCTCTGGGTAAGGCTGCCGGTCGCACTCAGGGTGCCGGGCGAGAGGTTCAAGGTTCCGGAATTCGTAAAGTTGGCCGTGGGCGAAAGCGTCGCCCCGCTCGCCAGCGTCAAAGTGCCGGTCGAAGAGTTGGAAGTCAACATCGAGAGCGAGTTGGTCCCGGACTGGTCGATGATCTGCGCCGCGGCGCCCGTCAGCGTGATGTTGGCAGAATTCGTCGAGATGTCGCCTGGGATTTGCAGCGTTCCCGTGACTTGGTAAGTTCCCCCGCTCAGCGTCCCATTGACCAGATTCTTGAAGTTACTCAGCGAATCCTGAAAACTCATCGTGCTGCCGGAAGCCACGGTAAGAGTTCCGTTATTGGTGAAAATCACGGCCGGGAGGTAGAGGGGATTCGCCGTATTGTTGGCGGTGATAGTCCCGTTGTTAGTCAGCGTGCCGTAGCAGTTCGTATTCGGGAAAATGGTGCCGGAGCCTTGAATCGTGCTGTCGTTGATCAGGACCGCACCGCCGTTGCAGCTATTCTCGATTATGTTCTGCGACGAGTTCCCCAGGGTCAGCGTGCCGGAGCCGGTGAGCGTCACGGTGGTGTTCGTCGGGATATTCAGGAAGGTTTGGTCGCCCGTTGAGTCCAGCGTAATCGTTCCGTTGTTTGTGACGGTACCGCTGAAGCTGACGGTGTTGTTGTCGGGAATCGATAGAGTTCCCGCATTGGTAAATCCGGTGAGTGTTGAATTGTGCTCGGCGTAGGCCAAGCCACCGTTCACGGTGGCTACGGTGCCGCCCGTCAAAGTCATGTTATAGAACGTGACGGTCGAGTTGGTGCCACTCGCCGTGATGGTAGCGCCGGTATTCGTCACGTTGGGGTATTGAAAACTAAGGTTCGCGCCGCCTGTGGCCTCCAGCGTTCCGGTGTTGGTTAAGTTGGCGGCATTGATGATGAGGGGCACGGACTGATTCGCATTGATGGTCCCGCTGTTGGTCATCGCCTGGTAGCAATTGGTATTCGGGAAAATGGTTCCTGAACCTTGAATCGTGGTCGCGTTGACAAGTATTGCGCCGTTCTGGCAGTTGGAGGAGATCGAGTTTTGCGCATTGTTCGAAAGAGCGATCGTTCCCGACCCCGTGAACGTGGTGGTCGCTCCCCCGGGTATGACCAGGTTAGTGCTGTCGCCTGTCGAGTCCACCGTGATCGTCCCGGTGTTGGTGATCGTGCCTGTGAACGTGTCGCTGTCGTTGTCCGGAATCGTCAGCGCGCCGGTGTTGGTGATTCCGTTGATCGTTGAGTAGTGTTCGGCATAGATTATGCCGCCGCTGGCCGTGGCCAGAGTGCCTCCTATCAGGGTCACCGATGCGCTTATGTTGGGGTTGTCGGTGCCCAATTGCACATTAGAACCCATGCCGATGGCCTGGATCGTGCCGTCCGTGCTCGTCACCGTGTCGGCGGCGAGCAGCAACTGTCCGCCGTTGGTAGCTTCAAGGGTTTTGGTATTGGTCGTGTTTGCGCCGATGAAGAGGTAGAGGTTGCTAACGCCAGCGGGCACGTTGGCGTCGATCGTACCCATGTTCGTGATGCCCGCTATATTTCCAATGTACCCGGTCCCCTGGATGGTGGACTCGTTCACCAGCGTCCCGCCGCCGCCCAAGTCGCAGCCGAGAAGGGGTTGGAGGTTGTACGCATTATTGGTGCCATCGCCCATGATCAGAGACCCGCCGCCCGTGAGCGTGAACGTCTGCCCGCCCGGGATACACAACTGGATCTGGTCGCCGTTGGTGGTAGTAATCTGCAGGGTCCCACTGTTGTTGAGCGTGCCCTGAATCTGACCACCTTGTAGGTTACCCGCATCATTGTCCAGGATGGTCCCCGTATTAGTGATGGCGCTGGTGGTTCCGTCAAGCAGTGTGGCGTCTTGAAGATAAATGATCCCGCCGCTCGAAGTGGTATACGTGCCGCCGCCGCTGATCGTGAGCCCAGCCAAGTCGATGTAGGACCCTGTTCCCGTCGCCTCGATGGTGCCGCCCGTATTCGTGATCGTGACGCTTCCCATGACGAGTCCGCCGCCGTTCGAGGCCTCGATGGTTCCGGTGTTGGTGCTGGCGCCGGCGCGGCCCAACTGAAGCTGGAGGTTAGCAGTGCCGACGGGCACGTTGTCATTGATCGTGCCGCTGTTGGTGAAAGCCGTGAGGTTTTGGATCGAGCCGACTCCCTGGACGAGCTGCTGGTTGACGAAAGTGCCGCCGCTGATGCTGTTGTTGTTGTTGTAAGAATTGTTCGTGCCGTCTCCCATGGTCAGATTGCCGCCGGTACCCATCAACGTGAATGTCTGGCCGCTGGGGATGTTCAGGCCGACTCCGCCGCTTGCGGAGGCCAGGATCTGGATTGTCTTTGTGTTGTTTAAGGTTCCCTGGAAGCTCGCGCCGGCGTTGTTCCCTATGGCGGGAAGCACCATCGTTCCTGTGTTCTTGATGGTGTTGCCGCCCGTTCCGTCCATCAGTGTCGAATTTTCGACGTTAATCACACCGCCACTCGAAGTTGTATAGGTGCCGCCGGTAATCGTTTGTCCACCTTGCCCTTGGGACTGGAGTGAGAGGGAGGAATTTGTGCCCGACGCGCTGATGGTACCGCCGACATTGTTGAGCGTGAGGCTCCCCATAAGGAGCTGGCCGCCGTCGGTCGCTTCGATCAGGCCGGCATTGCTTGAGTTGCCATTTGAATTGTTGCGGCCGACGACGAGCTGCTCTCCGGACTGGTTGGCGTTGATCACTCCCGTCGAGGCGTTATTGAATGACATGTCGAAGCTGCCAGAGCCCTCGATCGTCTCCTCGTTTACCAGAAGGGCGCCAGCTCCGAAGTTTCCAATGCCGTCCGAGCCGAAGGAGTTGGTGCTCAGCGTGATGGTGCCGCCGCCGCCGAGAGTTACCGTGCCGCCGGAGGAGAACTCTAGAGCCGTTCCGCCAAAGTTCATGAATGGAGCGGGTAGGATAATCTGGCCGCCGTTGCTAAGGACTGAGCCCGCGACGACGAGGGAATTATTTGTATTCACGACGGCGGGAAGCGTCAGGCTGTTGCCGCTGCCGACCGTGAGGTTGGCGGTATTACCGCTGACGTCCATCAGAACGGCGGCGCCCGACTGGATAAAGACGTCGCAACCCGAGCTCGGTATGCCGGCCGACCAATTGGCGGCATTGCCCCACGTACCGCCGGTCCCCGGTCCGACCCAAGCGTCGTCAATGCTATTCGTGCAGCTTTGCCCGAATGCCGAGGTCGCGCCGGCGCTGGTGATGAGCAGCAGCGCGGCCGCCACCGTGACCACAGCGCAGACGAGTGTTCGCGGCGTCATTCTCTGGGCAAGTCGTCTCATCGGGTTTCCCCCCTCTCAAGCTGTTTCCAAGGACCTCAAACCCACAGCCCGGAGTTACCTCCCTGGGTAATGGTGGGCGATCGGTCTTGATAGTTCGAACGCTATCGGCTAGGATTTCTTGGGGCTTCTGCCCAAGACACATCCCTATTCCCGGTTCGGCCGCGCCGCTCCGACGGATCGCTCTGGAGCTTGGACATAGCTCACCACCCTCTCTGAATGGCAGAGTGGGCGCGCCCTTCCGGCTGTCAATTGGCGCAACGTTGAGTGATTTACAGGAAGTACAGAACGCTTGTCTTTTAGGAAGCTTTAAGATTTCTTTAAGTCACCATGGGCACGTCTAAAAGTCCGCCCGGCATTCTTCAGCTCGGACCCTTCCAACTGCTTGTAAGCAATAGAGTTCTACTGCGCGACAAGCAGCAGGTGGCGCTGGCGCCGCGAGCCGTGGAAGTTTTGGTGGTTTTGGCGACCAACGCCAATGAGATCGTCAGCAAAGACGACTTGATGCGCGCCGTCTGGCCGGACACGTTCGTTGAAGAAGTGAATCTGGCGGTTCATATTTCAGCCCTGCGCAAACTCCTGTCCGGCGCTGGCGTCGCCGTTCAAATCGAAACCATCCCCAAGCGCGGGTATCGGCTGCGGGGCGACGTTACGGCAGCGCAGCCGGATCAGCCTGCGGAATCTTCCGGCGCTGTCGCTGCTGCGTCCTTGGTGGACGCTCCACCGGCGGCGGTCGCCCCCGCTCTACCGGCCGAACCACCGCCGATTCGGCAGCGTCAGGACGAAGTCGTCAGCAGGCAATCCTATCTGGCACTGCGCCCGAGAACCATCGCGGGAATTTCCGTAGCGGTCGTGCTGCTGGTCGTGGCAGGGGCGTGGCTCGACCGCTGGGCGAATTCGCGCGACAGGGTGAATGCCGGCGGCGCGCGGATTCAATCGCTGGCCGTCCTGCCGCTCGAAAATCTGTCGGGCGACCCGGGGCAGGATTACTTCGCCGCGGGCATCACCGACGAGCTGACCACGGAACTGGCGCACATCCACGGATTGCGGGTGGTCTCCCGAACGTCAGCGTCGCAGTTCCAGTCCGCTCACCATTCTCTACCCGAGATTGCGCGCGCACTCGCGGTTGATGGCGTGATCGAGGGCTCGGTAGTGAGGGCCGGCAATCGGGTGCGGATCACCACGCAGCTCATTGAGGCGGCGACCGATCAGCATCTGTGGGCCGGGACCTACGAGGACTCGATCGACGAAGTGATCGCGTTGCAGGACCGCGTCGCCCGCGATGTGTCGCGCGAGATCCGCGCAGCCGTCAAGCCGGAAGACGCCTTACTTCCGGATGCTCGCGAAAACCGTCCTGGAGAAGTGAACCGCCAGGCCTACGATGACTACCTCCAGGGCCTCTACGTCTGGAATCGGCGCGATATGCGCAGCTTCGACAAGGCAATTGAGTTCTTTTCCCGGGCCTCGACCGAGGACCCGCACTTTGCCCCGGCCCTGGCCAGTCTGGCGGATGTGTATGTGCTCTACGGGCTCAACGGTGACGATCCCAAATGGCCGCCCCTTGCCCGGCAAGCGGCGCTCCAGGCTCTCGCCCAGGATGACAATTCCGCGGAAGCTCACGCCGCCCTGGCTGCAACCCACGCGGTCTTCGGGTGGGATTGGGCGGCGGCAGGGCGGGAGTTTCAGCGAGCGATTGAGCTGGACCCGAACTATGCAACCGGCCACCAATGGTATGCCGATTTCTACCTGGTTCCTGAACTGCGGCTTGATGAAGCCTTGCGGGAAATGGACACGGCCGTAACCCTCGACCCGCTTTCGCCGATCATGCTCGTTGACGACGGCTGGGTGGGCTATCTTCAGGGTAAGTTTCCGCAGGCGAAGCAGCAGTTCGATCGTGCGCTGGCGATGGATCCGAGTTTCATTCCCGCTAACTTCCGCATGGAAGGATGGTATCTGGCGCAGGACCGCTACGCCGACTACGCGCAGACTGCGGCCAAGAACGCGCTCATCGATGACAATAATGAGACTCTCGCCCGCGGCGTCGAAGAGGGTTTCGCCTCCGACGGCATTCGCGGGGTGGCGCGCGCCGAGCTCGATAGCGCCAGGCGCCGGGGCGTGGTTCCACAGGGTGCGCCGGCGGCGGAGTATTACGCCAGGCTCGACGACGCCAGCCACGCCTGCGCCGCGCTCATTAGTTCAGTGCCGTCCCACGGCACGTCGCTGCTCTACGTGAACGTCGACCCGAGGTACGCTCCTCTCCACGCGCTCCCCTGTTATGACCAGATCGCGCGGCGGATGGGACTGCCCCAGTTGCCGCTCACCGTGCCGGCTTCTTCATCGACGAAGACTATGGCCGGCTCCGAGCCCTCGCAAGCCACCAAGTAATCTCCTTTAGATAGCCAATCAGAGTCTGCCGCACTTGTGGAACACGCGGCAGTCGATGTCAGGCCAGAATTCCGTGGCCACGGCCGTCGCCATGCCGGAGAGAATCGCAACGCCGGAATTGCGCATCGTTGGTCCGAACCCTCGATCGCTTGCCGGATAGTATCCGTTCGAAATGCCCTTGGCTGCGAACGCACCCAGTATCTTCGAGTAGTTGAACTGCCGAGTGCCGGCGTCCGTCTTGCACCAGAACTCCTGCTCCAATGAGTAGATGAACCGATGCTTGACCGATCCCTGACCCAGCCGGAAGTAGCGCGGATCCTGCCTCAAGGCGACAGGAAGCAGGTAATCCGACCAGAATTCGCGGTCGATCACATCGCCCATGGTGGCGCCGTATCGCTTGACGTAACCGGCGCCGCCCTGACCGTATCCCGGCCACGTGTTTTCGGCCTGGCTTAGTCCGGCTTGCGCGCCGGCGGCCATCCACTGAAAAGGATCGAAGGTTTGCCGGGCAAACAGATCGAACTTCTCGCGCGATGTCAGGGGATGAGCGGTCTGCGGATTCGTGACCTCAAATACCGGGATCAAGCCCAGGATCCGCTCGTGAGCTTCGGATGTGGTGGAAGAGTCCGTCTGCGCCGGCTGCGACGATGCTCCGGCAGGCTGCTGCCCCAGCGCCGCGCCAGCAGTCAATAAGCCAAGCACCACCGGCGCCAGCGACAAATCAGCCCAACTCGCCCTCGGTAATCCGAACAAGATGTGCGTCTCTCAACCTGCCAATGATTTGAGGCTGTTGCGGTGCCATTCCGCTGCCTGCACTATTATGGGCGCTCGTGACGGCCAGCCTATGCTCGATGGTAAGCCCGGAAGAAGAAGTAGAGCGTCATCGCCCACGCCACCGCCATGACCAAGCGCTTCACTTTCGTCGGATCGACGCGCCGGGCGATCACTGCGCCGAAGTAGCCGGCCAGAGTCGAACCCACGATCATCACCAGCGCCGGCTTCCACACGATCGCCTTCTCATAGATGAATAGCCCGATGGCCACGCCGTTGATCAGGACTCCCAGCGCGCTGCGGACGCCATTCATGGTGTGAATGTTCCCGAGATTGGCGACCGCGTACGCTGCCAGCATCAGGATTCCCATGCCCGCGCCGAAGTAACCCCCGTAGATCGATATGACAAATTGCGTCAGGGTCACACCGAGGATCGCTTTGCCTGCGGACGTGTCGACGCCGCCGCCAAGAAGCCGGGCGCTGATGGCTCCGCCGAAAGTGAACAGCAAACTGGCGAAGAGCAGCAGCCACGGCACCAGGCGTACAAAGGCAGCGCCAGGTGTGTGGACCAGCAGCCAGGCGCCGATAGCACCTCCACTGAAACCGGCGATGCCGAGAGCAAACAACAGACTGCGCCCCAGCTTGATATCCTCGCGATAGGCGAAGACTCCGGCCACGGCGGCCGGCCATACCACCACAGACGAGGTCGCGTTGGCCTGAACCGCAGGCACTCCGGCGAAGACCAAGGCCGGAAAGATCACGAAGGTCGCGCCGCCTACCACGGCGTTCAGCGCACCGCCCAGAGCGGCCGCGAGAAACAGGGTAATGGCCAGCGTCAATGTCAAACAATCACCTCAGCAACAGGCCTCGGCACAAACCGATCGACTATTGTAACGGGTAACTCGGCTCGCGCAGCGTGGCCGCTGCGCTATGCTATAAGGGAAGTCCCGCCGCCGACCGTTTCACGGCGCGGCGCTGATGACACATGTCTGGGATCATTGGATACATCGGAAACAAGCGTGTGGTTCCGCTGCTGCTCGACGGCCTGGAGCGCCTGCAGTATCGCGGTTATGACTCGGCGGGACTCGCCGTGGTTCAGGATAGCAAGCTCGAAGTCCGGCGCGCCTCGGGCAAGCTGCGGAATCTGCGCGAAGCCATCCGGCTGAATCCCCTCGATGGCGCCTACGGCATCGGCCACACGCGCTGGGCGACCCACGGTCCACCCACTGAGGAGAACGCCCACCCTCACCGCGATTGCCACAACTCCGTCGCCGTGGTACACAACGGCATCATCGAGAACGATCGCGAATTGAAGCAGGAACTCGAGGCTGAGGGCCACCACTTCGCCACCGAGACCGACACCGAGGTGATCGCCCATCTCATTGAAAAGTACCTTGACGCCGGCGCAGAGGACGCCAAACCGGTTTCGCTCGAAGAGGCCGTGCGATCCGCCGTCCAACGGCTGCGCGGCGTCTTCGCGCTCGCCATCGTCTCCACGCGCACGCCCGAAGAGATCGTGGCTGTGCGCCAGGGACCACCTGCAGTGATTGGACTCGGGCGCGACGAATACCTGGTGGCGAGCGACGTGCCTGCGATCCTTTATCACACGCGCGACCTGTTCTTTCTGGCGGACGGCAATCTGGCCGTGCTGACGCCGCACGGCGTCAAGTTGATGGACTTCGAAGGGCGGCCGGTCACGCGGCGCGTTCAGCACATTGCTTGGGAGCCCGTGCTCGCCGAGAAGGGCGGCTTCCGCCACTTCATGCACAAGGAGATTTACGAGCAGCCGCGCGCCGTACGCGACACCATGCTCGGCCGCATCTCGCCCGATACCGGGCAGGTTTTCCTGGACGAAATGGAAATCGCGGAGGACGAGTTCCGCGCCTTCTCCGGCATCACCCTGGTGGCGGCCGGCAGTTCGCGCAACGCCGGGGTGGTCGGCAAGTTCATGCTCGAGCGGCTGGCGCGTGTTCGCACGGAGGTCGACTACGCGTCGGAGTTCCGCTACCGCGATCCACTGGTGGACCCGTCCACGCTCACCGTGCTCGTCACGCAATCCGGAGAGACAGCGGACACCATTGCCGGCCAGCGCGAGGCGCGCGCCAAGAACTCCAAGACGCTCGCAATCTGCAATTCGCTCGGCAGCATGGTGCCGCGCGAGGCGAACGGCGTGATCTACACGCATGCCGGTCCCGAGATCGGCGTCAGCGCCACCAAGACTTTTACGGCTGAGCTGGTCGCTCTCTACCTGTTCGCGATCTATCTGGGTCAGATGCGAAATGAACTTGCCGCTGATGACGTCCGGCGGCTTCTGGCGGATCTGGTGGCGTTGCCGCGCCAGCTTGAGTCAGTGCTGCAGCGCGATGAGGAGATCGAGGAACTGGCGCGCGAGTTCCATCGCGCCACGGATTTCCTTTTTCTCGGGCGCGGCGTACACTTCCCGATCGCGCTCGAGGCCGCGCTGAAGACCAAGAAGGTTTCTTACATTCACGCCGAGGGCTATCCGGCCGGCGAGATGAAGCATGGACCCGGCGCCTTGATCACCGAAGGACTGCCGGTAGTCGTTATCGCCACTATCGACGATCAGTCGGCCGAGTCCCAACTCCGCTACCGGCGCACGCTGCTGAACATCAAAGAGGCGAAGGCACGCGGCGCCAGCATCATCGTTCTCGTGACGGAAGGCGACATCGAGGCAGTGGATCTCGCCGATCACGCCGTTACGCTGCCGCCCGCCAACGAACTGCTCTCTGCTGTCCTCGAAGCTGTACCCTTACAACTGCTGGCTTATCATCTGGGGGTGCTGCGCGGGTGCGACGTGGACCAACCGCGGAATCTCGCGAAGTCCGTGACCGTCGAGTGACGCGAATGCCACCGGACAAATGCTGGCGTCATTTGTTGTGGAAAATCCACATCGCAATAACGCCACTACCCTGGCAGACTGCAGAGCCTTCAGGGTTTTGCTGCCGCCGACGCGGGCATGAAAGTGATGCAGACCGGCGACGACACTTCCACCACCTGGCCGGTCGGCACGGGAATGCCGGTCTTCTGATCGATCTTGAAGATCACAATGTTGTCGGAATCCTGATTGGCGGCGAGCAAGTATTTGCCGGACGGGTCGATGGCGAAGTTGCGCGGGGTCTTGCCGAGCGTTGGCACGTGAGCCACCAGTTTCAGCGTGTGCCGCGTCGGGTCGATGGCGAAGACCACGATGCTGTCGTCGCCGCGGTTTGAAGTGTACAGAAATTTGCCTGAGCGTCCGATGGCGATTTCGGCCGCATCGTTGTGACCGGTAAAGCCGTCGGGAAGGGCAGACAGACTCTGAATCTCATGCAGCGTGCCGAGCGCGGCGTCATAGGCGAACACCGTCACGGTTGATCCCACCTCGCTTAGCAGGTAAACGTACCTGCCGCTCGGGTCAAAGACGAAGTGCCGCGGTCCAGAACCGGAAGTGACCCGGGCGAACGGCGGGTGATTCGGCGTCAATTTTCCGCTCGTTGCGTCGTAGCGATACACGACCAACTGGTCGAGGCCCAGATCGGCGACCAGCGCGAAGCGGCCGTCCGGCGAGAGCGCGA
>JASHPE010000128.1 GCA_030038235.1 Terriglobia bacterium
CCAGCGTTTGAATGGTGGCGGGATTGCTCACGAGCACGCGCTTCACCGGTTTCTCGAAATTAATGACCACGGACTTGCCGACCAGAATGTGAAGGGGCTGGGCCTCGGGAGAATCCGCCGGCCGGGGCAGGCCCGTTCCGCCGCGCGGCGCCGTCAGCAGAAGGCCCGCGGCCAGAATCAGGGTTGCTAAACTCTTCTTCATTTCTTTTTTACTTAACATGAGCCCACGACCGAGCGAACCCCGCCGCGACGGGTAAGAGAAACATCGCCAGGAGTTCCATATGGACCTTGCCTTCTGTTCTTCGCAGTTCGGGAACAGTCACTGAAGGCGGACACCCCAAGTCCGACTCGGTGACCGGTTCCTTACATGCGTGGCTTTAGCTGGTGCTTGGGTTCGTAGCCGCCGTGCCAAATACGGTGGCGATGGCGTTCGCCAGCGAGCCCATCGCGGAGATTGCAGCCAAAGCAATTAGAACCAGCAACAGGCCATATTCGGTCAAATCCCGGCCCTCTTCGTCTCGTCACGAACGACGTAGAATCTGCTTCGTCTCGGACCTCCTCGCCTAGGCTCTGGCACGCCGAGTGCCGAACGGCTGAGGGTTTTGTTCCCCAAGTTGCCCGCATCTTTCTCCTGGTTGGACAGGCTTTTCGACTCCGATCCGGTCCCTTCGCAGCCTGGAACCACAACCAGCCTTGGAAATATCAGCTTGAACGCGCGACCCTTCCGAGAGAGAATGACATTCCCGTATCGACCCGTTTCAAGGGAGGCTTGAGAAGTGCACTGGCACACGCAGACCAACCCTGCCGAAGAACTGGCCCAACTTCACGTTTTCACGATCAAAAAACGCCAGCCCGAAGGCGATGTGGCATTTCGGATCACGGTGAAAGAGTATGCCTTGCCTCCCGTGGGCCAGCGCCTGCGTTTTTTTGCCGAGGCCGACAAGCTGGTGAATCAGAAAACCGCCGCCCTGTTGCCCTCAGGTTGGGGTGACTCGATTGCGGAAGCTCTGGACGGCTGCCTGCGGCTGATCCGCCAGTTCTCTTATGAGGGAGAAGAACGGAGTTGATTCGGCCGTGCCTGCGCTCCGCTTGCTTCGGCCAGGGGCGGTCCAATCCACAAAGTGAGGGGGGGAAGAACCATGCATTTCGTCGTGAAGAAGCAAATCCGGCCCGGCGTTGTGGTCCTGGAAATAACCGACAGCATCCGCATGGGACCGAAGTGCAAGCAACTTGAGCAGTTGGCCGACGAGGTCATTCGACAGAATGAAAAGTGGGTTATCTTCGACCTGTCGCGAGTGCCCTTCGTGGATAGCTGCGGCGTGGGAACCATCGTAACAGTTCTCGGCAAACTGAAGAACGCCGGAGGAACGCTGCGCTTGAGCGGAGTGAAGGAAATGGTCGAGGGTGTCTTGAAGCTCACTCAAGTCACCAGACTCGTTGAGATATACCCCACCGTGGCAGAGGCCTCACGAGACCTTCCTCTCGTCCCTGGCGCGTGAATCGCCACTTAGACTAGACCAGCAGGCTGTAAAAAACGTGTAGAGGCGGCGAAAACCGCGCGGGTGCGGAGAAATCACGCGCTAATCCAACCGGACATTTCACATGCCGATAACAGCTCCGATGTTGATTGAAACTCAAAATGGGGCCGCTGTATGCTACGTGCCGCCGTCATACAGGTCCTGGAGGGCCACCGATGCGTCCACGCATGACTCTCGCCGCTACGGCGCTTTTGCCTTCTCTCCTCGCTGCTGCGCAGCGCCCGTCAGGCCCGAGCAACAACTTCTATTCCGTTCCCGCCTACCCCACAGGTGGCGGTTCCCTCTACGCGGCGCTCGGCGACTTCAACGGCGACGGCAAGCTGGACATCGCCACGGCCAACCCCAACGGCGGAGACGTCAGTATTCTGCTCAATAACGGCGACGGATCTTATAGCTCGCCGGTCGAGTATGCGACGGGCGAGGCCGAGTTTGTGGCCGTGGGAGACTTCAATAACGACGGGAAGCTTGACCTGGCTGTCGCCAATGGAACGACGGCTCAGGAGAACGACCAGAATCTGGCAATCCTGCTCGGCAACGGCGACGGCACCTTCCAGCCTGCGGTCACGTATCTGGTGCAGTCGGGCACAAACTTTGTGGCTACCGGCGACTTCAACGGCGACGGCAATCTCGATGTGGTGGTCACGAACGCGACATCAAACAGCCTGAGCGTCCTGTTGGGCAACGGCGACGGAACATTTGGGGCCGCCATGAACTACGCCGTGGGGCCCGGCTTGATCTGGATCGCGGTCGGCGACCTGAACAGCGATCAGAAGCCCGATCTGGTGGTGGCGCAGAGCAACAGCAGCGGTGCCGGCACGAACCAGCTCACGGCGTTTCTGAACGGCGGAAGCGGTACCTTCACGCCCGGGTGGACCTACCATGCGAACGGCAACCTTGGCTCCATCGCCCTGGCGGACTTTG
Source organism: Terriglobia bacterium (assembly GCA_030038235.1). GTDB lineage: Bacteria > Acidobacteriota > Terriglobia > UBA7540 > UBA7540 > Gp13-AA77. The sequence continues at coordinate 2,460 of JASHPE010000128.1, forward strand.
ACGGCAACGGAACGCTGGACCTGGTTGCGGCGGATGACTACGCTCAGGAGACCTTCAGCCTGTTCCGAGGCGCGGGTAACGGCACGTTCGGGAATCCGGCGCTCCACAACATCGGTTTTCCGACGTACAGCATCGCCGTTCAGGACGTTAATCACGACGGGCATCCCGACCTGATTTGCAGCACCGAACCCGGCTTCAGCGTGGTGCTAGGCAATGGCAACGGCACCTTCCAGCTCGCCACAAGCTACGGCGGTATGGCGGCCGCCGGAGCGCTCGTCTCCGGGGATCTGAATGGAGACAACGAATCTGACGTGGTGGAGGTTGAATTCAGCGCTGTGGTGGTCGCCCTGGAGAATCCCGAGGGAAGCTTCCCGGCGCCCGTGGCTTATCCGCTCCCGCAGACGGGCGACGGATTTGCCGTCGCAGGCGACTTCAATAACGACGGCAAGATGGACATCACCTACGGGTTCGGAACCTTGCTGGGCAACGGCAACGGCAGGTTCCGCGCGGGACCGAGCTACAGCTCCGGAAACGCTCCGGTTGCCGGGGTGGCCGCGGACTTCAACCGCGACGGCAATCTCGACCTGGCCGTGGCAGACGAGGCATCGAACCAAGGACTGAAAGTCCTACTGGGTAATGGGGACGGGAGCTTTCAACCGGCGACAGGCTACACCGTGGGGCAGATTACCAGTTCAGTTGCCACCGCTGACTTCAACCACGACGGCCTCCTCGACCTGGCGGTGACCAACTCGGCTTCGAAGTCAGGCACCGTCAGCGTACTGTTGGGAAACGGCGATGGCACCTTTCAGAGTGCCGTTAATTACAAGATATCCGTGAATCCGGTTACCGTCGGCATCGGCGATTTCAACCGCGACGGTAATCCGGACTTGGCGGTGGTCAGTTCTGACGTCAGCGAGCTCAGCATCTTGCTGGGCAATGCCGACGGTACGTTTCAGGCTCCCGCCACCACGAATTTGTCGATTGGCTTTCCGGAGGCTCTGACTGTCGTCGATATCAACCACGACGGTAAACTCGACCTCGTCATCGGAGGTTTCCTGGGCGACACGATTGTGCTGCTCGGAAACGGGAATGGCACATTTCAACAATCGAGTTCACAAGCGGGAGGCGGCGGGTCCTATGCGGTCACCGCTGACTTCAATGGCGACGGTCTGCCGGACGTGGCCATGAGCAGCAGCGATTATCCGAACGGCAACTTCAGCATCATGCTGGGGAACGGGACGGGCACTCTCCAGAACGCGCTCACCTATCCCATCGGACCCTACGCATATCCTCTTGCGGCTGCCGACTTCAATGGCGATGGCGCGCCGGACATCGCACTTCCGTCCAACGGGTTGAGCCTCACTTCGATGGTCGTGGCGCTGAACATCGGCGGCACGTTCGTCACCTTGACCAGTTCCCCGAATCCGTCAAAGCTGGGCCAACCTGTCACGTTCACCGCGACCGTCAGCGCCAGTCTTCCCGACCGGCCGGAACCGACCGGCTCCGTGACCTTCATGAATGGGTCGAACGTGCTCGGAACGCTTCCGCTGATCTCGGGCACAGCCATGCTTACAACGTCAGGTTTAACGGCAGGGACTCACAGCATCACTGCGGCCTACTCAGGCGATAAGAACTTCAACACGCACATCAGCGCGCCACTGCTACAAAAAGTGAGCCGGCAGTAGTGTTTTCGTTGCGGTGGAGGCTTCAAGCCTGCATTCCAGTCCCAGGTCAGCGGCAGGATGCCTGCGCTACAACGGTCATCGGGCAGCATCAGGTGACCATCCCTGTGCCAAAACGAGCGCGCCGACGTCCCGCGTCTCTTGTCTTGGGAACTAGAATAGTCTGGCTTAGATCAGCTTAAATTCGGTCCCCAACAAGGACGCGACCTTCTCCAGGGTTGCCGACACCTTCCCGACGCCGAGAGCGCAGTGATGCGTCGGGCCTTCCCGGCACCAGGCGTTCATGAAGCCTGCGGGATCGAGATGGAAGCGAATGCGGCTGTTGGTGTTCCCGATCTTCAGGCGCTCTCCGGCGATGGACTCGCCTTCCGCGGCCACCAGCTTCAGCCGGCCGTCGCGCGTTTGGGTCAAGCCCAGAATCGTCACGGGCCCCTGACGGACGCTGGCCTCGACGCTCACGCCATAGCCGCGCTTTCCGTGATAAAGGCCGAGCCCGCGCAGCATGGGCCGTCCTTCTGCGATCGCCGGATGAAAAGTTCCGTCGTGGCCCATCAGCAGAAAGCCTTCGCGAAAGTCCATGGCGTAGATCTCGGTGAAGCTGCCGCCCGCGCCGAGCAGGTCCATGATTTTCATCGCCTGGCAATTCTTCAGATCGCCTTCGCCGGAGCAAGGAACACCGCGCGCCGTCAGGAGAGAGCATCCCAGGGTCATCCCGGCGGCCAACTGCTCGTAGCGATTGCCGTCCAGGCCGCGATAGTAATAGGTCAAGCCGTCGAGATCGCAATCGTTCACCAGCTTTTCCAGGCCCGCGGCCACCCGGCAGGCCCACTCCAATTCTTCCGGCGACGGCTTCCTGGCCAGAGGATCGGCGGGGCTCTCCTCGCTGATCTCGAACATCTCGTGCGCCGCATCCGCCATCCGCCCGGCCTCGTCGGCGGTGACATTCGCGACCCTCGCTTCGAGATCGCACATCTCGAGGACCTCGATGTGCGTCCCTAATTGGGCCTGATGCTGGGTGAAGTCGCTGTACATATCGAGCATACCGGGATAAGTGTGCCCCAGGAATCCCATGCGGCTGTCACGCAGATTTCGAACCGCGCTTGCCGCTTGGCACCATTCGCGCATCTCCTCCCACGCGATTTCCCATGGTGCGAGCACATCAGGTTCGGGATCGAGCATCCCCGTCACCTGCCGGAACGGTATTCCGGAGCGCGCAAAGGCGCAGGCGATTTCCGGCACGCAACAGGCGGAACAATTCGCCAGCCACTCGGCGGTATCGGTGCGGTCGTAATCCAGAGCAGCTTGCGGCTGAAGATTCAGCACCACCACCGGAGCCTTGGCGCGTTGAAGCACCGGCAGGACCTGCGAGGAAGTCGAATAGGTGCCAACGTAGCAGAAGAGCAGGTCGATGCCGCTTCGCAGAAACGCATCGCCGGCGCGTACGGCCCCCGAAGCGTCGTCGACCATGCCGCCCGACGTGACCGACGCCCACTCGCTGAGGCGCTGTTCCACGCGTCGCTGGTAGCCTTCCAGCCTTTCGCGAAGGCCGGGAAACTGTGGCCAATATGCTGCGAGGCCAATACCGAAGACGCCGACGTGGGCTTTCTGTTTTTGGCTCATCGTGCCGAAGTTGACAGTCGACAGTTGAAGCCCAAGACGCTACCGAAACTCGAAAACCGAAAACCGGCAACCGACTACCGGCCTGTAAGGCGCGCGATTCTGCCCTTCGGCCCCACCGCCCAAATTGCCTCGCTCGAAGCTCCGCCGACCGCGTTGAAGGCGCCCGAATCGAATGCGGCCCAGGCGTTGCCGCCGTCGTAAGAGGCATCGGAGCCTGATGTCCCCACCGCGATCCAGATCTTGCGATCGGGCAGGAACGCCACCGCGGAGCGGAAGCCCCTCGGACGCACGCCAGCCGGCTCGGACCAGGTTCGACCGCCGTCTGACGTCACCGCAATGTCGTGCTGATCCTGGTCCGGCTTGGAGTAGTCGCCGCCGACCGCAACGCCGTGTTGATCGTCGGCAAATGCGAGCGAAAAGATGCCGGCGCTCGCCCCGTCATTGCGGATAGGTGTCGTCGTTACGGACCACGTACGGCCGGCATCCGTAGAGTGAAACACGCGCGCCGCTCCGGGGCCGCCTGTTCCAAACCAAGTCTCGAGTCGGCCGTGATTTATACGAAGCGTGAGGCAGGAATTGCTGGCAGCGAACGCGCCTTCGCCCTTCAGAGCCGGCGGCGGGTTCTGCCGGTGCCAAGTCGCGCCGCCATCATTTGTGGTCAGGACCACGAAGCGTCCGGCCACCGGATCGCCGAGCACCATGCCGTGTTTGCGATCCCAGAACGCCAAAGCGTCGAAGAAGCCGTCGGGGTCGGGATTCGACAGCACCCGATCCCAGTGCGAGCCTCCATCCAACGTTCGATACACCTGCGATTGCGCCCCGGGTCCGGCGCTCATCAGGTACGCCATCCGGTCATCGAAGGCGTAGACGGCGCGAAAATCGAACTTCTCAGCGCCGGGTACAGCGAGCGCACGCCACGTCTTGCCTCCGTCCGTCCTACGCAGACATGTCCCATTGGAGCCGCTCACCCACACAACGTCCGCGTTCACCGCGGAGATGCCGCGGAACGACGCCGTGGAGCCGCTGGGCTGGCTGATCCAAGAGAGGGAGAATGTGGCTGCCGCCAGAAAGAGCCTCAAGATGGCATTCATGGGGCTTCAGGATACGCCTCGGTGGCGATCAAAAGCGAGCCTTTGACGAGATTCTTCGTGGCCTTCCGGGCCGTGCACCGCTGCCGCTACCCGCTCGTCGGACAGCTTCGCCGGAGCCAGCGCGATGAGGGTTACGCCGATGACAACCAGGCCAGCTGAAGCCATCAGAAATCCGGCGCGATCGCTCGCGTGTTGGACCCCCATGACCGTCATAACCGTGGCGTGAGCAAAGCTGGACCATGCGGCGAAAGCGATCAGGCTGCGATGCTCCGATGGGTTCCGTACCGCGAGCAACAACATGATACCGAGCGTGACATAAAGGCTGAGCATCATCGTATCGCCGCCTGCCTCGGACGGACCCGGATGCCATAGAAACATCACGACGGGATAGATCCCAGCCGTAAATAGCAATCCGACCAGCACCAACACAGCTTTCAGCGCCCGTTCTCGATTCATGGTGCCCTCCTGTTAAACCACGCCATATGGACTCGACGTATCACGTCTTGGCCCGCTAAAATTGGGGGTCCAGGGCGTGTAGCAACGTCTCTCCCTGATCTCTTCCCACATAAAGACGCAGAGCGAAGCAGATTATTACAGTCGGGCGAGTCTACGGCCGAAAACTCGAAACTCTGACACCAGCAACCGCCAACCGGGTACCGGCAACCGCTATTCATATCGCAACGCCACCATGGGGTCAACTCGCGACGCGTGGCGAGCCGGTACGTACCCGGCGAGCGCCGCCGCGGCTACCATCAGCAGCGCCGCGCCCGCGATGGTCAGCGGATCGTTCGGCTTTAATCCAAATAGCAAGCTTGCGATCAAACGCGAGGCTTCGAGCGCCGCGAGCACGCCCAGCGCGATTCCGATCGCCACGAGCACGAGAGTCTCGCCGAGCACCATGCCGACGATCCCGCTGCGGCTCGCACCCAGCGCCACCCGGATGCCGATTTCGCGCGTGCGCCGCGTGACCGCGAACGCCATCACGCCATAGACGCCGATGCATCCGAGCAGAGCCGCCAGAATTCCGAAAAAGCTGGTCAGCCGCGCGAACAATCGCTCCTCGAAAAGCGTTTCGCCAATCTGCTCCGTCTGGCTGCGGACGTCGTACAGGGCGAGATTAGGGTCCATCGACTGCGCCACACGCCGGATGGCCGGCGCCATGGCAATCGGATCGCCTGCGGTGCGCACTTCGAAGTGCATGGCACCGAGCGCGCCCAGAACCGCGGTGTCGTCGGTCACGCCCTGCAGGAAGGGTACATAGATGGTGGGCAAACTCTCATCGCGCAGGTGCATAAACTTGGCATCCGCCGCGACGCCCACGATCTCGATCTTCGGGCTAGTCTTGGGATCTCCGAAAGTGAATTGCCGCCCAATCGGACTGCCGCCACCCAGGTACTCGCGCGCGAACGTCTGGTTGACGACGGCCACCTTCGGAGCCGCTTCCGTATCGCCTTCGGACAGGCTCCTCCCCAACACCAGCGGCATGCCCATGGTTTCGAAGAAGCCAGGACCAACGGTGTTGACCGCGCATTGCACGCCCTTCTCGCTTTCGCCCGGTTTGGGCGTATAACCCAGAATGTGGGCCTCCGTCGCATTGCCGCCGCCGCCGACCAGCGTGTTGTGAGACGCGCTCACGGCGCGCACACCGGGCAACGCTCGCAAGCGGCGTGTCAACTCCCCATAGAACTCCGCCAGCCGCTGCCGCTGATATCCATCCTGTGTGGGGTCAATGCCAAAAAGCAGCAGATTACGCTGATCGAAACCGGTGTTAACGTGTTCCAGATTGGTGAGCGTGCGAATGAAAAGTC
>JASHPE010000129.1 GCA_030038235.1 Terriglobia bacterium
CGCCGGTGGCCAGGGCCTTATGGCGAGCCGCTTCGAGGTTCTCCTGCTGGCCTACGTCGCCGATCATGGCGATCACTTCGCTGCCATAGTTCTCTCGCAGCCAGGGAATGATGATCGATGTATCGAGGCCGCCGGAATAGGCGAGGACAACCTTGTTAGACAACGGAGAGTTCTCCTTTGGAGTGGAGTCCTTGGTCATTAGTCCTTGGTCCTTGGGTCCCTGGGCCTAGTCTTTCGTCATTTGCCGGCAATGACCAGGGACCAGGGACCAAGGACCAAGGACTACAACTAATCGAGAAGCGTCAGCATAATCGCGTTTTGGACGTGCAGCCGGTTCTCCGCCTGTTCATAGACGACCGACTGCGCCGAATCGATCACGCCGGCCGCAACTTCGGACCCGCGATGGGCGGGCAGGCAGTGCATGAAGACCGCGCCGGGCGCGGCGAGCTCCATGAGTGCCTCGGTCACCTGATAGCCTGCAAAGGCCTGCAGGCGCTCAGCCGATTCACGCTCCTGCCCCATGCTGACCCAAACGTCCGTGTAGACCGCTTGAGCTCCGGCGATAGCCGCCGCAGGATCGGTGAACAGATGTGTCCGGCCGCCCGTTTGTTTTGCGGTGCGCCGCGCGTCCGCCAGAATCGCCGGATCGGGACGATAGCGGGTTGGCGTCGCTACACGAAGGTGAACGCCCAGCCGGGCCGCTGCCAGCATCAGCGAGTGGCACATATTGTTGCCGTCGCCAACGTACGCCATCTCGAGTCCACGCAGGTTGCCGAAGCGCTCCTCGAGGGTGAAGAAGTCCGCCATGGCCTGGCAGGGATGGAACGCATCGGTGAGCGCGTTGATCACCGGAATGTCCGCGTGTTCCGCGAGCTTCTCGAGAATCGACTGGTCGAACGTGCGCGCCACGATACCGTGCACCCAGCGTTGCAGGCTCTTGGCGACGTCCTGGATTTCTTCGCGCACGCCCAGCCGCGACTGCGAATGGTCCAGAAAGACGGGGCTTCCGCCGAGGTTCCGAACGCCGACCTCAAACGTCACACGGGTGCGGAGCGAAGGCTTCTCAAAGATCATGGCCACGGACCGTCCGGCGAGCGCGGCGCGATAAAGCTCGGGGTGCGCCTTTACGTCGGCTGCGAGGTGATAGAGCTCCCGTAGGCTGGCCGGATTCCACTCCGCGCCCGTAAGAAGATCGCGTGGCGGCGCTTCGGTCTCGACCAAAGCCGCCGTGGGCGCCACCTCCCGGAAAACATGCGGTCCGATCCATTGTGTTTGAGTTGCCATCGTCAGTTGCTCCGTGTCCGCAAAATTCCTTCGAGCTTCTCCAAGAATTCGTTCACCTCGCGCTCCCGGATGATGAAGGGCGGCAGGAAGCGCAGCGTAAAGTCGTGCGTGCAATTGATCACCAAGCCGCGGCACAACGCTTCCGCTACAATGGGCGCGCCTTCCACGCGCAGCTCCAGGCCAAGAATCAATCCCTCGCCGCGAATCTCCTTGATGAAATCGAATCGAGCCTTGAGCTGTTCAAGTCCGGCGCGAATCTGATCGCCGCGATGCCGCACGTTCTCAAGCAGCTTGTCGTCATCCACCGTCTGAAGGAATTCGAGCGCGGTCGCACAGACGAGAGGTCCGCCGCCGAACGTGGTGCCGTGCAAGCCGGGCGAGAAGGCGGACGCAAATGACTCGCGAGCCAGCAGCGCGCCGAGTGGTAAGCCGCCGCCGAGCGGCTTCGCCACCACCACGATGTCAGGCAGACCCTTGAACCGCTGATACGCGAAGTAACGCCCGCTGCGGCCGAGACCGCATTGAATCTCGTCGGCCACCAGCGCCGCGTTGTGCCCGGTCGCAAGCTCCCGGGCCCGATTCCAGAACGCTTCGCTTACCGCGTGGATGCCGCCTTCGCCTTGAATCGGCTCAATTACGACAGCGCAAACGGTGGAATCGAACTTCGATTCCAGATCGTCGACGTCATTGAAGCGCACGAACTCAACGCCGGGTACGAGCGGGGCGAATGGAGCGCGATACTTCTCGGTGGCCGTGATCGAAAGCGCGCCAAACGTCCGCCCGTGAAACGAATTCTCCAGAGCCAGGATGCGGGTTTTACCCTCACCCGACTGCTTGGCGCGGATGCGCGCCAGCTTCAGAGCGCCCTCGACCGCTTCCGTGCCGCTGTTGGTGAAGAACACGCGATCCATGCCCGACCACCGCGCGAGCTTTTTGGCGAGCGTGCCCTGAAATTCGTTGTGAAACAGATTCGAAAGATGCGTCGCGCGCGTCGCCTCGCGCCGGATCACCCGGACCAGCCGCGGATGCGCATGTCCCAGCGCGTTGACGGCGATGCCGCCCAAAAAATCGAGATAGTCGCGGCCCTTGTCGTCATAAAGCCGGCACGCTTTGCCCCGCGTGAACACCAGCGATGGGCGCTTGTAGGTGTTCATCAGGTAGCGTTCGGCGTAGCGGCGTGCCTGTGCGGCGCTCGCCTTTGCTCTGCCGAATTCTGTCTTCGTCGCCAATTAAACAGACCGCCTTAAGTTTGGGCGCGTGTCGCATCAGGGCAAGGCTGAAGCCGTGCCCTTCGGCTAGAACACCCTCGCCGGATCGAGTCTCGTCAGCCTGCGTGCGGCGCGGGCCTCGCGTTGACGTCCGCGCGTTGCGATCACGCGCGTTCCTGCGCTGCCCCCTGAAGCGGCGTCGAGGATACTGCCGGGAATCTCACCGCCGACGATGCGAACCTCGCGGACGCCGGCGTTCAGCGCGCGCCGGCAGGCCTCGAGCTTCAGAACCATTCCGCCGGAGACGGTACCCGCGGCCACCAGCGGCTCGATGTCGCGGCAATCCACGGTTTCGACCACGGCGTCGCCGTCGAGCACGCCTGCCACGTCCGTGAGGTAGATCAGCTTTTCCCCGCCCAGGTATTCCGCCGCCGCCGCCGCCATCTGATCGGCGTTGATGTTGTAGATCTCCTGCCCCGGCCCGAGCCCCAGGCAGGCTGCCACCGGCACTAATTTCGCCTTCCAGAGCGATTGGAAGAATTTCGCATTGGCTCCGGTCAACTCGCCGACGAATCCGAGGCCGGCGGGCTCAGTAAGCGGCTTCGCGGTAAAGCAGGCGGCATCGCTTGCCGAAATTCCCACGGCGGGCTGGCCCGCCGCCGAGATCGCCGCCGCCAGTTGCTTGTTCAGCAGTCCGCCGAATACCATGAGTGCCGCGTCGCGCGTGGCGCGATCCGTAACGCGCAGACCGCCGTTGAAGCGGCTCTCGATCCCGAGGCGCGCCAGCGTGGCGGTAAAAATCTTCCCGCCGCCGTGGACCACCAGCACTTCGTGGCCCTGGCGGGCGAGCGCCGCCACTTGACGCGCGAGCGCTTCGAGGGGCCGATCGAGCAAGGCTCCGGCGAATTTGATCACTATTCTCATCTCGAACTCACTTCAGGCCGCAGGCTTCTTCGAAGCCCAGCATGCCGTTGAGATTTTGGACCGCCTGTCCGGCGGCGCCCTTGCCCAGATTGTCGAGACACGAGACCACGATCAGGCGCTCGCCCGAAGGATCGAGCGCAAAGCCGATATCGCAGAAGTTCGTGTGCACCACGTGGTGCAGGTCCGGCAGATGACCGGCCGGACGAATGCGCACCATGGGACGTCCGGCGTAGAATTGCCGATAAAGGCTCTCGATCTCCTCCGTCGTCCGCCGCTCCTCCAGCCATACGTAAAGTGTGGAGAGAATGCCGCGCGCCACCGGCAGCAGGTGGGTGCTGAAAATGAAATCTTCCGGCTTCAGTCCGCTGTGATCCGCGATTTCGGGCGTGTGCCGGTGTGTGAACAGGCCGTAGGCGCGCATGTTCTGATCGACTTCCACAAAATGCAATTCGCGCTTGGGCTCTTTGCCCGCACCACTCGCGCCGGACTTCGAGTCGCAGACCACGCCGCGCCGAAGATCGACAATCCCCGCCGTGATCAACGGGCGAAGGGCGAGAATCACCGACGTCGGATAGCATCCGGGATTCGCCACCAGGCGCGCGGACGGCAGCTGGTTCGCGTAAAGCTCCGGCAGGCCATAGACAGCCGATTCCAGCATCTCGCGCTCCGGTGCCGGCAGCTTGTACCAATGCGCGAACGTCTCCGGATCGGCGAAGCGAAAAGCGCCGCTCAAGTCCACCACACGGATGCCCGCCTTGACGAGTTCGGGAACGACTTCCTGCGACGCCTCATGCGGCGTGGAAAGAAAGACCGCGTCGGGGCCACCGCGGACCACGGCATCTACTGAGAACGGCGAGCAGGGCGCTTCGCCCCAGCCCATGAATTCCGGAAGCAGCTCGCTCAGGCAGTGGACGGAGCGATGGCCGTCGCGCAGGTAGAAGGTCGGTATGGCCACGCGCGGATGGCGCAGCAGCAAGCGCGCCAATTCCGCGCCCGCGTACCCCGTCACGCCGACCACGCCAACCTGGGCCTTTCGGGTTGTTTCGACCGTGCTCATTTCAAGATCTCTTGCATCCGCTTCCGAAGCGTTACGCACGCTTTGCGTGATGATGTGATCACCAGCACCGTGTCGTCTCCGCCGATGGTCCCGACCACTTCCGGCAGTTGCTCTCGATCCAGGGCAACAGCCAGGGGCTGCGCCGCGCCGGCCGGCGTTCTGAGGACCAGCAGGTTCTGTGCGTCGCGTATGTCGAGCAGGTACTCGCGAAGCACGCGCTCGAGCCGCGGCTGCGCGGCGGATTCCGCGCCGGCGTCCAGCGGCCGGTAGCCTTCGGGCGTCTTGACCAGCTTCAGCTCCTGCAAATCGCGCGAAAGCGTGGCCTGCGTCACTCGCATCTTCTGCTGCGCGAGCAGCCGCTTGAGGTCGTCCTGGCTGGCGACGGCGCCGGCTGCGACCAGCTTCAGGATCTGACCGTGCCGGAAGCGTTTCAACGAGCTCATTGCGGCCTCTGCGGCTCAATATGCAGACTTATGTATATTTATACGTCCGGGGAGGCGGTGTCAACAACATAATGCAAGCTTTTTTGGCCGAGGGTCGTCAGCGGCCGCGCCAGCGCTCGTAGCGATTGCGGACCTCGCCGGCGAGTTGCCGGACGCGTTGATCGGCGGTGCTCATCGCGGGGCCTGCTTTCTGTCCCAGTGCGCTCAGGTCTCTGGACAATCGACTCTGCTCCAGCTTCAATCTAACATTCCCCGTCTCCGCTGCAACCGCGCGCGCCGTATACGCGCCGGGAAGTTCGGAGACGTTTACGCTGTTGCGCCGGATCGCGAGATAACCGTAGGCTGTTTCCGCTGTCAGTGCGATTGCCAGGGCGACGATTGCAACCAACGCCGCCTGCGAGCGGCGTGCCGATTGACGCCGCGCGGATTCCGCGCGATGCTCGCGGACTGTCGCAGGAGCGGAAACCGCGGATGTCTGCGGCTTGAGTAACTGAGCATGGTTCAGGCCCAATATCGAACCATAGCTCGTGGGCTGGACTGATGTTCTGGGGCCAACTTTGGCGGGACCAACGTCGGCGGCAGACTCAGCTTCAGAGACAGGCGCGGGGCGGTGCGCCGCTACTCCGGAATTCACAAGGGGGACATCGTCCATCGGCGCCGGATTCCCGACCCGTTCCGATTCGGCCCGAATGCGCTCCTCAGTTAGCTGCAAGGGCAGATCGTCAAACTCATGCACTTCCGGTCCACGACCCAGGCGCTCCTCGAAGTCAGGATCCCACGTCCTTGCGTCCCTTCCCGAAGGACGGGGCGGTTGTATTCGGCTCGCCACAAGCACACCTCCACAATTGTCCCCCGCGTCTACGAGGGGGCGGGGCAACCCGCGTGCCAACTCAGAGGGAGCCTGGCAATAGTTTGCCTTGGAGACGTTTAGGCGGACGCTGGCACGCCGAAGACGCGCGACCCGGTGGGCACAATCTGCTCGCACCGGGAGCAATTTACAACCATCCCCGCGATTGCCAAGCCGCTGGGCCGCAACTCGTTTAGAATCGACCCAGAAGCAACATCGCGGAAGTCTCGGACGCGCTCATGGAGGACGCATTCAGGCGCCGTCCGAGTGGGGGGTGAGGAAGATGAACAAGGCGCAGAAGATCGCCGTATTTGACACCACGCTGCGGGACGGCGAACAGGCGGCCGGCACGCGGCTCGGCAGCCGCGACAAACTTACCCTGGCGCGGCAGTTGGCGCGCCTCAAGGTCGACGTGATCGAGGCAGGCTACCCCGCGTCATCGCCCGAGGACTTCGAGGCCGTCAGGCAGATCGCGCAAGAGATCGACGGCCCCACGATCTGCGGGCTCTCGCGTGCCGTGCCCGACGACGTCGACGCGTGCGGCAAGGCGCTGGCCAAGGCCAGACGCCCGCGGATTCACACCGGCATCGGCGTCTCCGACACTCACGTGATGGGCAAGTTCCGCGACGAGAAATATGGCAAGACGCTCGGCGAAAAGAAGGTCAAGATGGTGCGCATGGCGGTTGACGCGGTCAAGCGCGCCCGAGGCTACGCCGACGACGTGGAATTCTACGCTGAGGACTCCGGCCGCGCCGAGCCCGCGTATCTCTATGAAATCCTCGAGGCCGCGATCGACGCCGGCGCGACGGTGGTCAACATTCCTGATACGACCGGTTACGCGGTGCCTGAACAGTACGGCGCTTTGATTCGCGGCGTGGCCGCGAACGTGGGCAACATCGCGCGAGCCACCATCAGCGTCCATTGCCACGACGACCTCGGCATGGCGGTGGCCAACTCGCTGGCGGGCATCCGCAACGGAGCGCGCCAGGTGGAAGGCACGATCAACGGCGTCGGCGAGCGTGCAGGCAACGCCGCGCTCGAGGAAATCGTCATGGCCCTGCGCACTCGCGCCGACTACTTCGGCCTGACGACCGGCATCGACGCACGCGAGCTCTACCGGACCAGCCGCCTGGTCTCGGACCTGCTCGGCATCGTGGTTCCGCCCAACAAGTCGGTCGTCGGCGGCAACGCCTTCTCACATAGCTCGGGAATCCATGTGGACGGATTTCTGAAAGACCGCGAGACTTACGAGATCATGCGTCCTGAAGACGTGGGGCTCGCCGAAAGCCACGTGGTGCTTACGGCGCGCACCGGACGCGCCGGTCTGCGCGCGCGC
>JASHPE010000130.1 GCA_030038235.1 Terriglobia bacterium
GACGTCGTAACGCCCCTTTGAGCAAAACATCGTTTGGTTACGCCACTACGCACGCGGTGCGCGGAGCGCTTGACAGCGCCCTGACCCTGGTTTACTCTAGGTATGTTCAAAACAGGTGTGGGGGGGAGTGAAACCATGAAGAAGACCGATCGACGGGATCTCTTTCCCGGCGCGCTGGAAATGATGATCCTGCGAACCCTGCGACGGCAGCCCATGCACGGATATGCGCTGGTTCAACACATCAAGCGCACTTCTGACGATCTACTTCAAATCGAGGAAGGTTCGCTCTATCCAGCTCTTCAGCGCCTGCTGAAGGAGGAGCTGGTGAAGGCAGAGTGGAGCATATCGTCCACGAACCGCCGCGTGCGCACGTACCAGTTGACGCCGGCAGGCCGCAAGCACCTGAACCGTGAGGTTTCAAACTTTGAGCGAATGCTGGAAGGTGTAACGCGTGTCCTGGCGCGAGGTGAGGTATGAACTCGATCAAACAACTCTTCTCACGCCGGTGCCTCTATGGCGATCTCTCGCAAGAGATTCGAGAGCACCTCGAAGAAAAGATCGACGAACTGGTGGCGAGCGGCATGTCGAGGGAAGAAGCAACACACGCGGCGCGGCGAGAGTTCGGCAATGCGACGCTGATCGAGGAGCGAGGCCGCGAGGTGTGGCAATGGCCGTCCATCGAGAATATGTTGATGGACGTTCGATACGGTCTTCGAATGCTGCGCAGGACTCCGGGCTTCACGGCCGTTGCGATTCTCACGCTGGCGCTCGGCATCGGCGCCAACACTGCCATTTTCACGCTCATCGACGCCGTGATGCTTCGAACCCTTCCGATCCGCGATCCCGAGCGCGTTGCCGTCTTTAGATGGACGGCGAAGCACGACCCCAACTATCACGGTTATGGAAGCTGGGGCGATTGCGGCCCGGGCGGAAACGGCACGGGCTGCTCGTTTTCGGTTCCCCTGTTCAAGTCCATGCGGGCGCAGGCGGACGTTTTCTCGGGCCTTACGGCGTTCACGGGGCCCATGCAACTTGTTCTGACGGGCAACGGTACGCCGAACATGGCGGGAGTGGAAGTTGTCTCCGGTGACTTTTTCGCGACGCTGGGTGTCGAGACGGTGCTCGGCCGGCCGCTTGGCCCCGCCGACGATTCGCCGTCGGCTGCACCCGCGGCGGTGCTGAGCTATGGCTACTGGCAAAAAGCATTCGGCGGCGATCGCTCGGTCGTGGGGCGAACGATTCGCTTGAACGGCACTGCGTTTACGATCGTCGGCGTAACCGATCCCCACTTCACGAACCTGGCGCCCGGCAAAACCCAGGACCTGTTCGCTCCGCTTGCGTTTGTGCCGGCCCTGAACGCCAACTGGGCGCGCAACCGGGCCATGACCGATTCCCAGAACTGGTGGATCGTCATCCTGGGGCGGCTCAAGCCAGGCGTCTCGATGAGGCAGGCACAAGCCGCCGCGACCTCGATTTTCCGCAACGAGATGCTCCATGGCGCCAAACCCATGGCGAAAGCCGAGGACGACCCGGCAATCGCGCTCTCGCCGGCCCCTGAAGGACTGACAGGCCGGCGACAAAGCCTTGCGACTCTGCTCTACGTTTTGATGTGCGCGGTCGCCTTCGTTCTGCTGATCGCCTGCGCGAACATCGCCGGTCTCATGCTGGCGCGTTCCGCAGGGCGCCGGAAGGAAGTGGCGGTTCGACTGGCGCTCGGCGCGGGCCGCTGGCAAATGGTGCGCCAACTGCTCACCGAGAGCGTCCTGCTCTCGCTGACCGGCGGAGCGCTGGGCGTGCTGATTGCGTACTGGGGCGTGCGCGCCCTCACGACGCTTGTATCCGGGGGCTCGGCCCAGCCCTTCCCTTATGTCATCGGGCCCGACTGGCGGGTTCTCACCTTCACCATTGGCGCTTCCGTGCTGACTGGAGTTTTTTTCGGCCTGGCGCCGGCACTCAGTAGTACGCGCCTCGATCTCGCGCCCGCGTTCAAGGAAAGCGCATCGACTCTTCCGGCCGGCACATCGCATCCGGGGCGCCGGATTCAACTGGGCGGCGTGCTGGTGATCGCGCAGGTCGCGCTCTCCATCGTGGTGCTGATCGGCGCGGGACTGCTGGTGCGAACGCTCAAATCCCTGCGCGATATCGACCCTGGCTTCGATACTCGCAACATCTTGACCTTTGGAATTGACCCCACGCTTTCCGGCTACAAGATCGCGCAAATTGACGGCCTGTATCGAGACCTGCAGGACCGCTTTGCCGCTCTGCCCGGCGTGATCTCGGCCAGTTATTCGTCCTCCGCTCTGTTAAGCGGGTCCTTGTGGACCACGACTGTACACGTGCCTGGCCAGCCGGCAAAGGCGGGCGTGGACACAGATGTGCTTGCCGTCGGACCCGGCTTCTTCTCGACCATGAAGATGCACCTGCTTGCCGGGCGCACTTTCAATTCCGCCGACTTTGCGACCGTGGCGGCGGCCTATGCGGCCCAAATGGCGGCAGCCGACGCGGATATGAAACCAAACTCCGCCGCCGCAGCGGCCCCGCCTCCTCAGAAGTCCGCCGCGTCGGACGCGCCCACTCCCGTGGTCGTCAACGAAGCCTTCGCCGGAAAATACCTCGGCAAGCAGAATGCGCTGGGACTGCACCTGGATGAGCCGGAGGGAGACGAACCGCGCACCACGCCGAAACCGCCCGGCTACGAAATCATCGGCGTGGTGGGAAACATTAAGTACGACAGCCTGCGGCGCGAGATCACTCCCGCCATGTATCAGCCTTTGACCGGCAGCGGCGCGAATTTCGAGTTGCGCACGGCAACCGCGACCACGGCGCTCGTTCCGCAGGTGCGCGACATCGTCAATCGAGCGGCCACCGATCTGCCGGTTTTCGACATCGCCACGCAATCCGAAAGAGTCGATCAATTGTTGTCGCAGGAGCGGCTCATGGCGCGGCTGTCCAGTTTCTTCGGATTGCTGGCGCTGGTGCTGGCTTGCATCGGTCTCTACGGACTGCTTTCCTACGAAGTCTCGCGCCGCACCCGCGAAATCGGGATCAGGATGGCCCTGGGCGCACCGCAGGCCGGGGTCTTGCGCATCGTTCTCGGTCAGGGGATCCTTCTGGCGGTTCTAGGAGGCGGGCTGGGCTTGGGGGTGGCATTCGGCGTGACACGGTATCTCGCCAGCCTGCTGTACGGAGTTCGCCCAATGGATCCCTTGACGTTCGCGGCTGTCGCGATCCTGCTCTTTGCGGTTGCCGTCGCCGCGTGCTTTATCCCGGCACGCCGCGCCACAAGAGTTGATCCAATGGTAGCGCTCCGATATGAGTAAAGGAGCGAGTGACAGAAGCAAGGCCAAAGCCTTCCGCAAGGCGGCGGAGCCGCACACTCTACGCACCAGGATAGGTGACTGTCGTTCCTTTGACGCGCCCGAACGGCGTGAGATGATGCGGCTCGGCTCGCGTGCGGCTGGTTATATGGCACACCGGAATCTTGCGGACCGCGAGCGCGTCGGCGATCAACGATCGATGGCAGCGCCACGGGACAGCCTCGGCACACATCACCGCACACGGTTCTTCGCGGCCAAGTTCGATGAGTCTCGCGAGCCCCTGCCCAAACTCAGGCGTCTGCATGTAATCGGCGAATCCGCGAAACGAAGCGTTGTGCCAGCCGAGATTCGTCGAATCCCGCCGCGCGTGGCGCAGTCCGCCGAGAGCGGCAAGATGCGTGTAGTGGATCTTCGCGTTGTGCAGCGCCTTGGCGAGCGCTGCGCGGTCGAACTGCGGATTGTGGCGCGAGCGTGGGATGGTGCGCACGTCGATCACGCGTTGTACGCCGTGAGCGCGCAGCAGGGCGACGAAGTCTCTGATGGTTCGCGTGGAGTGGCCGACGCTGAATACGGTTGCGCGCACGGGCGTTCAGGATGTCTGCGGCTGGGGCTTCGGTTTGGGCGGAGGCGGCAGCGACAGCACGCGCGCGCGCACCGCGTCGAACTGGCGATCGTCCGCGAGCCACGCCTTGGGCGGACCGAGCTGCGGAATCTCGTCGTCCACCGCCTTGACGCGATCGCCGGGATCCGGGTGGTTCGAGAGGAAGTTCACGGCGCCGAGCGTTTGCTCGGGATACTTCTGCTTGATCATCTTGAAAAACTGCGCCATGGCACGCGGATCGTAGCCGGCATGATAGAGGATGTAGGCGCCGACGGAGTCAGCCTGCGCTTCCATGCTGCGCGAGTTCTTGAGGAGCAGCGACTCGACGCCGGCGCCCAGCAGGTCGCGCAGAACGTCGCTGGTGAGGTTGCCGTCCGGACCGAAGAATCCGCTGAGGATCTCGAGCGGCTTCTGCGCCAGCATCGCTTCGGAAGCCTGATGGGTGCCGTGGCGCATGACCACGTGTCCTTCTTCGTGGGCGAGAATGCCGGCGAGCTGCGCTTCGCTCGTCGCGCACTCGATAGCGGCGCGATTCACGTAGATGTACCCGCCGGGCAAGGCGAAGGCGTTGATGTCGCCACTGTTGAGAACCTTGAACTGCCACACGTACTCGGGTTGCGGGTTGGGCGCGTACGCCGTAAGACTCCGGCCGAGCTGGGCGAGGTAGCGTGTCGTGGTTTCGTCATCGAGCACGGGCAGCTCTCTCTCTACCTGGGCCGCGGTCTGGCGGCCGAGCGACACGTCTTCAGGAAGCGTGAAGAGGTTGAAACCCAGCCTGAAGCTCAATTGCGTCGCGAAGGCCAGGGTGGCAAGCGTGACGGACAGAAGAACGCCCGCGCTCACAGCGAGGATCCGCGCTTGCCGGCTGCTCATGGGGTTGACTCTATTATCGAATAACAGATTGAGGCAGCGATCGTCAAATGCACGACAAGGGGGCGACGGACGGTTTACCGTGGCCTCAGCAGCGTGGGCGGACGGCGAGCAAGCGGCGGAATTCGTGGCAAAGCGCAGCGCGGTCAGGCTCGGGCAGGGCTGCGAGCGCTTCGAGTTGGGATGGGTATTCGGCGCCGACCGGAGACCACGAATCGGAGACGGTGGTCACAGCCAGCAATCCGAGAATTTCCTGATCGCTGGGCTCGTGACTGTTGAAATAGTCAAGAAGATTATCGCGCTCCGGTCCTTGGTCGAACAGCAACATGCGCAACTGGCGTTCGAAGTACCAGACCAAGCGTTTCTCTTCCATGGTCTTGCCCCTCCGTTTTTGGCCCCGAATGGGTGAGCAGCGATGCCAGCATCAAACGGCTTAGGGCCGTCAATGGTAATGAGCGACAGTCGGCGACGCCTGCCGCATCAGGCCCGCCGGGCCTCCATGGTCAGCGCGTGGGTGCCGTTCGAATTGCGGGCGCGCGCCACGGGCCGAACGCGGACCACTTTGGCCTCGCGTTCCACGCACTCCGGACACACCAGAATGATGCTCGCCACCGGATGCTCGTCGATGCGCTGCACGTCCCAGCCGCGATGGATCGCGCTTTCGGCGTCGGGCAGCCGCGAGTCGCAGTACCAGCATCGTCCCTTGCCGGTGCTGGCGATGGCGCTCAGGGCTTCGTGGACATTCACAGGCAGCCGGCGCGCTCGTTTACGGTTCTTCACCCTTGCCTCCCAACCCCCATTACGCAAACTTTGCGCAATTGTTGCGGATTCGCTGTCCGGCGTCAACGTTGACGATTTCAATAGCGCTGTACGATCGATAAAACTCTTCGACTTGGCGCTACGAACACCCGCTCGTGCTCCCGCAGTTCATGCAGCGGAAGCACGCCCCGTTGCGGACCATGATCGCCCCGCAGTCGGAGCAACTCGGAGCGTCGTCTTCGTGGACCACGCCCGCGAGTTGAGCCTGCTGCGTGTGGACTCCGCCGCTTTGCGCGGCGCTCGTCGGATCGGGTGCGGCCGGCGCCGCGCTCTGATTCCCGGTGGCAGCCGCTTGAGTGAATTGCGACGCCAGGTGTGCGGCCGTGGCGACGTCGGCGCCGTTCGGAGTTACCAGGCTCGCGCTTTCCTGCGGTTGAGCGTCGCGCGGCAGGAACTTCATCGCCAGCCAGCGGAAGATGTAATCCATCAGCGACTTGGCGTACCCGATATCCGGATTGCGCGACCAGCCGCTGGGCTCGAAGCGCGTATGGCTGAACTTGTCGCACAGCACCTTAAGCGGTACGCCGTACTGGAGCGCGAGCGAAATCGCCGTTGCAAACGAATCCATAAGGCCGGAGACCGTGGAGCCTTCCTTGGCCATGGTGATGAAGATCTCGCCCGGCTGCCCGTTCTCGTAAAGGCCGACGGTGATGTAGCCTTCGTGTCCGCCGACCGAGAACTTGTGCGTGTAGGCGTGCCGCTCGTCGGGGAGCTTCTTACGGAAGGGCCGCGGTTCGGAATTCGGAGTTCGAGGTTCGGAGTTCGTGTCTCGGGATTCGGGGTTCGGGATTCGGGGTTCGGAACCAGTGTCCCGTTCTGCCGACTGCTGACCGCCGCCTGCCGGCTGCTGACCGGCCACTGCCGACTGCTTTTTCGCGTCCGCCGTATTCAGCGGCTGCGACCGCTTCGATCCGTCGCGATACACCGCCATCGCCTTCAGACCCAGCCGCCACGATTCCAGGTAGGCGTTCATGATGTCTTCGGACGTGGCTTCTTCCGGCAGGTTCACGGTCTTGGAGATGGCGCCGGAGATGAACGGCTGCACGGCGGCCATCATGCGGATGTGGCCCATGTAATGGATCGACCGCTTGCCGTTGGCCGGCTTCAGGGAGCAATCGAACACCGGCAGATGCTCCGGCTTCAAGTGCGGAGCGCCTTCGATGGTGCCGTGAATATCGATGTAGTTCACGATTTCGGCCGCTTCCTGCGCCGAATAACCGAGCCGGAGCAGCGCAGCCGGAACCACGTTGTTGACGATCTTCATGAGTCCGCCGCCCACCAGCTTCTTGTACTTCACGAGCGCGAGATCGGGCTCAATCCCGGTCGTGTCGCAGTCCATCATGAAGCCGATCGTACCGGTGGGAGCCAGCACCGTGACCTGGGCGTTGCGATAGCCGTGCTTCATGCCGCTGGCGAGCGTCTCGTCCCACACCTTCTTAGCGGCGTCCCACAGGTTCTCGGGCACGTGGCGCGAGTTGATGTTGTTCACCGCCTGCCGGTGCATGGCGATGACGCTGAGAAAGGGGTCGCGGTTGACGGCGAATCCTTCACAGGGTCCGATTTCGGCGGCGATATGCGACGAGGTGAGATACGCCTGGCCGTGCATCACGGCGGTGATGGCAGCGGCGTAATCGCGCCCGCCATCGGAGTCGTAAGGCAGGCTGTTGGCCATCAGCAGCGCGCCCAGATTGGCGTAACCGAGGCCCAGCGGCCGGAAATCGTGCGAGTTTTGCGCGATGCGCTCGGTCGGGTAACTGGCGTTATCGACAATGATCTCCTGTGCCAGAATCATGATCTCCACCGCCTGGCGGAACGCCTCCACGTCGAAGCGGCCGTCGGGGCTGAAGAACTTCATCAGGTTCAGCGAGGCCAGATTGCAGGCGGAATCGTCGAGGAACATGTACTCGCTGCACGGATTCGAGGCGTTGATGCGCGCCGTATTGCGCGACGTGTGCCACTTGTTGATGGTGGTGTCGAACTGCATGCCGGGATCGCCGCACTGCCAGGCCGCGTCGGCGATCTTGCGCATCAGTTCGCGCGCCCGGTACGTATTCACGGGCTGGCCGTTAGTGATCCGCCGCGTGGACCACTCGCGATCCTCCACCACGGCCTGCATAAAGTCGTCCGTCACGCGCACGCTGTTGTTGGCGTTCTGGAAGAAGATCGAGCTGTACGCTTCACCGTCGAGCGCAGAGTCGTAGCCGGCATCCACCAGCGCCCAGGCCTTGCGCTCTTCCTTGGCCTTGCACTCGATGAATTCCACCACGTCCGGATGGTCGATGTTGAGGATCACCATCTTGGCGGCCCGGCGCGTCTTGCCGCCGGACTTGATTACGCCCGCAAAGGCGTCAAAACCCTTCATGAAGGAAAGGGGACCGGAGGCCACACCGCCGCCCGACAGCGATTCCAGCGAGGAGCGAAGCGGGGAGAGGTTCGTACCTGTACCCGAACCCCATTTGAAGAGCATCCCCTCCGTCTTTGCCAGGGTGAGGATGCTTTCGAGGCTATCCTGAATGGAGTTGATGAAGCAGGCAGAGCACTGCGGATGACGGTAGGCCTCCGTCTCCTTTTTGATCCCGCCCGTGGCCGGGTCCCAAAACCAGCCGCTGGCGGGTGAGCTTCGATGATACTTGTGCCACAAGCCGCAATTGAACCAGACGGGCGAGTTGAACGCGGCCATCTGGCGGACCAACAGGTGAACCAGTTCGTCGTGGAAGGCATCGCCGTCGGCTTCGCTGCGGAAGTAGCCGCCCTCCTTGCCCCAGTCGGCGATGGTGTCGGCCACGCGGCCGATCAGGTGGCGCACGCTCGATTCGCGCTCGGCGGTGTTGATCTTGCCGTGGAAATACTTGGAGGCCACGATATTGGTGGCCGTCATCGACCAGTCCTTCGGCACCTCGACGTTCGGCTGCTCGAAAATGGTCTTGCCCTTCTCGTTCTGGATCGACGCAGTGCGCATCTCCCATGTCACAGCGTCGAACGGATTCACGTCCGCCTCGGTGAAGAATCGCTTCACCACCAAGCCGCGCTTGCGGGCCGGACTTTCCTGATCGTGACCGTTCAGGACAGCAGAGGTGGTCGTTTGAATATCCGGCATGACATGCTCCTCGCGTTGGGCTGGTGCCTCAGGCTCTCTTACTCATTCGATGTTCTCGCGGATCGGAAAGCTCCTTTGGCAAGCCTTCGCCGCCGGCAAGCCCCGCGGACACTACTAATAATCCTGTTACAGAACGATGTCAAGCAAAAAAAGCACAATATCTCGTGGGATTTCCACAGGGGCGGCCCAACCTATTGTGGCAGGGAAAAAACGCCGAAAAATGGGGAAATTCGGGTGTTGGGCTGAACGCCGAGAGCCCAAATCCAAATTCCAGGGTCGAAAGCCGGGCTGCCGCATCCCCCGTCTCCAGTGTGTGGACCTGCGAGGTCCGGCTCCGCGCACTCAGGGCGAACCGGAAGTTATGATTAACTACTTTTATACCCTTTTGCTTATCATTTTGATAAGAGGCTTCTTCTTGACCCAGTTCTTGCATTCCGATAGACTTGACCCTAAATGACCGTAGCTGGCGGCCTGAACCTGTTGTGGCTCCTGAGCGTGCTTGTCGCGCTCGGCGTGTTGGTGTATTGGGAGCGCCGAAGGCAAGCTCGCTTCCTCGACCGGTGCCGCCGCGCCTTCGCCGTCCTGCTGGCGGCTGTAGCGCTGTTTCCCTGTATTTCTGCCAGCGACGATCTGGTGCGATTCGGCGCGCTGGCCGAAGGGCGGAACACCCGCTCCGCCGTGACCGTGGTCAGCATCGACGGTTCTCAGGGTCGCAGCGTTCATCTCGCGCGCTTGCTTCAGGTTTTGGAGAGCTTTCAACTCTCTGCCGCCGCCTGGCTGGCGGTGACTTTAGTTTTCTGCTCGCTCTTTATTCGGCTATCTCCGCTCAGTCGGGAATGCTGGGCCGTGGCGGCGTCGATTAGAGGTCCCCCGTTCCCCAACCTCCCCGGATAATCTTCGCTCCTAGCTGTGTTCATATTCGTTCCGCCGCCGGGTTTTGTCTTGGGGCGCTGCTTCCTGTTGAGGCGCCACAAGGCACACCGGCGCTGCTCCAATTCAGGTTAGAGGTCTAATTCATGAATCGCCGTATGACCGGACTTATTCCTACTCTTCTTTTGGCGGCCGCCGGCGCGTTGATGGCGTCAGGGTGCAGCCAGCACGGTTCGATGGACGCCTCGGAACCGAAACCTGCGGCGCCTTCGACTCCAAACGTCTTTAGCGTTGACAATCCTCTGCAGTTTCCGGTGGTTTCGCCGGTCAGCCGCCGGGAGCCTGACGTGCTCTCGGTAAACGGCACGGTGGCGCCCGACATCACGCGCACGGTCCACATTAACGCGCTGGCGGGCGGACGCGTGATGGACGTGCGGGCGAAGCTTGGAGACGACGTGCAGAAGGGCCAGCTACTGCTTGTGGTTCACAGTCCCGACCTCGAAGCCGCCATCCAGCAATACGAAAAAGATAAGGCCGACGAGCACCTTGCTGACGTGGCCTTGAAGCGCGCCCAGGAGCTTTTCGCGCACGGCGCCATGGCGCAGCAGGATCTTGAGAATGCGGAAAACACCGAGGAAAAAGCGCAGGTGGACGTCAAGACCGATGCCGACCAGATTCGCCTGCTCGGCGGCGACCTGGATCACCTTTCGCCCACGCTTGAAGTCCGTTCACCCATCACGGGTGCTGTGGTTGACCAACAGGTGGCGAGCGGCGAGGCCGTGAAGTCGCTGGACAACTCGCAGAGCCTGTTCATGGTGGCCGATCTCTCGCGCGTCTGGGTGTTGTGCGACGTGTACGAGAACGATCTCAGCAAGGTCCGCCTCGGCGACATCGCCGAAGTCCGGTTGAACGCCTATCCCGACCGCGCATTTCGCGGGACAGTTGGCAACATTTCGCAGGTTCTCGACCCGACCACCCGCACCGCCAAGGTCCGCGTGGAGCTGGCAAATACCGGGGGGCTGTTCCGCCCCCAGATGTTCGCCACCGTCAAATTCACATCGCGTCAGACCTACAGTCGGCTGCTGTTGCCCTCCACCGCGATCCTGCGCTTACACGACAAGGACTGGGTGTTTGTGCGCGCCGGCGACCATTCGTTCCGCCTGACGCAGGTGCAGGGCGGCGAGACGGCTCCGGACGGCACGCAGGAGATCCTGAGCGGCGTCAATCCGGAGGATCGGGTGGTGAGCAACGCGCTGGAGTTCTCGAGCGCGGTCTCTGTCGAATAGCAGCAGCAGCAACGATCGAAGATTGGACGGTTGACGGTTGAATCGCGGCGCCTTGCCCGGCGCCATTTTCCTCGCTCCGCCCTTCTGATCACAGCTTTTTATACCAATTTCATAACCGAGTCCAGGGAATGATTCGTCGTATCGTCGATTTTGCGCTTCGAGAAAAACTGCTCGTCTTGGCCTTGGCTTTCATGCTGCTGGTCTGGGGCGTAATCAGCTTCCACCGGCTTCCCATCGAAGCCTATCCCGACATCGCTGACATTTACGTCCAGGTGATCACGCAGTGGCCGGGGCGCGCCGCTGAGGAAGTGGAGCAGCAGATCACGGTGCCGCTCGAAGTCCAGTTGAATGGCGTGCCGCACCTTGCCCATTTGCGGTCCATATCGCTCTTTGGCCTGTCGGTCGTCACCATGATCTTCGATGACACCGCCGACGATCTCTGGAGCCGCGAGCAGGTGCTGGAAAAGCTTTCGCAGGTCACGCTGCCCGAGAACGTGTCGCCGCAACTAGGTCCCGACTACAGTCCCGCCGAGCAGATCTATTTCTACACGGTGACCAGCAACAATCCGCGCGTCGACCTGATGGACATCAAGTCGCTGCAGGACTGGGTGCTGGTGAACCAGTTCAAGTCGGTGCCCAACATTGTGGATGACTCCATCTTCGGAGGCATCACGCGCGAGTATCAGGTGCAGGTGGACCCGAACAAGCTGATCGCCTACGGACTGAGCCTGCCGCAGCTCGAGACCGCGATCGGCAACAACAACGTGAATGCGGGCGGCAGCTTTATCGAGCACGGCGAGCAGGCCTTCAACGTGCGCGCGATCGGTCTGGTCGACAACACGGACGATATCGCGAATACCGTGATCGCGACCGTCAACAACACGCCGGTTCGCGTGCGCGACGTTGCCGTTGTGGTGCAAGGCGCCAAAATCCGCCTTGGCCAGACCGGCCGCGCCACCCGCCTGGCCAACGGCACCATCCAGGATGATCCCGATGTGGTTCAAGGCATCGTGGTGCTGCGCAAAGGCGCCGAAGCTGAAGGCGCGCTCAAGGCCCTGCACGCCAAAGTCAAGCAGTTGAACGCGCACATCCTGCCCTCCGGAGTCAAGGTGGTGCCCTTTCTCGACCGCGATGACCTGGTGACCTACACCACCCACACCGTGTTGTGGAACCTCACTGCCGGCATGCTGCTGGTCACCATCATCCTCTTCATCTTCCTGGGGAACATCCGCAGCGCCCTGATCGTGGCTGCAACTATTCCTTTCTCGCTGCTTTTTGCCTCCATCCTGCTTGATCTGCGCCGCATTCCCGCCAACCTGCTCTCGCTCGGAGCGCTCGATTTCGGCATGGTGGTGGATGGTGCGGTGGTGATGGTGGAAAACATTCTGCGGCATCTCGGCCGGCCAAGCGACGCGCTCATTCCGCTGCCGGAGAAGATCAGCCGCGCCGCTCATGAGGTACAGCGGCCGGTCTTCTACGCCATCCTGATCATCATCACGGCCTATATGCCCATCTTCACCCTGCAGCGGGTGGAAGGAAAGTTGTTTCGGCCCATGGCGTTCACCGTCGCCTTCGCCCTGCTGGGCGCCCTGCTGTTTTCCCTGATCCTGGCCCCCGTCTTTTCGAGCATCCTCTTCCGCAAGGGCGTGAAAGAGTGGCGCAACCCCGTTCTTGTGATGCTGATCAAGTCGTACCGCAAGCGGCTCGGCTGGTGCATCGAGCACCGCGCCGTGACGGTGGGAGGCTCGTTTCTTTTGCTGGCGGCTTGCTGCGCCGTGGTCTGGAGCGGGACGATCGGATCCGAGTTCCTGCCTCACCTCGACGAGGGCGCGATCTGGGCTCGCGGGACGCTGGCGCCGAGCACCGGTCCGACTGAGGGCGAGAAGGTGATGGAAGAAGCCCGGAAGATGTTCATCGGCTTCCCCGAGGTCACGCAGGTGGTGAGCCAGGTGGGCAGGCCGGACGACGGCACCGATTCCACCGGCTTCTTCAATACGGAGTACTTCG
The DNA here is from genome assembly GCA_030038235.1 of Terriglobia bacterium. Lineage (GTDB taxonomy): Bacteria > Acidobacteriota > Terriglobia > UBA7540 > UBA7540 > Gp13-AA77. Next base: position 12,868 of record JASHPE010000130.1, read on the forward strand.
TCGATCTCAAGCCCCGCTCTCAATGGCGCTCGGAGTTCCACGGCAGCAAGGACGCTCTGATCGCCGCCATGGATAAGCAGGTCTCGACTATTCCCGGCGTTGACTGGGGATTCTCCCAGCCGATCGCCGACAACGTGGAGGAGGCAGTCAGCGGCGTGAAGGGCCAGCTCGCCGTGAAGATCTTCGGCAGCGATCTGCCTACACTCGAGGACACGGCCGACAAGATCGAGGATGTGATGAAGGGAGTTCCCGGCATCGCCGATCTCGGCGTTTTCCGGGTGCTGGGCCAACCCAATGTCAACCTGGTGGTGGATCGCGTGAAGGCGAGCCGCTACGGCCTCAACGTGAGCGACGTTCAAGACGCGGTCCAAACCGCGGTAGGCGGCAACGCCGTCACCCAGGTGCTGCAGGGCGAGCGCCGCTACGACTTGGTGATCCGTTATCAGCCCCAGTTCCGCCAGACCATCCAGGACATTGCGGATATCCGCATCGTGGCGCCGACCGGCGAGCGCGTGTCCCTCGGCCAGTTATGCGACATTCAGGTGCAGGACGGCGCCTCGATGATCTATCGCGAGGCGAACTCGCGTTATATCGCCATCAAGTACAGCGTGCGCGGACGCGATCTCGGCAGCACCGTCCGGCAGGCCATGAGCGAAATCGACCAGAAGGTGAAAACTCCCGAGGGATACCACCTGGATTGGGCCGGCGAATATGAGAGCGAACAGCGGGCGAACAAACGGCTCTCGATCGTGGTGCCGATCACAGTGCTGATCATCTTCATCATTCTGTACACCGAATTCGACTCCTTCAAGTGGTCGGGGTTGATTCTCACCAACGTGGCTCTGGCGCCGATCGGCGGCGTCCTGGCGCTCCTGGTGACCGGAACGCACTTTAGCGTCTCGTCCGGAGTCGGTTTCCTGGCGCTCTTTGGCGTCTCCGTCCAGATCGGCGTAATCATGATCACCTACATCAACCAACTGCGGGCCCGCGGCCACTCGGTGAAGGACTCGGCGATAGAGGGCGCCGTGCTGCGCTTGCGTCCGATCATGATGACCATGCTGGTCGCGACCTTGGGACTGCTGCCGGCCGCGCTCTCGCACGATATCGGGTCGGACTCGCAGCGGCCATTCGCCATCGTGATCGTGGGCGGACTCATCGTCGATTTGCTCATCAGCGTTATGCTGCTGCCCACGCTCTACGTGTGGTTCGCACGCCCGGGTGACAAGCTGCCGGGCGCCGAAGAGGCTTTCGAGGAGTAGGACGATTCATCGCAGAATGATCTGGAGAATGGCCGGACTGGTAGCCTACGTCAGCCGTATCTGCCGCGAAGGCACGCCGCCACGGCAGCGGCCGGACTGTGTGCTCGGGGATCGCGGCTACGATGCGGACGCCCTTCGGCGCGGGCTACGGGCGCGGCCTATCGTGCCGTGGCTTGCCAAGCGCCGGACCGAGCATGGGAGTGGCTTGGGCCGATGCGAGCAAAAGCTGTAGAGTGTCGTCAACGTGCCACCAGGGGTGATCTTGAAAACCGTCCCACAGCCGGCGTCGCTGGCTTCTGCGCAAGCCTCGCTAACGGACCCGCCAAGGTCCCACCATCGCCGTGGCTCCCAGGATCAGGCCGAGGATGCCGAAGGTCCTCCACGATCCGATCGCAAGTGTTGCCCCGTTCCTAGCCTTGTCAGTCATTTCCCGCTTTCTGAGTCTCATTGTCCTCTCCTCGTTTTTGTGCAACGCAGGGTTCGTTTCTCAAGCCCTGCGGCTTTTCGATCGAACGACATGGAAAAACTAGCAGGGCAATATGGCATAATGAATTCATGAGCAGAGTCCGAAAGGGATACGCCTATCAGATCAATCTGATTCCGGAGCCCGAAGGTGGCTATACGGTGCTGGTCCCTTCGCTGCCTGGATGCGTCTCTTACGGGACGAGCATCGAAGAGGCTACCCTCCATGCCCGGGAAGCCATCGAGTTGCACCTTGAAAATCTCGCGGCCCATGGCGAGCCCATCCCGCCTGGGAATGAGTCTGCACCCGTTTTCACGACGCTGGTTCACGTGATGCCGTCGCATGTCTAAGCAACTGCCCGCCCTGCGCGCCCGTGAAGTGGTGCGGATTCTGAAAAAGCCGGCTTCGTCGCATGGCGTCAGAAGGGAAGCCATCTTACGATGTTCCGGACCACTGATCGTCGGCCCCTTACGGTTCCCATGCACTTCGGCAAAACAATTCCCAAAGGAACGTTGCATGCCATCATCAAGCAAGCCGGTCTCACCACCGAGCAATTTGCCGAACTCGTGAAGAAGTGAGCCACCGCTTAGGAGCTCCGTTATAACCAGACAACATGGAAGGCCCCTGGGAGGGTCACAAAAGGGCCCCCTGCGCTACGGCTATGGCTTCACCTGAAATCGCACGTTGCTCTTCAGCGTTCCGCTTGGTGTAGTGACGGCCACGAATCCGGTGGTGGCGCCGGTTGGGACGGTGGCCGAGAGCAACGTGTGCGAGAACACCTTGAACGTGGCCGCGACGCCGTTAAAGCTGACGCCGGTTGCATCGGCCAGATGGTTTCCCAGGATCTTGATCGTTTCTCCCACCCTGCCGGAGGTGGGCAGGGTTTCTACAAATGGGCCCAGGCCCACCGCCAGGCTGTAGATCGTGCCGCAGCTGCTGTAAGGAGAACACGTATAGTTGCCCCCAAACTGAGTTGTCCCGTAGAAGGTACCGTTGGTGGCCTGAACTAGCCCGCCGTCGGGGTTTGAGCCGTCAGCGCAGTTCGTCTGGGCGCAAAAGCTGTATAGCGTGGTCAGCGTGCCGGCTGGAGTGATTCCAAAAATCACGCCGGAGTAGTAGGCCCCCCCACAGCAAGCTGTTCCGTAAAGTATTCCGTTGGTGGCTTGAATTAACGGAGTGTAGGGGCTGGCGCCATCACTGCAGTTACTTTGGGAGCAAAAGTTGTACAGCGTGGTCAGCGTGTCTCCGGAGGTGAGTTTGAAGACGGTGCCGTCCCCGTAGGTCCCGCCATAGAAGGTTGTCCCGTAGAACTCGCCATTGACCTGAATCAGTCCGGCGTACGGGTTGTCGCCATCGTCGCAGTTCGTTTGGGAGCAAAAGCTGTAAAGCGTGGACAGCCCGCCCTGTGGCGTAATTTTGAAGACCTCTCCGCAGCCGTAGCCGGAAAAACAACTACTGTTGGCCCCCCCTTCCAGCGTTGTCCCGTAGAAGTTCCCGTCGGTGGCCTGAACCAGCCCGTTAGGGGAGGAGCCATCGGCGCAGTTCGGCTGGGAGCACCAGTTGTAAAGCGTCTTCAACACACCCTCCGGAGTGATACTGAAAACCGTTCCACAGCCGTAACCGCCGTTACAACTGGTGTTGGCGCCGCCGTACACGTTGGTCCCGTAGAAATTCCCGTCGGTGGCTTGAACCAGCGTCCCTCCGACGTAGCTGGGGCCGCCGTCGGTGCAATTCGGTTGGGAACACCAGTTATAGACCGTTGTCAGCGTACCGCTCGGAGTTATCTTGAAGACTGTGCCCCAACCCTCATATCCCCCGAAGCTACCGGTCCCGCCATACGATGTTGTCCCGTAGAAGTTGCCGTCCGTGCCCAGCACCAGCCCACCGGACGGGCCGCCGCCGTCAGTGCAGTTCGGCTGGGAGCAAAAGCTGTAGAGCACAGTCTGTGTCCCGGTCGGAGTTATTTTGTAGATCTCGCCTGCGCCGTTGGACCCGAACCCGAACGACCCGGTCTCTCCGTATAGATTACCGTCCATGCCTTGAACAAGAGAGGTCTCGAAGGGGAGGGCGCCGTCGGTCCCATCGAAACTGAACAGACTGGTGAAGATCGGGGCAGACGGAGGTTGCCCGTGCTCCTGTTCCTGGGCGGCCAACCCAACCGGAATGGCCAGCGCAGCGAACAGTGCGGCTGCGGTGATGCACGTCGATGTTCTGGATTTCATCTTTCCTCCTTTGAATTTGTCCGTTGTTCGTCGTTCCGTCGTCATGCGCTTGCGAACGGGAACTGGCGCGTGTTAGCATACGTTCGCATGCTGTGACGGTAGACATGGAACTTACCGCTGTGTTTAAGAAAGCGCCGGAAGGGTATATTGCTTGGGTGGAAGACCTACCTGGAGCCAACACCCAGGGCGCAACCCTGGAGGAAGCCCGCGAAAATCTTCGGGAAGCCATCCGGCTGGTGCTTGAGGCCAACCGCGAGCTGGCGGAACATGACCTGGGTGGCCCGGATGTGATCAAGGAGCCAGTCTCACTGGCGGCCCTGTGAAGCGCCGCGAGTTGATCCGGCACTTGGAAGAGAACGGCTGCCGGCAACTGCGGGAAGGGGGCAGGCACACCGTCTACGTGAATCCGGGCCAAAAGAAAGCCTCCACCGTGCCGCGTCACACCGAGATTAACGACCTTCTGGCTCGCAAGATCTGCCGTGATCTTCAAATTCCTGCGCCGCATTGACTCGCCCCCCTATTCCTTCAACCCTCCGGTCCAACGACACGGTCCAACGACTGGGCTTGCTTTGGGCGTCGACCTGGATTACCATTTCCCACGGTTAAGGGCTTCCCGGCCGACGCCCTTCGCTATTCGTGCATCGAGGGTGGCCCACTAGGCCCGAGAAGTCCTTCCGAACTTGTGAATAATTCCTGAATTAATTACTCCGGCCGTTATGACCGTGGAAAGAAGGCACTTCTATACCTTCGGACCCTTTCGCCTGGAGGCGGCGGAGCGGGCGCTGCTCCGGGACGGAAGGCCCGTGCCGCTCGCGCCCAAGGCTTTCGAAGCCTTGCTTGTGCTGGTTGAGAACGCCGGGCACCTGGTGGATAAAGACGACCTGATCAAGCGGCTCTAGCCCCACACGTTTGTGGAAGAGGGGAACCAAGCACGTTTCACTCCTAAGAAAGGCTTTGGACGAAGCGGCGGATGGCCAGGAGTACATCGAAACCGTGCCCAAGCGCGGCTACCGGTTCGTGGCACAGGTGACAGAAGTTTCCGAGGAGCCTTTCCGGGCAGCGGCGCAGAGTCCGAGTCCGGAGGCGCGACCCACCGCCGATGAAATTCAGCCGCTCGACAGCCAGATTGGCCCCGTGCCATCGCTTGAGTCCGCACGGGCCGATTTGCCTGCGGCCTCGGGGTCACCTCTGGCTCGGCACTTGGAGGTGGTACGCGCCGCGCCGATCGCTCCCGGTGTCGTTGAGATGCCTTCGCGTGGCACGGCCGTCCCGGCCGTGGGCGCTACGGCCTCCGGCTCCGGCAAAGAGAGTAGCCAGCACGGGCAGGATGCCCGTGCCACTGGCCGTGTAACTGTCGGGCGCAGGTGGGCGCTGGCGCTCGTGGGGGTGGTGGTTCTGGGGATTGCCGGCGTCTACTATCACATCCGCTCGCGTCCCACTTTGAAGCTCACCGACCAAGACACTATCGTCCTCGCGGATTTCACGAACACGACGAGCGATCCCGTGTTCGATTTCGCACTGCGGCAGGGGCTTTCGGCGCAACTGGAGCAGTCGCCGTTTCTTAGCCTGATTTCCGATGCCCGCATCGCACAGACGCTCGCCTTGATGGGCCAAGCCAGGGACGCGCGTCTCACTCACGATCTGGCGCGCGAGGTCTGCCAACGCACGGCCAGCGCGGCGGCTATCCAAGGTTCTATCGCCAGCCTAGGCAGCCAGTATGTGTTGGGCCTCCAGGCCGTGAACTGCCAAAGCGGAGACCTGCTGGCCGCCGAGCAAGAGACGGCCAACGGCAAGGAACAGGTACTCAAGGCCTTGGGCCAGGCGGCAACCGAGATGCGCAGGAAGCTGGGCGAGTCGCTGGCCTCGGTGGAGAAATATGACGTGCCGCTGGAGGACGTCACAACACCGTCACTCGAAGCGCTGCAAGCCTACAGCCTCGGCCACCGGGCGCAGATCGTAAAGGGTGATTTTGCTGCCGCAATTCCGTTTTTCCAGCGGTCCGTCAGCCTGGACCCGAACTTTGCCATGGCCTGGTTGAGCCAAGGAACCAGTTACGCGACTTTGGGCGAAATCGCCCGTGCAGCGGAAACCACGCGCAAGGCGTACGAGCTGCGGTCGCGCGTAAGCGATCGAGAAAGGCTAAACATCTCGGCGCACTACGAGGACAACGTCACAGGGGACGCGGTAGCAGCCCAGAGGACCTACGAGTTGTGGACACAGACCTATCCGGGCGACTACATTCCCTTCAACAACCTCAGCCACATCTACTCCTCCGTTCTAGGCGAATACGAGAAAGCCCTCGCCGCCCAACAGGAGGCCTTGCGACTCCAACCCGACAGCGGGTCCTGCTACGCGAATCTCGCCGTCGCGTACCTGTGGTTGAACCGCCTGGATGAGGCCAAAGTCGTGGCACAGAAGGCGCAGGCCCGCAATCTTGACTCCCCGCTCATTCACTACGTTCTCTACCTGGTTGACTTCCTGCAGCATGATGCGGCGGGGATGCAACGCTTGGCGGCTGGGCTGATGGTCAAGCCGGGATACGAAGACCGTATGTTCAACTTCGAATCTGAGACAGCGGCGTATGCGGGGCAGTTTGTCAAAGCGCGAGCGCTCACGCGGCGTGCGGCCGACTCCGCCCAGCACGCCGATGAGGCAGAACGCGCCGCGACCTACGAGGCCGAAGCTGCGCGGCGTGAAGCACTGGCCGGTAACACGGGCTTGGCAACGCAGCAGGCCCGCGCTGCCCTCGCTCTCTCAGGCGGCAGAGATGTGGAGCGCGACTCGGCCATAGCGCTGGCGCTGGCGGGCGATTCTGCTCAAGCGATGCGCCTCGCCGACCATCTCTCCGAGCGATTCCCGAAGGGCACATTCGTGGAGTGCGTAGACCTGCCCATGATCCGTGCAGCCAGCATTCTCGGCAACCGCAAGACCTCCAAAGAGGCCAATAAGGCAATCGACGCGCTCACGGCCGCTGCGCCTTACGAGTTGGGATCTTCCGTCGCGCTGTACCCCGTTTACCTGCGTGGCCAGGCGTACCTAGCGGCGCGTCAAGGTACTGCGGCAGCCGCCGAATTTCAGAAGATTCTCAACCACCCCGGCGTCGTCATGAACGAGCCCATCGGCGCGCTGGCTCATCTGGGTCTCGGCCGCGCCTATGCCCTCGAAGCCGGCGTAGGGGCTGGGCTTGCCCCGCCCAAGGCGCACCAAGGGGCGCCCCTACGACCCACCAAGGCGGCGGCGCAGGATCCCGACTCGCTCGCCAAGGCGCGCATCGCCTACCAGGACTTCCTGGCCCTCTGGAAAGACGCCGACCCCGACATCCCAATCCTCAAGCAGGCCAAGGCGGAGTATGCCCGGCTGCAGTAGGCTCGCACCTCTTGGTTTCCACCTCCGCGATGTGATTGATCCTCCATTGTCGCCTACTGTCCTATCTATACGCGCGAGGACGCATTGGGTCGCGTGGTGGGTGGGGCCGACTTGCGACCGCAGTGTCTCGTGCTGACGAAGCAGTTACGGTGCTCACCCACAACGCGCTCCAGTCGCGGTTTTGTTACGCGCTCTAAGAGCCTCCTGGCAACGTGGCCCATAGGTTAGGACTTAAGAAATAGCTTGACAAGTATACCTTGATGCGCTAGTTTGCTGTTGTCCTTGAGAAATCGACGAGTGTGCCATGATTCTGCGCCGCTCTCGACCGCATCGTCGGCAGGATGCCTGCACTACAAGGCCGGGTAACCGGCACTGCCGGCTGGCGCCCGGCGCCGGAGGCTGATGATGTTTAGGCGTGAAGATTCCGTCCGCGCCGCCCGGAGCCTCGCAGCCCACCAAACCCGTTCTAGCCTCCGCCATTCGACCTACACCTCCAGGAAGACGCGCTGGGACGCTACCAAAGCGCCCCTCCCAAAGCTGGAATCTCGTGTGGAACCGGAAGCATGGCGGGATTTTGTGAAAATGAGCGTTAAGGGGCGCGCCCCGTGTTTGCAAAACATGAGTTTTTCGAATATCGCATCTCGCTGATTCCGGGTCCGTTAAGTTCGATCCTAGCCTATATAGCTCAACCTACAATCGAAAAAACACGCAAAAGCGCCCCCACTCTAACATCCACGAATGAAAACGCGCTTTATGTAGAATCAACAACATACGTGGCGGTGCGGGGCCGTACCAAAGCTGGAATGTCCTTTAGAATCGGTAAAACGGGGCTAAATTGCGAACAATGTTTACAATATTCCGAAAACGGGAATGTGGTTTGGAATCAGCGACATGAGCTTATTTCGAGAGATGTCGAAATATCAAAAGGGCGCCCCCTGCGGAACGGGAATGTCGTGTAGGATCAACAACATGACGATTCGAGCTCAGCGGTCGAAACGGCCATTTTACTTAACAGTAACGAGCGCGGCGAAGACGCGTAGAGGCGATCGGGATGAGCCCATATCCAGCGGTGTCGGCCCCCGAGCGGGCCGCCAGGTCCAACTAA
>JASHPE010000131.1 GCA_030038235.1 Terriglobia bacterium
GGCAATCAACAGGTCGGGACCAGCAGCACCGCCCAGAGCGTGACGCTCACCAACACGGGCGTGGCGCCGCTGACCATCACCAGCATCGGCATGAACGGGAGCAACCCGGGGGATTTTGTGCAGACCAACACCTGTCCATTTTCTCCCGCAACACTTGCAGCAGGATCGAACTGTGCGATCAGCGTCACCTTCAGCCCGACGGCCTCGGGGACCCGTAGCGCATCAGTGTCTATCACGGACAATGCGTCGGGCAGCCCGCAGTCCGTGTCGCTGTCCGGAGCCGGCACCGAGGCCGCGGTCAGCCTGTCTCCTGCCACTCTCGCGTTTGGCAACCAGGCTGTCGGAACAAAAAGCTCCGGCAAAGCTCTGACACTCACGAACACCGGTACCGCAACCCTGACCCTCACCAGCATCAGCACGACGGGAGCCAACGCCAGCGACTTCAGCCAGACGAACACCTGTGGCGGATCGGTGGCCGCCGGGAGCAAGTGCACCATCACCGTGACCTTCGACCCGACCGCGACGGGCGCCCGGTCGGCAAGCCTGAACATCACGGACAACGCTCCCGGCAGTCCGCAGACGGTCAGCCTGAGCGGAACTGGCACAGGGCCGGCAGTTACTCTCTCTCCCACAAGCCTGACCTTTGCGGTGCAGAAAGTCGGGACCAGCAGCGCCACTCAAAAGATCACTCTGACCGATAGCGGGAACGGCGCCCTGACCATCACGAGCGTGGCCATTACTGGCGGAAACTCCGGGGACTTCAGCCAGACAAACACTTGTCCTTTAACTCCTTCGACACTAGGCGCCGGTAAGTCCTGCACTGTGACCATCACGTTCAAACCGACCGCGGGCGGCACACGAACGGCCTCGGTGAGTGTCAGCGACAATGCGCCGGGAAGTCCGCAGACGGTAACATTGACCGGAACCGGCGCCGCGGTTCAGCTCTCTCCGACCAGCCTGAGCTTTGGAAGCGTCAAGGTGGGAAAGACCAGCGCCGCCAAGACGATAACGCTTACGAATCTAGGGAACACGGCGCTGAGCATCACAAGCATCGCAATCACCGGAACCGATAGCGGTGACTTCAAGCAAACGAATATGTGTGGCAGCAGCGTGGGCGCCGGCCAAGGCTGCAGCATCACCGTGACGTTCACGCCGCTGTCCACAGGATCCCGGACCGCGAGCGTATCAGTGACGGACAATGGCGGCGCCAGCCCGCAGACGGTGGGGTTGTCGGGCACCGGCTCGTAACCCAGTGGAATCGAATTGAATCGCGGTCGAGTCGCCTGATCGCACTAGAGGTTGCAAACCAGCTCCTGGGGCTGTCGGGGTGGTGATCACGCAATCGAATACGCAGTCGCGCGTCGCGACCTCCCCCTTGTGCGCACGGTAGAGGTCAACGGTTCGAGTCCGTTCGGGCCTACCACTCCGTTTCGTTCAGAGCTTGACCGGTAGACCACCTGTCACGGTTCGTATCGGCCTGTCGCGACGCTTAAGGCCATGCCGGCCGCGGCCTGAGCTGCCACCGCAGGCTCAGATTCAGGGACCAGCATAGGAGCCTGCCCGATCAGCGCGCCACGTTCCTCTTTCAGGAAAATGAGCTTCGACGTCTCGGCGTCGAAGTCTACGGTGATCAGGTCGCCCCGTTCAATCTGGCCCGTTCCCAGCAGTGTGGAAAACGGGAAGAGCAGGTGCCGCTCGATGGCGCGCTTCAGGTGGCGCGCGCCGAATTTCATGTCGGTCCCTTCGCGCAACAGAAAGTCTCGCGTGGCCGGCGTGCAGTTGAACACAAACTGCATCGTGCCGGCCGAAGATGCGATGCGCTCCTGCACGCGCCCCAGCTCGATATCGAGGATCTGCTCCAGATGTTCCTGCTTGAGGGAACGGAACACGATTACCTTGTCGATCCGATTCATGAACTCCGGCGAGAATTTGCGCCGCGCCGCCTCGCTCGCCACTCGATAAATCTTCTGGTCGAGCGAGTCGTCGTTTTGCGCCTCGGTTGCCGAGAAGCCCAGACCGCCCGTCATGAGCTTGTTCACCTCGGCGGTGCCCAGGTTCGACGTCATGAAGATCATGGCGCGCGACAGGTCCACCCGGCGGTTGTCGCCGAGCGTCAAGGTCGCCTTGTCGAGGATGCCGAGCAGGAGCTGCCACAGCGCATCGCTCGCCTTCTCGATCTCGTCAAACAAGACCAGCGAGAGCTTCACCGTGTCCGTATAATGCTGCTCCAGGGATTCCTGCGTGATCAGCGGCTGCGTCTCGCGATGACCCAGGTATCCGGGCGGCGAGCCGATCAGCTTGGCGATCTCGTGGCTGTGCTGGAATTCCGCGCAGTCGATCTTCAGAACCGCATTGACGTTGCCGAAGAGCACCTCCGCGGCGGCTTCCACCAGTCGCGTCTTGCCGGAGCCAGTCGGTCCCAAGAGCAGCAGCGTGGAAAGCGGCCGTCCCGGCGACGATAATCCCGCCAGGTGGATCTGATAAACGCGCGCCAGGCGCCGTACCGCCCGCTCCTGGCCGACCACTCGCGCGGCCAGCCCCTCCTCGAAATCCCTTACCTCCGGGCTTTGAGCCGTGGGATTAAGAACCGTTCGAAGTGTGCTCATGGAAGCCTCCTTTTGTTTCTACCGTTCCGGCCTGAGCCGTGACCGGAACCTCCTTAGTGCAGTGCCCAACCGGGCACAACTGTGTATCGACAGGAGGGCCAAAATACATGAGTGCACGTACCGGATCAGATAATTAATTGACGATTGCCGATCGGCGATCGGAGATTGACGATTGGTTCGGGATTGGGATCAATGATTAGTGATTGCTGCTTGCCGGGCGGATGCGCGAAGCGCTTTAGAGACCCAAAGCCGCGTCTCCAAAGTGCGGGTTCAGCCCCGTAGCGGCGACATCCGGTCGTCGGATTTTCCCTGACCGTCGCCCCGCTGGGGCTCCCTCCTCTACACTCACGGCTTCCAAAAGCGGTCGCCCACGAGCGTCGCAAGCCCCGAAAAGACGATGCCGCGGAACTGGATTCGCGCTCGCGCGGGAACTGCGCTTCGAAGGGGATCGCTTACGGCAAACGACACCAGCGCCGAAACCTGCGGGAACCCCATGAGACTCCATCGACATCCAAAGTCCCTACGGCACCCGGAAGGAGACCAGAAGGAACCAGGACACGTTCAGTAAGGCTGTCGCAAAGTTCGGCCGCCCGTGTCGAGATCCGACGTCGAGATTGTGAAGCGAACGCGGCACATTCTGGATTCGCCCGTGAAGTGGAACCGCGCGGACAGGCGAATCTGCCCGCTCACCGAGACGAGGTTCAGCTCCGATACATGCATTATAATTCCGTTCGGATTCACAAGACGCTTCGCGTGACCCCGGCAAGGGAAAGGGAAGTTACGGGCCGGCCCTGGAGCGTCGACGACATCGTGAATCTTTTGCCCGCGCCGGTGTTCAAGCTACGCGGCCCTTACAGGAGGCGAAAGGCAACGTGACGGTTTCAATCATCTGCGACGAGCGCGACAGTCTGAGGTCTGCTGTCGCCAAAGCCGAGCGGACGTTAAACAGCGCACTCGGGGACTTCAGCACCAGCATCGGCGTCGTCTCCGTACAGGAGTTTCGGCGTCTCAGACACCGGGTGGACGAGGCTTGGCAGAACCTTCGTGCCGCGCGTGAGGCGATGGAAATTCGCATGAGCGTGCACCGATGCTCGAAGCCCTTGGATTCAGGAAAATTCAAAATGAGTCACTACCCGCGGCTCAGGATGGCACCCGGCCGGTGGGTTGCAGGTTCGGACCGGCGAGGGCTGGCCGGAGGCGCGTGGCGTCGGGGGCGTGAGATTTCATTGACACCTCTGCTGGGTTTTTGCTACGTTGTGTCGCGTTCCAAAAAACTGACGAAGGAGCGGGGGGCCGGGCGGGTGTCGACAAGCACAACCACCTTCCGGTACGCTCAAAACGGCGGCCATGTTTGTTCCTAAACGGATGTTTTTGACGAAAGGCGTGGGCAAGCACCGCGAGAAGCTCACCAGCTTCGAGCTCGCGCTGCGTTCGGCGGGGATTGCTGCCTGTAACCTCGTGCGCGTTTCGAGCATTTTCCCTCCGCGCTGCAAGATGATCCCGCGCGTGGAAGGCATGAAAGAGCTGCGGCCCGGCGAGGTGACCTTCGTGGTGATCAGCGAGAACTCCACGCACGAACCGCACCGGCTGATCGCGGCCTCGGTAGGTGTGGCGCTGCCGGCCGATCGCGATACCTTCGGCTATCTTTCCGAACACCACTCCTTCGGACAGACCGAAGAGGTCGCAGGAGAATACGCCGAAGAACTGGCCGCCGAGATGCTCGCCACCACCCTGGGCGTGGAGTTCGATCCCGACCGGAGCTGGGACGAGAAGAAGGAGATTTACCGGATTTCGAACAAGATCGTGCGCACCATGAACATCACCCAGTCGGCGATCGGCGACAAGCGCGGCCTGTGGACGACGGTGCTCGCGGCTTCGGTTTTACTGGGTGTGGATGAATAGCGAGCCGGGAATCGGGTGTCGGGTGTCGGAAAGCGCGATTTCGGTTTGGGACACAGGACTCGGGTCCAATATGGCGATGTGGCAAAAAACGCAGGGACCGCTTCAGTCGTATCGGGAGCTGCGCGTGTGGGGCGAGGGGATGAAACTAGCTGAACAGTGCTATTACCTCACCAAGGCATTCCCGAAGGAAGAGCTCTACGGATTGGCGTCGCAGATCAGAAGGGCAGCGGCTTCGGTTCCGGCGAATATCGCAGAAGGATACGGTAGGGAGAATCGCGGAGACTACGTACAGTTTCTTCGTGTCGCAAAGGGATCGCTTAAGGAATTAGAAACGCACTTGATCTTGTCCGAAAAAGTCCATCTGGCGCCCGCGGCCGGAATTGAGCTGGTTCTTGTCCAGTGTGAGACCACAGGTCGCATGCTGAGGTCCCTAATCCGCGTGCTCCATCCTAAGTTCGGGTCGGCCAAATCCAAAACGGAGAACGCATGAAGTCGCGGCGCGACACCCCAGTGCCCACACCCGACATCCGACACCCGACTCCCTAACCTTCTTCTAACCTGGATAAAACCATGTCCTCGATATCATCCTTCATCAAGCAACATTACCGTCATTTCAACGCCGCCGCTCTGGTGGATGCGGCCGAAGGTTACGTCAAGCTGCTGGATTCGGGCGGCAAGATGTTTATGACCATCGCCGGCGCCATGAGCACGGCGGAACTCGGCATCTCGCTCGCCGAGATGATCCGTCAGGACAAGGTCCACGGAATCTGCTGCACGGGCGCGAATCTTGAAGAGGATGTCTTTAACCTTGTCGCGCACGATTTCTACGAGCGCGTGCCGCATTACCGCGATCTGACTCCGAAGGACGAAGCCGCACTGCTGGTCCGACACATGAATCGCGTGACCGACACCTGCATTCCCGAGATGGAAGCGATGCGTCGCATCGAGGCCGCGGTGCTTGAAGAGTGGGTGGCGGCGGATCAATCCAGCCAGCGATTTTTCCCGCACGAGTTCATGTATAAGATCCTGCGCTCCTGCCGGCTGAGCAGCTCTTACCAGATCGATCCCAAGAACAGTTGGCTGCTGGCGGCGGCGCAGAAGAATCTGCCGATGTTTGTTCCCGGTTGGGAAGACGCCACGCTCGGCAACATGTACGCCGGCCACTGCATCTCCGGGGACGTGAAGAACGTCCACACGGTGCGCACGGGCATCGAGTACATGATGGAACTCGCGGAGTGGTACATCGAGACGACGGCAAAGGCGCCGCTCGGATTTTTCCAGATCGGCGGCGGAATTGCGGGCGATTTTCCGATCTGCGTGGTTCCGATGCTGCATCAGGATCTGCAGCGCGAGAACGTCCCGCGGTGGGCATACTTCTGCCAGATCAGCGACTCCACCACCAGCTACGGCTCATATTCAGGCGCCGTACCCAACGAGAAGATCACCTGGGGCAAGCTCGGGGTTGACACGCCGAAGTACATCATCGAATCGGACGCCACCATCGTCGCGCCGCTGATTTTCGCCCAGGTTCTGGGCTGGTGATGGGTATGCAGTGTGAAGTATGACGACGAGAACCAGAGCGTATATCCCGCGGTTCGAACGAGCCCTTCGGATCGTTGCGCTGCTCCTTGTGGCGTGCTTCTCATTGATGGTGCTTGGTTCTGGCGTGGCTCGGGCTTCCGGGCAGAAGCTTAACAAGAGGAAGTTGCAACGCGCCGTCGCGCACCTTACGCGCGCTCGGACGCTTGAAGACCAGAGGCAGATCGACGAAGCTGTGGCTGAGTACCGCGAAGCCTTGCGTGAAGATCCCGACGAACCGTATTGGTGCGTTACGCTCGGAGCGGCGCTCGAAAAGGAGGGCAAATCCCAGGAGGCGCTCGAGGCATATAGTACCGCCGCCCAGCTCTCGCCCGATGATTCAGGGCTCAAGTCCGAGCTTCAGGATTTCCAAAGACGACTTGCCGGCATTGATACGGAAGAGACCAAGAATTCAAAGAGCGCGACGCCGCGATTTACGCCTGGCACCAATATGTCGCCGCCGCGTGCCGTATATCAGCCCGATCCGCCTTACTCTGAGAAGGCGCGTCTGATCAAGTACGGCGGTGTGGTGGTGCTTATGATCGAGGTTGATGCCCAGGGCAACGTCGGGGAAATCAGAGACGTGAAGCCCCTCGGACTGGGCCTTGATGAGAACGCGATTGACGTGGTCCGCACGTGGCGATTTGAGCCCGCCTTGCGAGATGGAACTCCCGTAGCGACCCAACTCGCCGTCGAGGTGTCTTTCCGCTTGCTGTGAACGACCCATCACGGCTGTATGGCCATGGCTCTTTGCCAGCCACCGCCCCGAAGACCGCGAAAGGATGCAGCCGCGAGTGACATCGAGAAGTCGCGCCCCGGTCTACTTGATGCCGACGACCATCGAGTCCGGACCCACCAGATGTTCGACGCGAGTTTCACGGAAGCCGACTTCCTTCATCCAAGCCATGCAATCGGCGCCCGTGTAGTCGAAGCCGCCTGGAGTCTCAACGAGCATGTTGAGGCTCATCATCAGGCCGAAGGCGTTCGTGGACCGGTCATCGTCAATGACGGCGTCGTACGCCACCACCGCGCCGCCTGGTGAGACGGCTTCGTAAGCCTTGTTGAGCAGCATCTTCTTTTCGTCGAGATTCCAGTCGTGCAGGATGTGGCCCATAGTGATGACGTCAACCTTGGGCATCGGATCTTCGAAGAAGTTGCCGCTCACAAAGCGCAGTCGCCCGTTGAGCCCATGTTGTTCTACGTACTCTTCGAAGATCGGTCCCACCTCGGCAAGATCGAACCCGGTCCCGTTCAGGTGCGGATTCGCGAGCGCGACCTGCACGGCCAGATCGCCCTGCGCCGTGCCCACGTCGGCAAAGGTCCGGTACTGGCTCCAAGGGATTTTCCGGGCGATGGCCATATTGGCGCCGTGGCTGATGCCGGTCATGGCGGCCAGGAATGTCCTGAGCCTGGCCGGGTCGGCGTAGAGGGCTTCGAACGGCGTTTCGCCGTCGGCCGCCTCCTTGGCCTCGTTCTGCTGCCTTCCGGTCCGCAGCGCCTCCGTGAGATGGCTCCAATGCGCGTAGAGCCGTTGGTTCGCCATCTCCAGAATGCCGCCGATGTAGCTCGGCTTGTGCTTGTCCAGGTAAAAATCTGTGATGGGCGTGTTGGAGTACTTGCCATCCGCCCTCTGAAGAAATCCGAGGGCCGCCAGAGTATCGAGGAAATCCCGCGCTGCTCGCGGATGCAATCCCAGGCGGCCGCGCAAAGTTTCCAAGTCCTCCGGCTTCTTCGCCAGTTCGGTGAAAACGCCCATTTCCACAGCACTCAACAACGTTTTCGAAGCCCAGAAGCCGAGGCCGATTTGCATAATGTGCTCCGGGCTCGGCGGGTTGGTTGTCATTATCGAAAGTCTCCTCTCAAATGGGCAATATCCTGATTTCAAACGTCGGGCGGCCCTCACATCTCGCCTCCAGTCTCCCATGCTTTCACCAGAAAAATCGGCACCTCGGATTCATGCCGCACGCGCGTAATGGTTGCGCCATAGATCAGGTCTTCGAGCAGACGATGCCCGTGCGTGGTCATGGCGATCAGGTCACAGCCTTCCTCGCGCGCGGATTTCAGAATCTCATCCGAGGGCTTTCCCGCAGCGAGACGGGAACTGACCTGAAAGCCTTCCCTGCTCAATTCGCTCTGTAGCGTTTGCAAATAGTCGCGGTCCGCATGGATCTCGGGCGAGTCCGACAGATTCAAATTGCGCTGCCATTGTGCGGCCCAGCCCGTGGAGACGTGCAGCAGCAGAAGTTCGGCGCCGGTGAGCCGGGCCAACTCTTTGACTTGCGGCAGCAGCGCGGCATCGGCTTTGCTGTGATCGAGCGCAACGAGGATTTTCTTGAACATGTCGCTAGCCGGTTCTCGGTTGCCGGTTGAAGTTCGTCCGTATGTCAATGCGTCAGTTTGTCAGTACGTAGAACTGAGAAACTGGAGAACCGACAAACTGAAATACTGCCCAACACTCCTACACCATCAAGATCAGCAAATACGCATTGAGCCCTGCAATCAACCAGGCCACTGTCCACGACAGCACGCGCAGCCACGGCGCATTGACGAACTCGCCCATCTTGCGACGGTCGCAGGTGAACTTCACCAGCGGAAAGACGGCGAACGAAAGCTGCAAGCTCAGGACAACTTGGCTCAAGATGAGCAGCTTGGCCGTGCCGCCCTGGCCAAAAAAAGCTACGGTGATCACGGCCGGAATGATCGCCAGCAGACGCGTGATCAGCCGGCGCAGCCACGGCGCCAGCCGAATGTTGAGGAATCCTTCCATCACCACCTGACCGGCAAGCGTCCCGGTCAGAGTGGAATTCTGGCCGGAGGCCAGCAGTGCCAAGGCAAAGAGAAAGCTTGCGAGTGGCACGCCGAGCAGCGGCGACAAAGTGTGATAAGCCTGCTGAATCTCCGCCATCTGACGCATTCCGTGCTTGAAAAACGTCCCCGCCGCCATGATCAGGATGGCCGCGTTGATGAGGAAAGCAAAATTCAGCGCCAGGAACAAATCGAGGAAGTTGAACCGGACCGCTGTGCGCAAGCCCTGCGGGCTGCGCTCGATGGCGCGCGTCTGCACCAGCGACGAATGCAGGTAAAGATTGTGCGGCATCACCGTGGCGCCCAGCATACTGACCCCGATGTAAAGCATGTCGCGATTGCGGAGAATCTCCGGCGTGGGCACGAAACCCTGGAATATCCCGGCGGCCGAGGGGTGCACCATCAGGATCTCCAGCAGGTAGCAGACTCCGATGGTGGCGATGAGTGTTACCACCACCACTTCGAGCAAGCGGAAGCCACGATGCTGCAGGTAAAGAATCGCGAGGACATCGAGCGCGGTCAGGCAGACGCCCACCAGCAGCGGAATGTGGAACAGCAGGTTCAGGGCGATCGCCGAGCCGATCACCTCGGCGAGATCGCAGGCAGCGATGGCGATCTCAGCGAAGACCCATAAAGAGAAACTGGTCCGGCGCGAGTAGCTCTCGCGGCACATCTGGGCGAGATCGCGTGAGGTGATGATGCCGAGCCTGGAGGCGAGCGACTGCAGCAGAATCGCCATCAGGTTCGAGGCCAGTAGCACGAAGATCAGCCGGTATTCAAATTCCGACCCGCCGGCGATGTCGGTAGCCCAGTTGCCGGGGTCCATGTAGCCGACGGCGATCAGGAATCCGGGTCCCGAAAAAGCCACCAGCTTGCGCCAGAAGCCCGCGCCCGAAGGCACCGTGACGCTGCGGTGCACCTCAGGTAGCGAAGGCGCGGCCGGGGCTATGTCATACGCGGCGAGGGGGTCGCGATTCATCAAAGAGCAACATGGCACACCGGGGGCGGGCGGCACAAGCTGGAGTCTGGTTCCCGGTCTTTTCCTGCCTAACCTTCGGCCGCGCTACGTCGTCTAACCGGGCGGAAACCTGCCGGGTGGGGCAGCAAGTCGCCGCACCCGGAACGGCTCGTAAAATTCGCCGGAACCGGGGCGCGCCTGGCTGCGTAATCGACTGTGAGGGCCGCCGTCGCGGCCCGGCGACGGACCATTCATCGGAGCTAAGAACCGCAGGGGCGCTGCCTCAAGGCGCAGGCAGCATCAGCTGAAGAACTCGGGCCGCCGGCCAAGACGGCGAAACGATGGAGGCAGATTTATGCTGCAAACCGAAGGGCGAGCTGCGAATCCGGGATATCCCCCTGCGGACGGTTTCTCCAACCGTCTCACGCCGGGCGAGAAGGTCCTGATCCATCCCTCGATTCCACGGCCGAGCGAGCATCGAGAGTACCGGGTGCAGCAGGTCGAAGCCGGTCGAATCGTCCTGAGGCAGCGCCCTGCCGATCCTACGCTTACCGTCACAACCGGTGCTATCGCCGAACTTCAGTCTGCGCGCGGCCAGAAACCGGCCATGTTGATTCTGAAGGGCCGACTGCAGTGGATTACCGCCGCGCGAGAATGGGCCGTCCTGCCTGAAGAGCCTCCGGCGGACTCCGAGCATGGTCTTCACAAGCTAGCCAGCGCCGACGACCCGGGGGTGCTCGACTTGATCGAGGAACTCCGGCGGAAAGGATACTCTGCGTGGTGGGTTCCGGCCGGAAGTGTCCGAGAATTCCTGGGTCAGGGCGGCGAGATTATTTACGATTCGGACGGCCGCTACCTGAGGACTCGTGACCAACGATCCGAATGGGTGCTGCTCGGGAGAAGCATTGAGGCGGCCGCCTCGCTGCTATAACGATCCCTATTGGGAATGGATGGGAACGCTGGTGATCAAGGAGGAGGTATGACAAGGCGTCGGGTAGGACTCCTAGGGCTGGTGTTCGCAATCGCGGCCGTTTCCGCCCAAGCCGCGGGGTCTTGGAACAGCGTACGCGGCAGGTTCGAGCGCACGTTTTCGGTAAACGGACCGGTCGAACTCCAGATCAAGAACGGGTCAGGAGACATCGTCGTACGCGAAGGCGGGTCCGGCTCAGTCGAGATCCGCGCCAAGATCTACGTGGGCAACGGATGGTTCGGTGGTGGCGGCGACGATTCCAAGGTGCACGCAATTGAGTCGAACCCTCCCGTCGAGCAGTTCGGAAACACCATCCGCATCAAGGAACTGGAAGGGTACCACAACATCTCCATCGACTATGAGATCGCGGTACCGGCTGAGACCCGAGTGCGGTCTGAGACCGGTTCCGGCGACGTGACGGTGGAGGGCATTCAAGGGCCCGCTGAAGTTCAAACCGGTTCGGGAGACGTGAAGATGCATGAGGTGCACGGCAACGTTCGCGCGGAGACGGGCAGCGGCGACACCAGGTTCGACGGAATCGACGCCGGGCGCGTCGAAATCAAGACCGGATCCGGCGACGTCGACCTTCGCGATCTGCGCTGTGCTCTGCAGGCGACCACTGGCAGCGGCGACATTCAGGCTCAGGGACGCCCCACCGGAACCTGGCGGCTCGATACCAGCTCCGGCGAGGTGAAGCTGCACCTGCCGTCCGATCTCGCCTTCGACCTGGATGCGCACACCGGCTCCGGTGACGTGCACACGGCTGGAAGTCTCTCTCTCACGATTCTAGGAAGTCTTGGCCACGGCGAGCTGCGCGGCAAAGCGCGCGGCGGCGGCGTTCCCGTCGAGGTGCAGACCGGCTCCGGCGACATCACAATTGATTAGCCCGGTATTGAGAATCTATGCCTATAGGTTACCGTCCCAGAGGAGAAAACGATCATGAAGCCGAGCATGAAGTTCCGTTCCGTGGGTGCAGCGCTCATCGGCGTTGCGATTCTGGCTTTGCCATCGCTGGTTTTCGCGGCCCAGGGTTCATTCGACCGGTCGCTTCAGGTGAGTGGTCCCGTCGACCTCGAAGTCTCCACAGGTTCCGGACATATCCGCGTGCGGCCAGGCCCGAGCGGCACCGTGCAGGTGCATGCGGTCATCAAAGCGCACGACCGCTGGGGAGGAGAGGGTGGCGAAGAGAAAGTCCATGCCATCGAAGCCAATCCCCCGATCGAACAAGATGGCAATACCATCCGCATCGGACACATGCAGGATTCGTCGCTCACCCGCAACGTCTCCATCGACTACGATCTGGTGCTCCCGGCGGAGACACGACTGCATGCAGACACGGGTTCGGGGGACCAGTCGATCGAAGGGATCGACGGCCCGCTGAAGGTCACAACAGGTTCGGGCCGGATTGATGCCAACGGCATCGGCGGTGAGGTTCACGCCAACACGGGATCGGGCGACATCCGATTGGAGTCCATCAAGGGCGCCGTGGCGGCGAATACCGGCAGCGGTTCGATTCGCGCCACAGGCGTCGCTGGCGACTTCTCAGGAGAGACCGGCAGCGGCGACGTCCACCTCGAGCAGTCGGCCCCGGGACGCGTGAAAGCGTCGAGTGGTTCGGGCCGCATCGAACTGGCCGGCGTGAGCGGGCCGTTGCGCGCGGACACCGGCAGCGGCGACATCAGCGCGCAAGGCAATCTTGCCGGCGATTGGCGGATTGAAACCGGCTCAGGCACCGTCAGCGTCGCGCTGCCGCAGAGCGCGTCTTTCGACCTTCACGCCCATACGGACTCCGGCAAAATAACCACCAAGGTGCCCATTACGGTCGTGGGTACGATCAGCCGCAGTGATTATCAAGGCAAGGCGGGCTCGGGCGGGTACCTGCTGGAAGTGAAGACTGGGTCCGGAGACATCCGGATCGACTAAGCTGCTCCCTGTTCGCGCCTATCACCGTCGGTCACATCCCGGGCGAGTCACCCTATTGCAAGCTTCAGTCGGTGATGGCGATTTTCCTGAGTTCGCGGGCGGCGACCTCCGGCTCCAGCGGGTTGTAGTAGACCTCTTTCAAGCTGTACGACTTCGCCTTCCCTGGAATCACGGGCAGGATTTCCACGTGCCAGTGGTAATCGTCCGTAAGCGTCTGCCAGTTTCCGCGACGTTCGAACTTGACGCCCGTATTCGGGGAGGTGTGCAGAACGAGGTGATACGCGCTGGACACCGCCTCCAGCCGCCGCAGAACCGACTTCAGCATGCGCGCGAAGTGTACTTGCAGATCCCAGTTCGCGAGCCCCTGCTCGAAAGCGCAGTTGTGGTCCAGGGGCAGCAGCCAGGTCTCGTAAGGAACGCGTGAAGCGTAGGGGCAGAACGCCACGAACTTCTCGTCCCATTCCACCGTGCGAATCTGCTCCGAAAGTTCCTGCTTGATGACGTCGCAGATCAGGCAGCGCTCCTTCAGTTGAAAGTAGAGCTGGCTGGCGCGCAGTTCGTAGGCCACGCGTCTGGGGATAAACGGCGTGGCCGTGATTTCCGAGTGCGGGTGCTCCAGGTCCTGCCCGGCGGCGGCGCCCTGGTTGCGAAACACCGTCACGTAGCGGAATCGGAGATCCTTCTTCAGATCGAGCAGACGAATGACGTAAGCGTTCAGCACCTGCGCCACATGTTCATCACTCTGGTGCGAAAGCTGGACGCCGTGTTCGGGAGTTTCGATCACCATCTCATGTGCGCCGAGATTCCGCATGCGATCGTAGATCCCTTCCGCCTGCCGCTCGGGATCGCCTTCGATGCGGTAGATGGGATGCAGATGGGGAATAACCCGAACCTGCCAGTTGGGATCACCGTACGGATACTCATAAATCGTGGGGACGGACGACGCAAGCCCGCCGGGACATAGAGGGCAGCCGTTCGCATCACCAAGCGGCATCTCACCGCTGGCTTGCAGGACCCATGTATTCGTGATCGGGTCCTTGCGCAGTTGCATTCCTTCGATGCTTGTTTTTCCGCCTCGGGCCTTCG
Organism: Terriglobia bacterium; assembly: GCA_030038235.1. Classification (GTDB taxonomy): domain Bacteria; phylum Acidobacteriota; class Terriglobia; order UBA7540; family UBA7540; genus Gp13-AA77. The sequence continues at coordinate 13,829 of JASHPE010000131.1, forward strand.
TCTTCGACGCTGCCTGCGCCATGATCTGTGTCTGACCTCCGGTTCCTCCGCTGCAACAGCCGCTACTTCATCCCGCCTGCTTTATACTGGTCCGTCGCTGGAACGGTCTGCCGACGATCATTACGCGTCAAGCAGGCTGCCTACCGACCGACCGGCCGGATGATACTTATACCGGGTTACACGCCGCGCGTCAATCACGGTATGAACTTCAGCAATGCGCGTGCAAATATGATGCCACTCGCGAGTTTCTATCTCGGTATCGATGGCGGCGGGACGGCCACCACGGCCTGGCTCGCTGATGAGCGCGGACGTGTTCTCGGACGGGGAACCGCCGGACCCTCCAATCCTGTGAAGGTAGGGCTCTCCGCCGCCAAGCGCGAGATTCTTGCTGCGGCGCGGCAGGCGACGAACCGGCGTCAAGTGCAAATGCGCGCGGTTTGTATGGGACTGGCCGGCGCCGACCGGCCCAAAATCGCCCGTCCGCTTTTGACGTGGTTGCGGAAGAATATTCCGGCGTCCACTCACGTGCTGACCACCGATGCCGCCATCACTTTGGAAGCCGCGCTCGGGAACGCGCCAGGCGTGGTAGTGATCGCGGGCACCGGATCGATTGCCTGTGGACGCGACCGCGAGGACTTGTTGCTGCGTGCCGGCGGATGGGGCTCTCAGTTTGGCGATGAAGGCTCCGCTTACGCCGTAGGGCGCAGTGCGGTTGCCGCTGCACTGCGCGACCTCGACGGCATCGGCCCGCGCACCCGCCTTGGCCGCGACATCAGCCGCAGCCTGGGACTCGCCGAGATTTCCGAAATCGTGGGCCTGAATCTCGAGCCTCAGCAAATCGCTGCACTCGCTCCGCTGGTCATGGAAGCGGAACGAAAAGGTGACGGGCCCGCGCGCCAGATCGTCAGCGAAGCCGGACGGGAACTCGCGCAATTGGCCGCGGCGCTCATCCGCCGGCTGGGAATGCGCCACGAGCGCGTTGCGGCGGTGCTGGCCGGAGGTCTGCTGCGATCGAGCGAGGCCTTGCAACGGAGTTTTCACCGCCACCTTCGGAAACTGGCCCCTGGGGCGCGCGTATCGGTGCTGCGCCGCGAACCCGTCGAGGGCGCGCTACTGCTGGCGCGGCGGGCTTGAAAGCTCAGCCGCCGACAGCGAGGAATAGTGCACGTGCACCAGGACCCAGTGATGAGGTCCGAGCTTCTGGTAGATTTGCGTCTCGCGGCCGTTGGTTACCACGCTGGAGCCATCCTTCCTCGACTTGGCGACGAACCGCCACGTAAACTCGGCCCAGCCGCAATCGCCGTAGGCGTGGACCTGGATGCCGGCCGGCGTAAGCGTCCGCTGGGAAAATGCGCCTTCCATGATGCCTTGATAGAAGTCCTGCTGGATATGGTCCCAGCCGCGGATTTCTCCCAGCGGAAAGATCAGCGTGTCATCCGGCGAGTCTGCCCACACCGACGAGGCGAGGTCGAGATCGACGGGTTCGCGATTCACCGCCTCGGCGTACTTCGCGATCACGGCCTTGATTTCAACGACGGAGTTGTCGTGCGACGCGGCGGCTGAGGCCGGGGCGGCATGATCCGGCATCGATAGGCCAGGCACAGAGCCTACTGTTGCCAGTGCCAGAATCGCCGCGGCATGTCGCAGAACTCCTGTCTTTCTAGGGCGCATCGTGGCTCCTACCGGGCACAGCCAGGAGTGGCTGTGCTGCCGGCTACGGCGTGATGCCGAGCTTGTGCTGCATCTCCTCCAGCGTCACTCCCTTGGTCTCCGGATATACAAAAAGCACCACGAAGAACTGGAGTACCGTCACGGCGGTGAAGAACATAAAGGGCCAGGCCCCGGAACGCGCCGCCATCACGGGGAAGACGAGGGAAATCGCGAAATTCATGATCCAATGCGAGAAGCTGCCGAGGCTTTGCCCTTTGGCGCGAACCTGCGTGGGGAAAATCTCGCCGATGTAGACCCAGATCACCGCGCCCTGCGCGAAAGCGAAGCAGGCGATGTAAACGATGAGCAGCCAGAGCAACAGGTCCTGATGACTCTGAAGGGCGAAAATCGCCGAAATGCCGGCGAGGCAGAGCGCGTTGCCGACGGCGCCGATGAGCAGCAGCGTCTTGCGGCCGATTTTGTCGATCAGCGACATGGCGATGATGGTGAAGATCAGGTTGGTGGCGCCGACGGCGACCGCCTGCAGGTTGCCGGACATTTCGCTGAACCCGGCCTTGGCAAAAATGTCGTTCAGATAATAGAGAATCGCGTTGATGCCTTCCAATTGGTTGAACATGCCGATGCTGATGGCGAGAAAGATCGGCATGCGGTATTTCCACGTGAACAGGCGCTCGGAACGGCCGCCATTTTCCGCCGTTGCGAACGACTCCACAATCTCCTGAAGATCGCGCTCGTAGTGGGGATCGCCGGTCAATTTCAGGACGGCGCGCGCTTCGTCTACCCGCCCCTTTTTCACCAGCCAGCGCGGGGTGCGCGGAATGGTGAATAGCATAGCCAGGAAAATCGCGGCGGGAAACGCGGCCACGGCGAATTTCCAGCGCCACTCGACGAGGCCCAGCGATGCCAGCCCGACCAGGTAATTCGAGAGGTAGGCGATCAGGATACCGCCCACCACGCTGAACTGGAAAAATCCCACCAGGCGGCCACGCCATTGGGCCGGGGCGATTTCGGCGATGTACATGGGCGCGAGCACCGACGATCCGCCGATGCCGAGTCCGCCGATGAAGCGCGCCACGAGCAGCGCGTCCCAATTCCAGGCCAGGGCCGATCCGAGGGCGGAAACCACGTAAAAGACCGCCATCCAACGCAGGCTGTCGCGACGGCCCAACCGGTCGCCGGGGACGCCGGCGAACATGGCGCCAATCACCGTTCCGGCGAGCGCGCTCGCTACCGTGACGCCCAGCAAATGCGGCGTGAGATGGTACTCCTGCGTCAAGCCTTGCGTGGTGCCGGAGATAACAGCCGTGTCAAACCCGAACAGCAATCCGCCGAGTCCGGCGACCACCGTGCTTTTGAGAAGACTTCCCGGGAGCTTCATCGTCACCCCGCAGCTCAGGAGTTTAAGTGCTCAAGACTATCCGTTTCGAGGCGGCAAGTCGATAGCCGCAGTCGCGACCATGGCAAGTAGCCAGCAGTCCACGAGTTCACAAGTGAAGTTGACGGTTTGACAATCCAAGAAAGCTCCGGGTTTGGAAGTGTCTTCTCTCAATTTCTTCTCGCCAGCCGGCGCGTCGCACCGCTTCTACGATCTTTTTCGTAATTGTTTACTTAATAGTCAATTGCGGCCCGACGGCCGCCTCTCGGAAATGGATGTTATTGATTTTACATGACATTCCCGCTCCCCAGGGGGCGCTATTTTTCCCCTTTCGCGCCCCCCGTTTTCGATCATGTCGCTGATTCCAAACCAGATTCCAGGTTTGGCATTTTCGTAATTTTTTTGGAGCATTTTGATCGGTTTTGCCGATTTCAAAGGAGATTCCAGCTTTCGTTGCGTGCCGGTATTTCGAGTATCTTGTTGATTCTAAAGAAAGGGTATTTTCGGTCGTGGGTGTCTGAATTGGACTGTTTTTAGGCGTTTTCCCGATTGTAGGTTGAGCTATATAGGCTATTATGTCGCTTAATCTACCTGGAGTCATTGAGATGCGAAAATCGAGAAATTCCGCCTTGGCGAACGGGAGGCGCGCCATTTCCGCCCCTTTTGAAGAAATCCCCCTATCAATATCACGCTGAACGACATTCCAGGTTTGGCAGGGCGCGCCCCTTCGCACTTTTGGGCGCTTTTCCGGCCTTTGCCGTGCAGTAGGCTTTACATAATAGGCTAGAGATGGAACCGGCACCGGGGGGAGCTGGACCGGTGCAATCGGCGAAAACTGCGGATTCATGAGCTCACCTCCAGGCGCCGGCGCGACTGCCTCCGCCGCGGGCGCAGGCCGAGTTCCGCCGCCGTCCTCATCGCCCGGACCAGGTCCGACGCCGCAGCCAGCACCGTCTGCTCGCCGTAATCGGGCAAGACCGTGTCCCGCGCATCGCGCCGCGCCAGATATTCGTCGATCACGGCACGCGACAAACTACGCTCCCAGAAATCGGCGGGCCGGCCGGGCCGGGTGCGGAGGAGATTGGCGGCGGAGCGTTGTTTGCCGAGCGGGGTGCGGGGTCCGGTGGACTTTTGAGCGTTGGCGCGGCGGGCAGCGAGTGCAGCCGGCGTGAGTCGAGGGGATCGGCGTAGAGACATAGGACAACCCTCCCGGTGGTCAGGCGCCTTGCCTGCGCCTGCCGGTAAAATTGCCCTCCCATGCCCAAACGAGCTTGGCACAGGATCAGGTAATTGTCAAGTAAATCCTGAGGCGGTAATAGCGATTCGCGAGCGCCGGTTTAGGGTGCGGCAGCGTGCTGCCGCTTTCTTTCCGCGAGCTCGCTCGGGGGTCTTGTCGCCATGGGCGGCGCAGGCGAGCCCCGGTCGCGGCTTGACGGCCAGCAAGCTGGCCTTGGCGCGGACAGTCTCGTCCGCGCCCGGGCTCAGGCGAGACGCCTCAGCGACAGCGGCCGGGGACGGCCGCGCTACACCGCGGGTCGTGCTCTTAGGCGTCACCGCGTTCAGGATCGCCAGTCACGTTCCGCTTTTCCTTGCAGTAGACGAACCCCCACATCTCATCGCACTGTACGTCCTTCACCGGCACATTGCGGATCGTCGCTTCCATCAATCGTTCACAGCGCCGCCCTGCCAGCTCCAGCACCTTGAGGATCGTGACTTGATGCGCGCCAGTCAGTCGCTCAATGGAGCGAATCGAGCAACCCTCAACGAACAGGCTCACAATTTGTTCGACGGTCTCTGGCGCAGTGTACATGCCGCCCAGGTGCTCGTTCCGAGGCTCAGAATAGGTCTTAAAACACTGGCAGCAGCGATACCGCTGCTGACCCTTGCGGGTCTTTCCAAACTTGCGGCATTCCGTGCGGCAGTTGCGGCACGTCATTTGGCCCTTGCTTTCTTCGGGACTCAGAGCCAAAATGACAGCGGGTTACGCAACCCTGTCCTTGGCTCATACCCGAGGACATTCCCCGTGAGCGGCTGCAACCGCTTGCGGGGAGAGTTTTCTTTCCTAACGTGGACCTGGAGGGGATCGGACCCTCTGCGCTATCGACTCCAGTCGCCGAAGGCAGCACCAAGCCAGGCCCACAAAAGACAGAAAGGCCAGCGAGTTCCCGTAATCTTATGTTGGG
>JASHPE010000132.1 GCA_030038235.1 Terriglobia bacterium
GCGCCTTGGAGACGTTGGGCGGATCGCAACCGTACGTCACCGAGTATATCGAGCGCGTCTTGCCGGCCTGGAGCGACGATCCCACCGTGTAGACCAGTCCCGCGCTCTCGCGCAAGTCCTTGGAGAACCGGCTGGCGTAGAACGCGCCGCCAAGTATCTGGTTGGCGAGATCGAGGGCGTAGTAATCGGGACTGAAACGCGTGATGCCTAGCGTTTCGGCGAGGGTCACGCTGTCCTGCACGCGGCTCGAGTCCGGCACTTCGGTCTGGAGCCGTTGGTTGTCCGGCACGGCCGGGAGATCCGTGGGCGGCTGCGGACCTGTCGCGCTCCAGGTCCCAAAATACTTCTCGACCGTCGCCTTCGCTTGCTCCGGCGTGATCTTGCCCATCACTACGATCGTGGTCAGATCGGGGCGATACACGTGGGCGTAGAAGCTCTTCACATCGTCGAGGGTAAGAGAGGAGATTGTGTCAGGCGTCGCCTCACGCAACGTGGGATCGTCTTTCGGAAAAAGGTCCCCGTGCAGTGCGTGAGACGCCAGATGGTCGGGGCTCTCGAGCTCGGTGGCAGCATAGGAAGCCATTTGAGGCTTGGTAATGTCAAAAGCTTTCTGCGGCAGGGCCGGATGGAGTTCGTTATCGGCGAGCAACTCGACGGCGCGATCGAAATGGCTGGCCAGCGACTCCACCGAGAAGCCCGTGCCCGCGTTCTCGTTGGCGCCGATGTTGTCAAGGGCCTTTTGGAAGGCGATGCGGTCGAGCGTGGCGGTACCGTAAGGGAAGAGCTGGCTCAAAACGTCATCAACACCGTCCTGCCCTTTGGGAGTTTCCAGATCGGAGTCACTCTTGATGTGCCCGTAAACGCTGACCGTGTCGCTGACGTCTTCGGGCTGCACGATCAGCTTGATGCCGTTCGCGAGCGTCGTCTCGGTGGGATGAGTTGTAGCCTCGGGCACCGCCAGCCGATGGAGCGCCTGCTGGGCCCAGTCCGGCAGCGCGACCAGCTTCGCTTCCTTCGGCGTGAACGATTCCTGGCCGCCGAAGCTGCTTTGCGAAGTCGGCTTGCCCGAGGGCTGCGGCGTGAGGACAGCCGTGATGGAGTTCGGCAGCGTGAGGTACTGGCGTGCCACGCGGTTCACGTCCTCCACGGTCACCTGCTGCATGGCCGTCACGTCATCTTCGGGCGATTGCTTTCCCTCGACCGCCACCGCGTCGGACCAAGCGCTGGCAAGTCCCTCGACCGAGTCCTTCTGCAACTCGACGCCGGTCAGTTCGTGCAGTTTTGCGGCCTCGACCAGGTCCGCAGAGAAGCCATTTTTGAGATCGTCCTCGAGAATAGTTTTCATTTCGCCGACGAGCGCGTTGGCGTCCGCTCCTTTGGCGGGATAAGCTGCCAGAGCGAATCCAAGTCCCGCCTGTGGCAAGGATTGCATCTGGAAGCCCGCAAACAGCGCCTTGCCCTCGGGCACCAGCCCATAGAGAGTGCCGCGCTGGCTGCTGAGCACGTCACCCATCACCTCGGCCGCGGCATAGTCCGCGCTCGATGTTCCCGGCATGCGAAACGACACGAGGGCCAGACCGTACGGAAGATCCGTATCGAGATTCATCGTCTGCGACTCGACCGGGCTCAGGTGAATCTCCGGCCGGGCAGGCAGCGTCTTCGACGGAATGTCGCCGAAGAAGTTCTTCACTTGCACGAGCGCGGCCTGCGGATCCACATCGCCCACGATAATCAGGATTGCGTCGTTGGGGGCATACCAGTCGTCGTAGAATTTCTTGAGCATCGCCGCGGTCGTCTTGTCGAAGGTGGGTCTGGTGCCGAGGCCCGCATCGGCCAGCGGCGTGCCCTTGTACATGGCCGCGAGCAGCTTGATGTAAAAGACGTACACCGGGTTCGAATAGTCGCGAGCCACTTCCTGCTCGATGGCGCCGCGCTCCTTGTCCCACTGCGCTTCGCTGTCGTCCACGCCTCGCATGCGGTTGGCCTCGATGCGCAACGCGACGTCCAGGTCCTCGGAGGGGATGGTGTAAAAGTACTGCGTCACGGTCTGCTGAGTGTCTGCATTGAACGAACCGCCCATCGCGGCGGCGATCTCGGCCAGTTGATCCGCATCCAGACCGGGGCTGCCGCGGAACATCATGTGCTCCTGGGCGTGGGCCGTGCCGGGGAACCCATCGGGCGACTCGTTCGAGCCCGCCAGGTAATTCACCATCGTCGTGACCACCGGCGCGAGACGGTTCTGCACAATGACGACTCGCAGACCGTTCGGCAACGTCGCGCGCAGCACGTTCGCGTTCGCATCCGCCTCGGGAGCCGCAGCCGCATGGGCGCCGGAAGCCGCACTAAGGGCTGCGGTGAGCGCAAGAACGCACGCCCGCAGCAGGCTTCGATCGCTAGACTTTGAGGCCGGAGCGCAACCGGCGTGCCAGGAGATCTGTGTGCGACTTTTCATCAAACCCTCCTCAGTGCGATGGAAGAACGTGAAACAGCTTTCTCGACCCTGCGGCTCGCGCAACTCTCCGTGGACTCGGCTAGCTCGTCTCAATATATTGTAGATGAGAAGATCGCTGAGGTTGGCTATCCCGGCTCGCAATTGTCGGGCTCAACGGCGGCTGGTCCTCCGATGGCAGAGCGACCGCACAGAGAGCACGGAGAAGAAGGCTTTGTGGCCTCCGTGATTTCCGTGGTGAAATGCGCCGTTTGGTTGCGGCCAAAAGGCCGCACCAAGTTGAAAGCCTTCTTGAACACCGAGGGCGCTGAGACAGACGGCGGCAACCGCTAAAGGAATCATTCCTATGACTGCTTCGGTTACAGTTCACGATCTCGCCAAGATGATCGATCACTCGCTGCTGCATCCCACCATGACGGATACGGACATCGCCGCCGGATGCCGCCTGGCGCTCGAGTACGACGTTGCCACGGCCTGCGTGAAGCCATACGCCGTCGCGCTTGCCAGGGAGATTCTGGCCGGTTCCGATGTCCGCGTCTGCCCGGTGATCGCCTTTCCGCACGGCAACAGCACAACCGCGGTCAAGCTTCACGAGGCCGAAACCGTCGCGATCGCGGGCGGCGCCGAAATCGACGCCGTGATCAATATCGGCAAAGCGTTGGGCGGCGACTGGGATTACGTCCGCCACGAGATTCGAGAGATCAACCAGGCGGTCACGGCACACGGCGCGATCCTCAAAGTGATCTTCGAGAACGACTATCTGCAGGACGCGCACATCATCCGGCTTTGCGAGATCTGTTCCGAGGCCGGGGTGGCCTTTGTCAAAACGTCGACAGGCTACGGATTCGTGAAGCAGCCTGACGGTTCGTACAACTACAAGGGCGCGACCGATCATCATCTGCGCCTGATGCGCGAACACTCAGCGCCCTCGGTCCAGATCAAGGCCGCCGGCGGCGTGCGCACTCTGGACGACTTGCTTCGAGTCCGATCGCTGGGCGTCACCCGAGTCGGCGCCACGACAACCAAGGCGATGCTCGACGAAGCGAAGCAGCGCTTCGCGAAAATGGGGCTGTAGCAGCGAAATTCGAAATTCGAGAACACATCGCGGGGCGAGTTTCGATTTTCGCTTTTCGAGTTCGCCGCTACAGCCCAGTTGTGACACGGGCAACATCAACCCTGCGGCAATGCTCCCGCTTCAAGCAAGGCTTCGGTCAGCTCTTCAACCGTACCGGCCGGCGGCTGGCACGACGTGCCGCTGCAGACCAGCGCCACCGGTCCGCCATCAAGTCTCAAATTGGGCAGCGCGGCCGCGAGTCCCGCGGGCAGAGCTGAGCTCGCAACCGCTTGCGCGCCCAAGGCGAGCACGCGCTTGCCTGGAACGGCCGCGTCCTGGGCTGCACGCCACAGCGCCTCACGCCGCGAGTCGCGCTCCGCGCCGATTACGATAATCTCGACTGGCCCGCGCAGATGATGCGCCAGCGCCAGTCCATAGGTTGCCGCAAACAAGCCGTATTCGCTTGCTTTCGCTGCGAACAAATCCAGAGTGCAATCTGCCTTCTCGCGGAAATCGGGGCGATCGGCGAGATGCGCCAGGCGATCGAGCACGGCCACGGCCACGGAATTTCCCGCCGGCGTGGGTGAATCCTGTAGCGCTTTCCGTTGGACCACAAGCGAACCGTGCCGGTCTGCGGAATCAAGAGCCATGTCGAAGAAACCGCCCCCAGCTTCGTCCCAGAAGCGCCTCACGGTGAGTTCGCCGAGCGCAAGGGCGCGATCGAAATAGCGCTGCTCACCCGTGACTTCAAACGCATCGAGAAGCGCCGAAGCCACCAACACCTGGTCATCGAGCAGATCGAAGTTTGACGCGACAAGTTCTCCGCCGGGCG
>JASHPE010000133.1 GCA_030038235.1 Terriglobia bacterium
AGAACGGCGGGACCTTGAACGGGAGCACGCGGTTCGATTTCACGAACTACTTCGAGCTGCTTCCCGCAAACAAGTTGGAGACGGCCTTGTGGGCGGAAGCCGACCGCATGAAGGGCCTGGCGATCACGGACGAGAACCTCAAAAACCAACAGGGCGTGGTTGAAAATGAAGTGAAGGTCAACGTCTTGAATCAGCCGTACGGTGGCTTCCCGTGGCTTTGGATTCCCCAATACGCGAACACGAATTGGTACAACTCACATAACTTCTACGGCGAACTCAAGGACATCGAGGCGGCCAAGCTCGACGAGGTGCAGAAGTTCTTCAAGACCTATTACGCCCCCAACAATTGCGCGCTCGCGATTGTCGGCGACTTCGAGCCGGATGGTGCCAAGACTCTGGTCGAGAAATATTTTGGGCCGATTCCCAAGTCAGATGTCCCTCCACTTCCCGATCTCTCGGAGCCCCGCCAGGAAAAGGAGATCAAGGCGACACGGGAGGACCCAGTGGCGAACCGGCCGGCGCTCGCCTTTGCCTATCACATGCCGCCGCGCAACACGCCGCAGTATTACGCGATGGGCCTGCTCGACCAGATGCTCACGCAAGGCGATGACAGCCTGCTCCATGAGGAGCTGGTCAAAAAGCGCGGTTATGCGGGGAGAATCTCCGGCGGCATCAACGTGGACCTGGGCGACATGTTCGACTACGATGGCCCGATGCTATGGACCACTTACCTCATCCACGACCCGAGCGCGACGGCCGACCAGATCATGGCTTCGGTGGATAGGGTCATCGACTCTCTGCAATCGAAGCCGGTGGAGCAAAAGATGCTTGATCGTAACCTGACCAAGATGCGCTCTTACATCTACGACTCCATCACTCAATTTGGCGGATTTGGACGTGCCAATATGCTGGCCTGTTTCGCACTATTCGACAATAATCCGTCCAAGATCAACGATCTCGAGGCGAACTTTCGCAAGGTTACGCCTGAAATAATCCAAGAGACCGCCCGCGACTATCTGCGCAAAACGAATCGAACTGTGTTGATGCTGGAGCCCGGCACAAGCAAGCCGGCCGCCGCTTCCGGGGGAGGAGGGCAATGAGATCGGTATTGTGCCTCGTCGCGTTCGCCGCGTGCGCGCTGGCGTTCGGCCAGCAAAAGGAGCAGCCACCGCAAGGCGGTCCGCCCAAGCCGTTTCACCTGCCTGAGACTCAGGACTTCACGCTGGCCAATGGCATGAAAGTAACATTGGTGCCGTACGGCATCGTGCCCAGGGTGGCCGTCCGCGCCTATGTGAACGCAGGAGGTGTCAATGAGGCGGCCAATCAGGTATGGCTGTCGCGGCTCACTGGCCGGCTGATGAAGGAGGGAACGAAGACGCGGACGGGAGAGGAGCTAGCTGCGGAGGCGGCCGACGCCGGGGGACAAATCGAGATCGAGCCGGGCACCGAATTCACCATCGTCGGCGGACTTGCGCTTTCAGATCGCGCGGTCCAATTTGCTGGGCTGGTTGCGGATGTGCTCCAAAACCCGGCCTTGCCGGGTTCCGAGGTCGCTCGGCTGAAGGCAGACTTGCGGCGGGAACTCGCTGTGGCCAAGACTCAACCAGGCGAACTGGCGCGGGAGCGATTCCTAGGCACCTTGTTCCCCAACAGTCCTTACGGACGAGTCTTCCCGTCCGAAAGCGACCTGCAGGGCTACACTGCAGCAGACGCGATAGGATTCTATCGCGCCAACTTCGGCGCCGCGCGAACACACTTGTACGTGGCCGGCAAACTGGCTCCGGGCTTGCGGCAGGCGATCGAGCAGGAATTTGGGAATTGGTCGCAAGGAGCGCAACCGGGGTCGATCTCCGTAAATCCTGTGAAGGCTCATTCGTTCGCTCTGATCGATCGGCCCGGTGCTCCTCAGTCCACACTCTATGTCGGACTGCCGGTTGCGGGCCCCGCCAATCCTGACTACATTCCCCTCGACGTCATGAACAGTCTGCTCGGTGGCTCCTTCGCGTCGCGGATCACCTCTAATATTCGTGAGCAGAAGGGCTACACTTATTCGCCATTCAGCCAAGTTGAAACCCGGACGGGGCTCGGGTTCTGGTACGAAGCCGCAGACGTGACTACGTCGGTGACTGGTCCCTCTATCAAAGAGATCTTTTACGAAATAGACCGGCTGAGAAAAGAAGCGCCTTCCGATCCGGAGCTGAACGGCATACAGAACTATCTCGCCGGTTTGTTTGTGTTGCGGAACACCATCAGCCCGGACGCGGTCATCGGCCAACTGCATTTTGTCGATTCGCAGGGATTGAGCCGATCCTTCCTCTCAGAGTATGTCCAGAGGGTCACGGCCGTGAAGCCCGAACAGATTCAGGCCATGACGGAGAAATATCTCTCGCCGGACGAGATGGCCATCGTCATCGTAGGCGATAAATCAAAGATCGCGGACCAGGTCAAGCCCTACGAAACCACGGCTCAATAAACGAGGCTGAAGCCCGGAACACGCGGTATCGGTTCATTGGCCGTGCCTTCCGCCCCGGAAGCTCGGGGAATTTCGATTGGTCTCTCACCGCTTGAAACGGTTTCTTCCGCACATGACTTGAGCCGGAAACATCGCGGGGAAGATCGAGGTCAAATGGCCCCTATCGATGGTTGAAGGCTGCAGGCCAATCGCAGACTGGATGCCGACGGTCTTGGGGATAAGGTTAGCCGTTCTTTTCACCCCCTGTTTTTCCTCATACTGATCCAGTAGCTGGGCTACCTGCGGTTCGAGCCGTGAACTGCCAAAATCAAGTGGTTCTCGCAGGGTAAAGCTTGCAGCAGACGCTCGCCAAGAGTCAGCAACTTAGAGGCGCGGCTTCACGAGGGTTTTTGGCAGGGCCCTACTCGCAGGGATTCGGGCAACCGAGTTCAAACCTTTGTTTGGCGCAATTACGCTGACCGCCCTACAACCCAATCAGCCTTCGTCGCGCAGCACGGTAATGGGATCGACACGGGCCGCGCGGCTCGCTGGAACCCAGGCCGCCAGCAGGCCGATGAGTGCCATCAGGACGCAGGCCATGGCCAGTGCCGCTGGATCGAGCGCGGATACCTGGAACAAGAAACTTTTCAGGACCCGCGTCAGGGCGAAGGCTCCCGCCAGTCCGCCGGCAAACCCCACGATAAGCATTGCGAAGGCGCTGCGCAAAATATGGGACACCACATCGCCTGAACGCGCGCCGAGCGCCATGCGGATGCCGATCTCGCGCCGTTGCTGCGTGACCGCGTGCGCCAGGACGCCGTAAAGCCCGAAAGCAGCCAGCAGAGCCCCGACGGCGGCAAAGGCGCCAAGCACCCAGGTGGGCTGCCTTGCCCAGAGGGTGCTCCGGTCCTTGACCTCCTCCATCGTCATCACGTCGCCCAAGGGCAGGTTGGGATCGACTTCGCGCACGGCTTCGCGGATGCCGGGCATCGCCGCCGCCGGCTCGATCCGCGTACGAACCACCAGGTTGATGTCCTGCCGCGGGGCCTGGGCGAAAGGCAGATAGGCCACCAGTTCCGGCGGCGCTTGCAATCCGGCCGTCCGCTCGCTG
>JASHPE010000134.1 GCA_030038235.1 Terriglobia bacterium
AAAATCGAACGTTTGGGTCTTGCCCGAGGTCGATCCCGTCGACGTGATACTGGCGGGCACGGCCCCATTCCCGTTGTCGTCGACCTCGCCGATGAGCATGAAAGTTGCCGGTGAACCTGAGATACCGGCGGTGCCGCTAGCGGTCCAGGTCGCCGGACTCTTCGTTGAAGTCTCCGACGCCAAGGCGCAAGCGCTGCTGGTGGTGTCAAGGCTGTTGCTGAATCCGCCCGGTACAGGGTTCCCGCTCACGCTCGGCGTCACACACCACAGATAATTCATCGAACTGTCGGGCAGACCGCCCATCGCAGTGAAGGTCGGCGGTGCGCCCTTGACGCCGTAGGTACGGCCCAGAACCCCGTCTAAGATCGGGGTCTTCGTGCAATCCGCGGCCTGTTGGGCGCAGGTAATGCTGAGCGCCGCGTTCATCGGCAAGGTGAACGGACTGCCCTTTCCGGATGTGCTCGATGAGATGCTGTCGGGAACGGCACTGTTACCCGCATCATCCACTTCGGGAGTCAGCATGAAGCCCGTATTTGGCGAACCGCTCACCGTGTTGGCCGTATAAAGCGCCGGACTGGCTGCCGGCGTCTCAGTTGCTATTTGGCAGCCCATGATGGTGGTGGTGGTGTCCAGGCTGAAGCCACCCGGGACACTGCTGCCCGTTACGCACCACAGGTAGTCATTCGAACTGTTCAGCAAGCCACCAGTCGCCGTAAAGGTCGGAGGATCTCCGACCACCCCGTAGCTTCGTCCGACGACTCCAGGCAGAAGCGTTCCGCACGTCGCACTACTCTGAGTGCAGCCGGTGAAGCTCAAGGCCGCGCTGATTGGGAAGGTAAAAGCACTAGTGAGCCCTGACGTGCCGGTAGAAATGCTGTCAGGGACGGCGGTGTTGCCGGGATCGTCGACCTCGCCGATTAGGCCGTAGCCCGGGCTGGTGCTTGCGGGACCGCTGTTCATGCTGGCTGACCACTTTGCGGGACTGGCCATTGAAGTTTCACTCGTCAAGGTACAAGCGCTGGTGGTGGTGTCAAGATTGAAGCCGCCGGGCACAGGATTCCCGGTCATGCTCGGGATCACACACCACCGGTAGCCCGAACTGTCGGGCAGACCGCCCATCGCAGTGAAGGTCGGCGCACCTGCTCCGCCTTTGATCGTGCCATAGCTGCGGCCTACAACTCCGAACAGAATCGTTGAGCACGCCGATCCACTTTGCGCGCAGGAGTTGCTGAGTGCGGCTTCGACGGTTAGCGTCGAATTCGGCGGACCGGGCGTTTTCCCGGATGTTGCGGACGAGATACTGTCCGGCACCGCAGGGTTGCCGGCGTCATCCACTTCCGCTTGCATGTTGAAGTTTCCCTGAGCGCCCGTCACCGTGTTCGCGGTCAAGGTGAAGCCGGGCTCGGGTGTCGACTTGGTCAGCGAGCAGGTCGAACTCGGCGCGGGGCCAAAACCGCCCGGAATCGCCCCCTGCAGACACCACAGGTAAGTTCCGGAGCCCAATCCTCCCGACGCCGCATAAATCAGCGCTCCCGCACCGCCATTGATAACGCCATAGCTTCGGCCTTTTGCGGTTCCGGTTGCCTCTGTCACCGCGGGAAACAGAGACGTTGGATTGACCACTTCGTTTTGAGTTAGCGTGGCCGAGAGAGCAGCATCGATCGTAATGCTCGTGGCTGCGCTCGTGGAGAAGGTATTGTCGGAAAAGCTGTCCGGTATGGCCGCATTGCCGGCGTCACCCAGCTCCGCTTGAATCCCTGAGAAAGTCTGGTTCGAGCCCGTGACCTTGGCCGCTGTAAGAAGGAAGCTATCCTCCGGCGTCGACTGTCCACTGGCCGGCCCACAGATCGCGCTCGCTCCTCCCAATCCGCCGGGAAGAGTCCCGATCAGGCACCAGAGGTAGGTCCCTTTACCGAGTCCTCGAATATCGCCGTTGTTGGCCGGTTGCGCGACCACGTAGTCGGGGGCACCGGAGCCGTTGTTGATGACCCCGTAGCTGCGCCCGACGATTCCGGGCAGCAGGGTGGACGGATTGTTGCTTCCTCCGTTCTGGCTGAACTGTGCCAGAAGGGCCTCACCGATCGTGATACTTGCCGGCGGCGTGCTCGACGTAGTCGCGGGCACGGTGGAAAACGAATCAGGAACGGCCGCGTTGCCGGCATCGCCCAGCTCCGCGAGGATGTTCGAGAACGTGCCCGGAGTGGTTATGGAGTTGGAAGTGAGACTAAAACCGGGCTCCAGTGTGGAAGCGGTCTTTCCACAAGTGCTGCTCGGAGTGCTCGAAAAGCCGGCGGGCAGGCTCCCCGTCAAACACCAGACGTACGAACTCGAGCCTAATCCTCCGCTGCCGGAATACGTGACCGCAGCCGCGTTGCCGTTGATCACTCCATAACTGCGATTCACGATCCCGGGAATCAAGCTCGATGAACAGGTGGCGCCGTTTTGCTTGCATGACGCTGCGAGCGGCCCGCCGATCGCAATGCTCGTCGGCGCTGTACTCGCTGTGGTCTTGCTGGAGAACGCGTCCGGCACGGCGGCATTGCCTGCATCGCCCACTTCGGCTACGAGTCCGGTAAACGTGGTTGCTGTCCCGGACACGTTGCCCGACGACAGCGTAAAGCTGTCCTCCTTCGTCGATGTGGTCACTCCACAAGTACTGCCCGGCGCTCCGGTAAATCCTCCGGGCAGGGTTCCGGTAAAACACCAGAGGTACGTTCCCGCCCCCAAACCGCCCCCCGTCGCGCTCTCGGTAAGGGTCGGGATGCCTCCGATTACCCCATAGGAACGACCCAGCACACCGGCCAGCAGGCTTGGTGGATTGGTAGGCGTGCCGTTGCCGATCTGGGTTACGTCTGCCGTCAATGGAGGATGGACCGTTAGACTGGTGGCATTCGTGAGAATAGCCGCCGGCGTTGTGGCATTACCAGTGTCACTCAGTTGCACGGTAAAGGGAAAAGCCGTCGGCGAGGTGACCGTCGAAGTGATGCTGGTGCTCGCCTGCAACGTTACCGAATTCGCTACTTTGGGCGACGTACATGTCGCAACGTTAGCGAGATTGTTGCCCGTGCCCACGAAACCTGCAGGCAATGAACCTTGGCTCAGGCACCACTGGTAGTAGGTGCCCCCTTGCCCGCTACTGCCCAATCCGCCGGTAGCAGTATAGGTCGGAATCCCGGTCAGACCATAACTGCGGCCCGTGACGCCGTCCAGCAGTGCGGGCGGGTTGGTCTGCAGGCCTGTCTGGCTCAGAGAGAGGGTCAGCGGCGAATCGACGGCGAGATTGTGGCTGGCATGCCCATCCGAATCCGTTGAGGTCGAATACCCGGGTGTCACACCGTTGCCCGCATCACTGACGGTAACGGTGAAGTTGAACGTGCCCGGTGACGCCGTCACGTTCTGTCCGTTGCTGCCACATACGAGCTCAGCGGCGGTCCCAATCTGTGGATTCGGATTCGTTGGCGCGCAAGCGACGGGCGCCGGCAGAGTGCCGCTTTCCGTTGTCGTCAGTCCCACCGAACTAACCAGGCCACCCGTAGCGGTGAATGTCAGCGGTGCCGTGACCGTGGTCGTGGATCCGTAGGAGCGGCTTTGCACGCTATCGGGGACTTGGGCATTAATTCCGTTGTAGTTGTCAAAGCCCTTGGGCAAGGAGAAACTGATCTCGGGGTACACCACCAGGGTTAAGGGTTTAGAGATGTTGTTCGCAGGAACGACCTGCGTCGTACTTCCAAAGGCGTCAATTGCGGTATCCGTTGCCTCGACCGTCACGGTGTAAGTGCCCGCCGCGGTCAAACTGCCATTGCTCTGAATCAAGCATTCACCGCTGCCCGGGTCAGGGCTGATCGTCAGGCCCGGGTTGGTCGGCGTGACCGAGGCCAGGGTGCACTTCGTAAGGAGACCGTTGCCATATTCGGTGATGTTGCCGACGCTCGACGTGGGTGGAACCAAAGCCAGATCGGTGGTGGCCGTTTGAGCGTGTACCGACGACGATCCGTCGCCGTACGTGCGCCCCTGCACGCCATCTGCAAGGTCAACATTTTGGGTAACGCTGAATTCCCTGCGCACCGTTAAGGAGATAGAAGTGGGGCCCTGGGGTTGGGTCGAGTTGGTCCACGTCTGATTGGGCACGACCGTAGTCTCAATGGGGGTATCTGTGATGCTGACAGTGACGGTGAAGGGGGTGCCGCCGACACTTGGTGATGCCGTGCCGCTCAAAGTGAACTGGGCAGTGTTTCCCGAGGGTGTGCAAAGGCCGGCTGTGATACCGCTGGCGCCCGACACCGTAGCAAGACAGGTTGAGATCGGACCATTGCCGCTTGGTAGAGTTTGCTTGGGTGACGTGGTGCCCGGGGGTGTAGCGGGTGACAGACTGGTAGTGACTGTAATCGTGTTGGTGTAAGACCGGCCCGCAACGGCATCCACAACCTGGTTCTGAAAATCAGTGATTGTGAATTCGGAGCGTACGTTCAGCGTCAAGTCAATAAGGGCATTGTGGCCCTCGCTGTCAGTGGCGGTCAAAGTGCCCTTGAGAGTGCCAGCAGGCGCAGTAACTGAGGTCGCGCTCAACACGCAAAAAGAAGTACTCCCTTTGGCCATCAAGCCCGCGGTCATGAAAGACGCGGAAAGCGTACAGTTAGTGACGTCTCTAGTCCCGCCCGTTGTCGCGACGTCCACTCCCACGTAAGGCCGGCCGTGTACCGCATCAGGCAGACTTGTGGGCGAGAATTGAAGATTGGCGTCCGCCGAGGGCAGTGGGGGCAACACCGCCGGTCCATTGCCACAACCATTCATCACAGACAGGGCCGTCAGGAGCCCCAGCAAGAGCACCCAGGGACCCAGCCTGGCAACCTTCGCCCTTAGATTGATTCGAATGGATCTTGAGATGAAACGGCGAGCGCGCATCGCTTCCCCCTGATCAACGCCTTGTCTTGCGTGACGCGTGAGTTTCTTATGGCCTTCCTAAAAGATGAACTTGATTCCAAACTGCATCCGACGGCTGCTGGTGTTCATAAACGTCTCGCTGAGAAATCCCCCGCGCCCGAAGGTATCGGGTCGTGCATCGATGGCGTTCTCCGGGATCACGCCGGTGATTCTCGCCGCCGTTTGCGATGGGGAAACGGCGAACGCTGCGGCTGACTGAGCGCCTACGGCGAAAGCGTTACCGAGGCCGAAGCCGGGGTTCGCGGTGTTAAAGAGATCGTATACCTCCCATCGAAACTGCGCGGTTAGCCTTTCCGTAACTTTGAACTGTTTATAGAGAGCCGTATCGAAGTCCACAATTCCCGGCCCAGTGAGAATGTTACGGCCAGCCTGGCTGGCCTGCGGGAAGGGCGGGATCGGTAGGGGCTGTGAACCCGCCACGGCCGTTGACGTCCCAAAGTACTGCACAAAGTGCGCGGATTGTGGATCAATTGGTTTGCCATTGATGTTCACATATAGGGTGGGCGAGCTCAAGCCTTGGCAGGTTGCCAGCAGGGCCACGGAACTGAGCTGCGCCTTGGGATTGCCAATGTACGGCCTGTCGTTTGAGACGCTCCCATCACCGTTTGCATCGGTGCAGGGATCGGAAGTAAGGTCCGGCGTGCTGTTCAGTGGAGTAAACGGCTGGCCTGACTGCAGCGAGGTAATACCGCTCAATTGCCAATTCCCAAACAGAGTCTTCGCCCGCCCCTGCTGGGGCGAGGGAATGTTCCAGATGTAGCTGAGGGCGAGCCGATTTCTTCGATCGAAGGATGAGTTGCCCTTCTCGGCGGCTAGATCTGACGAATTTTGCGGCAGGGGCGTGATCGCTTCGATCGGCTGACTCAGCCTTGGATCCTGGGTTGCCGTCAGAACGTTGCCGTTGAAAAACTGGATTCCGGGCCCGAAGATCTCACTCGCATCATCGATCATGTGGCTCCAAGTGTAAGCGGCTGTAAAGACGAGCGGCCCTGCGCGCTTGGAGGCGCTGGTTTGAAGCGCATAGTACGTTGACCAGCCATCGTTGGTGACTTCGAGGACATCACCGTGACTGTTATCCTTACGATTCACCAAGCAATCGTTCGGCAGTACAGTAATGAGCGAGTCCGCACAATTCCCATCGATGGAAGGCCCGTAGCCGAGGTAAGGGTTCAGATCAAGGCGTTGGTAAAGCTTGGCCCCGTTGCTTCCCACGCCGTCCACCTCCAACAGAATCTGGCGTGGCAGTTCGTGCTGGACGCCGAGCGTAAAATTTTGGACATAGGGGTTAACCAGATTGCGGGCAACCGTGTCCTGGGTCGTGCATTGCAGCAGCGGAATCTGAGGATTGGTACCAATCGCCGACTGCTCCTCCGCGTAGCTGCCGCAGCCGTTTACGAGAGTCGTCACGGCGGAGAGAGAGAGCGGAGAAGCGGGATATGTACCCGTTGTTTTTACCACCGGGATGCCATTGACATCAGGCGTGTTCTCGCCTGCGGCCGTGAGGGTATAGACGAAAGGTGAGACAGGGCCGCTTTGCCATATCTGCAACGGAATATTGAGCACCATGGGGCTGTACGAGATGGCATATCCGCCCCGGACGACGGTGTTGGAATTCTTCCAGGGAGACCACGCAAAACCCAGGCGCGGCGCAAAGTTGTGGCGGTCCGGAGTCACGTAGGGAACTGCGGAGTTAATGGCCCTGAGACCGTCGATCGGCTGTCCGTAGGCTTCGTAGCGCAGGCCGAGATTGAGCGTCAAATTGGGCTTCACTCTGAAATCGTCCTGAGCAAAGGCGAAGATGTCCGTCTCGCGCAACGGAAGAGTGGTTGGTCCCTGCTCAACCGTTCCGTTTGGCAGGACCTTGACGTCCGTGAAGCGCTGAAAAACAGCCAGGGCATTGGTGCCACCGCTCGAACCTTCGGAGATAAACTGGCTCAAGCCTCCAACGGCGGAGGTAGGAGACCCGAAAAAGTAGTGCCCGAGATCAGAGGGCGTGCTGTTGACGTTAGTCTGAGTGTAAACCCAATCCCCGCCGAACTTGATTGTGTGCGGCCCGACGACCCGGGAGTAATTCTCCTGCCCCTGAAAGATGTTGCTGTTCGTCTGGGTGGGACTTGTATCCTGGCCGATCGTGAAGGTGTTGCCCGCTGCCTGAAAGTTGCCGCCGTAGCTCATGCCGTTGCCACTCGTGCAAGCCGCAACGGTCGGAATGAAGCAGAATCCCCCAAAGTTATCGGTGACCGTGGCGGCCGGAACATAGGAACCGAGGGGAGACTGGGTGGGGCCGATGCCCTGTGCAATCCGGCTGAAGGCGAACCGCACCTCATTGACGGAACTGACGGTGTAGTAGCGATGGTCGAACAAGAGGCTCTGCGTGCGCTGGGACAAAAAGTTCCGTTCTTCAGGCAGGGCGCCGAGGTCATCAAAGGCGGCTACCCCCGGCGGGGCAAAGGTGGAAAGCGGAGCTTGCAGATCATCAACCAGATAGCGCCCGTAGATGGACTGCGACTCGCTGATCTTGTAGTCGGCACGGCCAGAAGCCTGCTGGTCACGGACGTTGAAGATGTTGCCTTGAGGTAACAAGTAGGTACCGAACTGGGCCGTCGGACCCGCACTAGTCAGCGCGGCGTACCCCGTCGTGCAGGGATCGACGACCAGGCCTGAGCCCGGATTGATGGCGCACGGGGAGCCCGTCGGAGGATTCTGCACCGAGGGGAAGCTGAGAAGGTCCGTCAGGGCTTTGGTCGGCGCCTGCTGCGTCCGCAGCGTCGCAAGTCCACTGGGCGTGGGCACCGTGGCGACTACGGGATAAACGCTGGACAGGTTGTTTCGAGCGCCGTCGTACTGGTACGAGACGAAGAACCAAGCCTTATCCTTCTTGATGGGACCACCCACCGTAGCTCCCCCGACATTTTCGTAGAAGGGTGCCGGACCCTTCAAAAAGGCAGCCTGCTCAACACGGTCGGAGGCATTGAAGAGGTCGTCCTGGCCGAACCAGAAAGCCGTGCCGTGGAGGTCGTTCCCACCATTACGCGTGATCACGTTCACGGTAGCGCCGGTGCCGCGGCCGAACTCAGCTTTGGGAGTCGCCGTGATGATACTGTAATCGGAGAAGACGTCCGTGTTGGTGAACTGTGTGGCGGCGCCGCCGAACAGGGGCTCGTTATTGTCAACGCTGTCAATGATGAAATTATTGTCGCGGCCGCGCGCGCCGTTGGTCGCAAAGGGCACCAGTGTGCTTGCGAAGCTGAATGTGCGGACGCTGAAAACGCCAGGCGCGAGCAGCGCCAGGGTGTTGGGGTCGCGAGTCAGGAGCGGCAGGGTCTGGATCTGGGTTTTGCTAAAGACGTTGCTGAGCGTCGCGCTGGCAGGGTCGGTTGGCGGCGCGGCGGACGTCACCGTGACGATATCTGTCGGAGGAGGCTTGATCAAGGTGAAGTTCTCGGTTGTCACCTGATTTACATCGACGATCACCTGGTCGTGAGTCTCGGAGCGGAGAAACGAACAGTCCGCCGTCACCTTGTACGTTCCCGGCGTCAACTCACCGGCAAAATACACTCCCGAGCTGTTGGGCGTATACGGTCGACTGATTCCAGTGGCAGGATCAGTCACAGTGATGGTGCAGTTCTGCGCAAGCCGTCCTGTGCTGTCCCTTACCGAACCAGTAATGGAACCGCTGATGGATTGAGCTTTGAGAGTCGCAGCAGCCGCGAATAGAATCCCAAACAGAAAAACAGCCGAACACCACATCCGCTGCCTGGACACGTTCCCCCCCTTTGCCCGAAGGCCCTGGAACGATAAGCGAGTCGTCTGCCTGAACCCCTCCGCACAGACCGCTGATTGCCCGGGTAAGACTACCTGGCAGGGCCCCTTCTGGGCCCCGCAACGCCAGACATGCTAGGTGAGCAATCGGCTATTTGTCAAGCAGTTTCTGAGTTTCTGAGGGGTGAGGCGCCTGCATTGAACCACGAGCTCATGGACGCCTTCAGGAAAGGATCGCGAGGGAATCGCAGTCGTCGCTAGCCACACAGCAGGGCAGCGGGCTCACCTCAATGCCGGGCTGAACTGCCCCGCGAAGAAGCGGTTTGCGAACGCTCGAACAAGTCAATAATCGACGCTGATTGTCACATTCGCTTCTGTGAGCCTGTCTCTCTTCTTTCCCTGGTTCAAGTAAAGGGCTCCCTGCGGACTCTTGAATTTCCAGTTCTGCCCGTAGGCGGCTATCGCCTGGGCCAGAGCCGTTACCTGCTCTGACGTGCAATTCATGACGCTTCCGTCGCTCTTGACAGAGCAAAACAAATCAATATGATCGTGGGGCTTGGCACGAGCATTGATACCGTCAGGAAGTGTCAGTTCGGCCGCTTTATCCACCCCACCCTCCACGTACCGGGCATCTACAATTGGCGGCGGAATGTTGGTCCATTCTTGAAGCGATTTGGGCACTATCGCGATTCTGGGGTGCAGCGCGGTCGTCGTTGCGGCGACAGGTGCTTCCGAGCCGCCCGGTGGGGCAGGCGGTGGAGACACCCGAGCCTGGCCGGCGATCTGCTTCTGCAGAGTATTCTCATAGTCCAATGCGCTCTTATTCAGTGGCTCGCCAGCGCGCTGAGCCAAGTCCTGCACCCGGGCCATCACAGCGTTCAGGTTAGTGTCGGCCGGATTATTCGCTGCGTCAAGCTTGTCGGCGCTAAGTTCCGAATTATAGGCACCCTCGATCCGTTTCTTGACGGCTTGGGTATCGCCTCCAGCACTCTCAACGGCGGGCAGGAGCTGTGCGGCCTGGCCATATTGTTTGGCCTCGATTTTCTCCTGGACTTTGCTCTCGGCGTCCTTCATTCGAGCGTCCGCTATGGCTTTGGCAGCGTTCTTTTTGGCAAGGTTTTCGGCATCCGTGATTTTGCCAAGGTAATCCTGAGCTTGCGCTTTCCACTCGCTGTCGCGGCCAGCCAAGTCCGTAAAGGCACGCTGGGCATCAGCGTACTGCGGGCTCGACGAGCTCTCCTGCTTGTTGAACTCCTGCACCGCAGTGTCGAACTCCTGCTGATCCTGCAGAATATTCTCGATGGTCTTGAGCTCCTCACTTGCCTTTGGCACTAAAGCAGAACCGGGAAGATTTCTGTCTGTCACGCTCTGAAACGCGGCTTGGGCCTGCAGGTATTTCTTCGCTTTCAAAAAGCTGAGGCCCTTGTCGAAGTTTTCCTGCTCGATCTCCTCCGGCGCTTTCCCGGCAATCGCCGCATCAACCTCAGCCATAGCCTGATCGGTCTCTGCAGCTAGATCGGCATCGATTTGCAGGGCTCGCGTAAAGTCATCCTTCGCAGCCTGATATCCTTTGGAGGTCCTTAGCTGCTCGGCCTGCTTGCCTCTCGCAAACAATTGCTTCGCGGACATAATGGCCTTATTAACGCGGTCGGCCCCGGCAGAGCCGTCCTGTTGAAGGGAGCCCGAAGAGCCCGCAAGTGTTTGCCAGTCGCTCAAAGCCTTTGCGAGCTGGTGTTTACCCTCAAAGTCCTGAGCTTCCGCCTCCAAAGCTCTCAGGCTTGCGGTGTCACCCGCTTTAGGAGGAATCGGTGGAGTCGGTTTCGGAGGCGCGGGGGGTTTTGGAATCAGCTCAATGATGACAAGTGCGAGCACCAGCGTAGCGACTGCCGCTGCGCCGACAATTACAGGGCGTTTCCAGAGCGGAATCAAGGGAAGCTTTAATTCCTGTGGAAGCGGCGCCCTGGAAGGCGGCACCGGAGTGGAGACAGAACCTGGCGCTGCGAGAAATGACTGCCGGTCAGCCGCCGGTGGACCCACAGGCTCTGCCAGGCGCGAGATAGGAGCTGGCGGAATCGCATCTCCGGCTGTTCGCCCGGGTTCAAACACCATCGTGGCGGAGGGCTGAACCTGGGCTGCCGCGCCCTGCTCGGCCTCGTGAAGGATCTCGCGCACGCGTGCGTCGTCGGGGTGCTGTGCTTCAAGTTCGCGCAGCAATCGCGCGGCCTGATCGAACTCGCGCTGCTCGATTTGAACGATGGCTGTCTTGAGCTGGTCTTCGAGCAGAGTGCCGGGAATGGCAGCCATTGTGGCTGCAGAAGACTCTACCGACAGGGCCCGCGCTTCTGCCTCTTGCTGCTGCCGAATGGCCTGCTCTCTTTGCAGTCGGCGAGCGGTCATCCAGAGGGCCGTGATATCCACATTGCCGGGGAACTCGTGGAGGGCGCGCTCCGCCTCTTGCAGAGCGTGTTCGGGATTGCCGGCGTCGAGAAGGGCCTGAACTGTGTGGCAGTGCGTTTCCACCTTCGCACGTTCGTCCGCACGCGCGCTGGTGCGCACCAACTCGGCCAGCCGCTGAATTTCCCTGCGGCCGCGATACTTCTTTTCCAGCTCTTCGGCGCCGCGTTGAGCCGCAGCGAAGTCACGAGCTCCCAGAAGGTTGTTGACCTGATCGATCTCCACCGCGATTTGCCGCTTGATCCTATCCTGCTCGAGCCTCTCCGCCTCCTGCGAGTGCGCTTCGCGCGTCGCATTGAGCAGGTTCGCAAGCGCCGGATTATCCGGGAAGCGGGACAACGCCGCACCAGCCTCGCGGATGGCATCGGCGTGCTTGCCGGAATCGAGCAGCGTCTGAATCGCCCTGCAGAGCGCCGCCACCTCCTTCTGCTGTTCAACCGTCTGTTTGAAGCCCTGCGCGAATTCGAGAACCTGCCGGACCTCGGCACTATCGGGATGCTGGACCTGCAGCGCCGACGCGCGCTTGACGGCGGAATCGTACTTCTCCGCGCGGATCAACTCCTGGATCGCCGCCAACTCGCGCTCCAGTTGTTGCTCGCTTTTGGCTGCCTCAAGCTGGCGCTGGACCGATTCGTAGAGATCGGCGACCTCGCGCGTTCGTTCCGGCTCGGCCCGAAGCCGGTTGAGCATTTCGGCGGCCTGCTCAAACTGCTGTTTCGCAATCAGCCGCTTGACGGCCTGGAGCTGCTCCTCGGTCTCCTTCCGTCTCGTCTGCTCCTGGAACTTCTGGCGCCCCGTGGCCAGCAGGTCGTTGATTTCCGGCTCGTCGGGAAACTCCTTGCTGAGTTCCTCCAACTGCTCCAGCAATTCGGCGTACCGTTCCTGGATCAGCAGGTGGCGCGGGAAAAGAAGGGCTTGTTGGATCCGAAGCCGGCGCTCGTGCGCGCGAGCCTGCCGGATGCGCTCCTGGAAGTTCCGGACTTCGGGATTATCGGCATCGAGCTCGCGAATCTTGGTCAGCTCCGCCTCGGCCATGGTGAGATTGCCCGTGTTCAAAGCCGCCTGCAGGGCTGAAATACTGGTGCGCACGATCCTGTCGCGCTCGATTCTCCTGTGCGCCTCGTCCAGCAGCGTCTTGGCCTGAGGGTGCTGGGAGTCAAGCTTGTGGGCCTCTTCAAGCGCTCGTTTGGCCTCGGTAGGCTTGCCCTGATTCAAAAGGACGTTCCCTTCCTCGACCAGGCGTTCAACCTTCGACGCAACTTCCAGGCGCCGCAACTCACTATTGATTCGGGCCATCAGATCCTTGGCAATTCCGTGAGTGCTATCCAGGATCAAAACGTCCCGCAGAACTTCCTTGGCTTTGGAATACTCACCCTTCTGATAGAGGGCTTGGCCCTGCATAACCAGGTCGCCGATCATCTGGCGCTTCAATGACTGTTCGAGCGGTTCCAGCTCCAGCACCAGATCTTCGAGCGACTGGAAGCGGTCTTCGGGACGCTGCTCCAGACAGCGCATGACGGCCTGCTCCACCGCCGGTGGAATGCCCGGAACGAGTTCACTCAGGACCGGGGGCTTTTCGAATTTGATCTTGAAAACAACGGAGGGCAGGTTGGGACCGTCAAACGGCCTGGTGTAGCTTAGCAACTCATAGGCGACCGTTCCCACCGAGAAGATATCCGAACGATGATCGATGTGCTGCCCGCTGATCTGCTCCGGCGACATGTACTGAGGCGTTCCGATGATCATCCCGGACTGAGTCATGGTGGTCGCCGCGATGTGAACGATACCGAAGTCCAGCACAGTCACGGTGCCGTCGTTCTTCACAAAGATGTTTCCGGGCTTCACATCGCGATGGACAACATCGTGCTTGTGCGCGAAGTCCAGCCCGCGGCAAAACTGAAGGAGAATGCCGAGCTTCTGGGCCAAAGTCATCGGCGCGCGGCGGGCGATGATCTTCTCAAGGCTCTCGCCTTCGAGGAACGACATGGCGATGTACGGCCTGCCTTCCGCATCGCCCATGTCGTAGATTGTGATGATGTTGGGGTGCTGCAATCGGCCCGCCGCTTGCGCCTCGCGGTAAAAGCGCCTCAGCATGTCCGGGTCCGCCGCCAAGCCGGCAGTCAGGGTCTTGAGAGCCACGAGGCGGCCGATAATGGGGTCGCGAGCCTTGTACACCACACCCATGCCGCCCCGGCCCAACTCCTCCAGGATCTCGTACTTGCCGAACCGTAGGGTATCGACTGCAGCCATTCGAGTATCGAACCAACTTTTAAGAACGCAGTTACGCGGCTTTCTTGCGCAATTCCGCGAGCACTACGGTTATGTTATCCGGCCCGCCCGCCGAGTTGGCCCGGGCGATCAACTCCCTTCCCCGGCTCGCCAGGGGCTCAACAGACCCGAGCACTTCGGCGATGACCGTCGGGTCTACGACCTTGTATAGCCCGTCGCAGCAGATCAGTACGCAGTCACCCGGTTCGAGCCCAGCCGATGTCAGTTCAACATCCAGCTTCTCAACGGCTCCTACTGCCTGCACCAGCATCTCAGCAATGCGGCTGTCCGCCTTCAAATCCTGGTGCATTTGCAGAAGAGAATTGCCGATCGTCTGATCGCGGGTTAGCTGGCGAAGATCGCCATGCCGCAGCAGATAGGCTCGTGAGTCGCCGACCTGCGCTACGTGCACCTGGTCTGCGGTAATCAAGGCCGCCGTCAGGGTGGTGCCCATTCCGTGATGCTCAGGGTTGTCGCGAGCGACCAGCAAAACCTGTTGATTGGCCCTTTCCACGGCCCCGGTCAAGACGTGGGTCCAGTTCATCTCTGCATCCGCTGCGGGCTCCGTCAGGCTGTGAAGGAACTCGGCGGTGACGGTTTCGATGCAGATCTGGCTCGCAACCTGACCCGACTGATGGCCGCCCATCCCATCGGCCACGGCCACAAGCAATCCCGGAGGCTCCAGTTGGCAGTCGACCTCGACCTGTTCCGGATGCATGACGCGGCCGCCCAGATCGAAGATCAGGAAGCTGTCCTCGTTGTTCTGGCGTTTTCTTCCAATATCCGTGCAAGCGACGACGGAAGCAGGTGAGTCATCGGCGCGAGCCGGGGTTACCCTCGGCGTCTCACTTAATTCAGGGGAGGAGTTCACAAACTCATACCTCTACACTTGACTCGTTAGGGCGACCTTCCGCGCTGTTCGCTCGCGTAGGATAGCAGAAAACGCGACCCAGGCAAGCATTTTTGTATCTCGCCGGCGAGCCAGTTTGACGTAGCGGCGGGCTTACCGCCAATTCGATGGCGGCATAAAGCCGCCGCTACGGCAAACTGACCCACTGTCTTCGGCCCCTTCGGCCACGGAAGCTAGTATGCTGACGCGCCTTGGGTTATACTGGCGCGTCCCGTATGGAGCGTTCCGCCCCTTATCCTCCGCGACGTCCGAGTCGTGGCTCTTTGGCCCTGCAAGCTGACATGAGAATATGTCACGCACTGGGAGACGCACGAACGCACGAGGCTAGAAGCTTAGAATGGAGGTTCAGCCAATGGATCAACGCTACACCACCGAGAATCTGCTGGTGCTCCGCAAGCTCACGCGCGCCGTCGCCGATCTGCTGCGCGGGCAGATGCACACGTACCTCTCGGCGCTGGCGCCCGTGATGCGGCCGGTAGCCTTGCTGGGTCACTACGTTCAAGGTGGCGCCAAGGAGGTCTCCAAGGACGCAGTCAAGACGTTTCAAGAGCTTGAGAACATTTATGGCAGCGCAGCCGCCTCCAGGCCCTTCGGGTTGCTCAAGGAACTGCGCACGCCCTTCGAGGTGAGCGGCTCGGCACTGGAGCTTTCCCCAGTGGAGTACAGCTATCAGGCAACCATCAACGGACATTCGAAAGCAGTCTCGATCACATCGCCTTTTAAGTGGGTACTCAGTTACGCCGATTTCGCTCCGGCGCGCTTGCGACAACTGCTGCTTGATAAGCACCGCACGGACACCGAGACCTCCCGTTTCGTACTGCACTACTGCCTGCTTCAGTTGGTGCTGTCGAAGCAGCCTGCAGCGGGACAGGTTCTTGAGGACCTAAAGTTTACCATCACATCCGGCCGGCTGCCGGAGTTCGGCGAACTCCCGATCATTACGGTCGCTTCTCTCGTCCCCGCCGTTCGCCCGCCCGACGACGTCATCATTCAGGCGACCGAGATTGCGGGACGCGACACTTTCGAGGAATTGATCGACGTGGAAGGCGTGCGGGCGATGCGCGATCCGCTGAAAGATCGCCTGGAAGAACTTCTGAAGAGCCACGGCGTCGCCTAGGCTAAAGGGGTTCTGACCGATGGAGATGTGAGGGTATTCAGGTTTCCAGGGGCACCGGTGGACGGCGTGCTGGGTCCAAGAAAGTAAGTGCTTTTGTTTCAATAATCTGACGGTTTCGTTTCGTAATTTTCGTAATTTTTTCGTGGCAAGCATGAGTATTAACCAAAATAACAACTCACTTACGGCCACATTTGGGACTTGACTCGGCGCCATTCGTTGAACCGCTTCACCGAGACGTTCGAATTGGCGGTCCAGGAAGGTTTCATAGCGCGCGAGTCGCTGCGTGTCGCTCTGCGTCCGGCGATCGGCCTTCGCCCACTAACTTCTGTCCATAGTCGAGCTCAAACTGGAGACTCTGTGCGGCCAGGAGGCTCGACTCCGCCCGCTGCAACCGGCTGCCACTCGACTGAAGTTCACCGATTTCCATATTGGACGCGAATCCGCTTGTACTCTTCCCCGAGCGTTGGGTCTTCGACACCAAGTGATGCCCGTAGCTCCAAACTTTTCATTATACTTCTTCGTAAAGGCTGGCGGGATTCGATGAGAGGCTCCTCGGCAGTGTAGCGCAGAATAAGTTTGAAACTCTGGAGATACTGAATCTCCAAACTCGATTGTCTTTGGCTGGAAAATGCTTGGCAAAGAAGATCGGTCGCAGCGCTATTTTCCTTTAGCCATTTTCCTTCCGTCACATAGAAAGCCACAAATCCAAAAGCAAAGGCCTTAATGTTGTTGCTAAAGCCGGGCTCTGAAAGCAAGACCTTTAGCGGCGGTGCCATTTGGCTCCAGCTGGTGCCGACATGTACCAGTGAACGCAACGCCACGCGGCGCACTTCATCAGAGTGGGCGCCGGTTAAAGAACCGAGCCACGCCTGGCGTTGCTGCACCGGATCACGGATTGCCTGGATCTCGACGATTCCCTTAACCAGTTCGATAAGATCTTGTTCCCCGCGGCCGCTGGGAAGAGCCTTAGGGGCTTGCTGTGGATCCCCGTCGCTTAGGAACAAAACGACCTGGCCGGTCGGGGATAAATCGCCGAAATCGCGCTCCCAAACCAGCGCTTCCGGATCAACAGGGAGGAAAAAGGAGCGCTCAGTCCGTGAAAACGGAATTGGCCCAGAGACGGCATCTCCTTTGACCAATTTCGGCTGATCAATCCTGCCGCTGGCAATCCACTCCAAAGGGAACCCGTCCGGGCCAGGCTGTGAATACTTCAGGACGTCCTTGGCATAGCCGGACACCGGGCCGGCGACGATCGTGCGGGTTGCAGCTACCAGGTCTTCAGGCCCCACTCGATAGATTTGGTCGGCCCTGCCGTTTAGAGCAACTGTAGGTACCATGAAGTTTCCTCCTAATATTGCCAAGGCCAGAAACGCAAGCATGGGATTCCTCAAACAGGCGGCGCGGCAGCCGCCGTGGTAAGAGTAAACGCGGTATTGGCGATGGGAGCTGTCAAAATCGGACTCTTCCCACCCTTTCCTACCGCAGGGTTTGCTGGAGCAACAACGTTGGCGGACGTGGGCGCACAACGGCTGCCCAAGGCCTTGGTCGTGTCGGCCGTGATGTCCAAATGCGCGGACCAGTCAAAATTCCGGAGAAATGCGAACGAATTATTCATGTCCTGCGTGCTCCATTCGACGTTCTGCACCACCAGCCACGCGGTAAAGGTGTCGTTGAAGAACATCAGTCGAAGCTGCCCGTTGGCCGGAGCAGCAGGAGAGGGAGCAGGAGCGGCGGGGCGAGGATCGGTCCAACCAGCGGGTAGATTCGGGCTGTCCTCGTGGTGCGCAGTTTGCTTGTTGCGGTCGGCTGTAAATGCGGTCACGGTCGAATAGAAGGGAAAGGTCGCGGTAGCGAAGGCGTCGCGAATGGGGGCCGCCGGCACGAGCCCCCACGTCAGGAGGCTGTCACGATAGCGAATCCTCAGATCGGAACTTTGCATAGTTTGCAGCCAGCCCACACGGTGATTGCCGGCACAAGCGGCTTTACGCGGGCAGGACGCATCCAGTTGAATCTCAACGTTGGGGTCAGTCACGATCTCGCGATTTCCGGTGCTAGGGCCGATTGTAACACCAGCGGCGGATTCCTGAGGCCCGATTACGCCCGCCGTTATCGCGTCGTTGGTGACCACGAAATCGATCTTGTGAATTGGAACGTTCTTACTATCTGTCGCAGTTCCCTGAGGGTGGGTGTACGTCACACTGACCTGGGCAGTTTGAGCGGGAATGTTTGCGGTGGTGTTATCCGGCTGGAAGCTTCGTAGGAACACCGTGTCGCCAGTCGTTACTGGATTGCCGCTTCCGTCAACGAGTTGGGCGCCGCCACCTGAGACTGTCCACTGGTAGGTGCCGCCGCCAGGCGACCCGTTTGCAGTGATTTGCAAGGGATGACCCGGACACGCCACATTAGCCGAAAGGGTGATGACCACTGTCACGGGAGGTGGACAGGGCACGGGTACCGCGCCGGCTACCGGGCCCAGGCCGAAACAGGTGTTAGCGTCATTCTGCGCGGCGGACATACCAGCGTCCGGCGAGTTACTCGGCCCAGGGACTCCGCCGCTCAATCCAGGGCCCGCGTCTTGAGGCCCGCCATCGGGACTCGATGACCCGTTCGACATCCATCACGCTCGATTGCCGGAGTTTTTCTTGGCTTCATCGAAGAGACGCTCAACGGTAACGCTGGGGTCCTGAGACGTTTGGTCTTCCAATATCCGCCGGGCCCACGGCAGGTTCGGGTCCCGGTCGAAATCTCGACCATACACCAGCACAAGATCAATGTACTTACATACGTCACGTTCGGCAGTAATTCCGTGTTTGGCGGCACCTTTGACACCGTACTGAATGGTCTCGCGGAGTTGCGTCTCGCCCGCGGCTCTGCACTGGGAGGGAAAGAACTTGTTCAAATGCACCACCATGCGGTCCTCAAACTTCTTCAGCCCCACGTTCGTAAATAGTGTTACCTGTTCTCGACGAATTGTCAGCATGGCTCAATCACCGTCGAACCGCTCGCGGTTGGGTTTTTCCAGCGGCGAAGCAGGCGGAACCTCTCCCGCCTGGCTTTCGGACGATGCCAGTTGAACGATGCTCGATTTCATCCCCGTCTCTCCCCGGACAAACTCCAGCAGTGATTCCGGTTTCTCGTCCTCAATTGCGAAGGAGCTGACGGGCCCAAAGAAATGGCCGCATTCCTCCGGCGTGCACGAGGGTAAATACACCCGCAGCACTCCGGGATCGTAGAACCGGAAGTAGACCTGCTTTCCCTGGGGCAGCCTCATGGTAAGAAACTGCCGCAGATGCGCGAGAACATCGGCAAGCGGGCTGTCGCTCGAAAGGAAGACGCCCCAACCCTTGCCCCAGCTTGCCCGAACCACCGCTTCGAACAGGGAAGAATCTGCGGGGAGACGCACGAGGTACGGGCCCACCGCCAACTTCTGCCCTTCGACACCCCCATGAAGCGGCGCATACTCCTGATCGGACTGGAACAGCAGGGCGAGAACTGTCGGGTCGAGCGACGCGTCGAGGATAGCATAGAGCGGCTGAAAGCGTTCGCGCAGCAACTCCAGCAGCCGCGCAGTCTCGGGAGTAAGCGGTGGCAGCCACGGCGCATCGATGAGCGTGGACTGGGCCACGTTCTGAATCATCGGCAGCGGCTTGGTCATGTCCCGGCTGGATCGGGGCAGATCGACCGTCTCGGAATCTTCGCCCTGGGAGGGACCCGCAGCTCCCGACGGTTCTGCAGCCAATGAAGATTCGGGCACTGCCTTGGCGATACCGGGCGCGACTTCGGCAACTCCGGGCGCGGCCGACGGCAATGCGGATGCCGACGGCGTCGGCGGCGCCGGTGCGGGGGCCGCTTCCATCTGTGGGGCGAGCAGTGTCCCCGCGGGATCGGGCGGATTGACCATCGTCACGGATCGTGAGACCCCTTCGGGCTGCGAAGGCGCGACGGCGGGCGGCGCGGGCGCCTGAGGCGGCGTACTCAAGATGTGGACCATCAACTCAGTGAGCCCGGCTTTGATACGGTCGCCGTCCGTCACGAGGACGTAGTCCACGCGCTGGTCATTGACGAAAGTACCGTTCCGGCTGTTCAGGTCGCGGACCGCGAGTCCTCCAGCGTGCCGGTCGAGGGCGAAATGAAGGCCCGACATGTGCTGGTCGCCAGGGAACACCACCTGGGCGCGCGTTGTCCTGCCCACCTGCACAGAATCACCGGCGGGAAGCTCGACCTTGGAACCGGCCGAGGGTCCTCTCACAACCTCCAGGGACACTGTCATGCGTCACCACCTGCAATTACGAGGTACAGCGGTCCCCACACAAGGAGAAAGACAAGACTCGAAAAACGAAATTCGAAAATCGAAACTGGAAATTCGAAAATCGACAACGCAACCTTGCACCGGACGCAGAGTTTCAAGTTTCGCTTTTCGAGTTTCGAATGTTCTCAAGGCGACGCCGCCTGAGGCGCGAGGCTGAACTTTCTCCGCCCGACGCCTGCCGCGGTGTTCGAAAACCTCAACAGGGTTTCCGGTTTCTCATCTTCGGTTAGATGGTACTTCACAGGGCCGAAGAATTCGTTGCCCTCTTCGCGCGTGCACGTGGGCAGATAGACCCGCAGCACGCGCGGGTCGTAGAAGCGAAAATAGACTTGCTTGCCATCCGGCAGCTTCACCATCAGAAACTGGCGCAGGTGCCTGCGAACTTCCCGGAAGGGCGCGCTCGATGTGAGGTAGACGCCCCAACTCTTGCCCCAGCCTCTGCTCACCAGCGCCTCCAGGAGCTTCGATTCCGGCAGCAAGCGCACCAGGTACGGTGCGAAGTGGACGAGCTCGGCCTTGGGCCGTCCTTCGTAGAGCGACTCGTATTCCGCCCCGGCGTCCAGCGTCCCTTTGCCTGGCGGCTGGAAGGCGGGTTCGGCCCGTTGGGCTTCTCTCTGCGACTTTCGCACGTCGTCGCGAGCCTCAACCAGGAACTTGTAGATATCAGGCGAGCGGGCGGCGTCGAGGATGGCGTAGAGCGGCTGGAAATCCTTGCGAAGCATCCCGAGCAGGCGATCTTGCGGGCTCAGTTCGGCCGGCGGCTTGCCGCTGTCGCGTTCGGCTGGGGTCGACGGAGCGGTGACGGGTGCTGCGACGCCGACTTGCGTCGCGGGAGGCAAGGCAGCGGCAGCGACGGGTCCTGCAGGTGGCCGGTCAGGGACTCGCTGACCCGCACCCAGGCGCTGTTCATCGCGGTCGATGTGCACCGCGAATCTCGCTTCGCCGGCCTTGATCTCGTCACCTTCGTGGAGCACAGCGTCACTCACTCGCTTGCCATTGAGCCAGGTGCCGTTCGTGCTTTTCAGGTCTTGAATGTGCCAGGCCCCGCCAGTGCAATCGATCGCAAAGTGCAGGCCGGAGATGCCCGCGTCGCCCGGGAACGCGAACTCCGCGTCGCTTCTGCGGCCCACTCGCGCAGTCTGGTCCGGTTCAACCACAATTCTCTGGCCGGCCCTTGATCCCTTGCGAATTTCGAGAACCAGTCGCATCGCACTACAGCACCGCAAGAACAGAATCGAGAACGCGTGGTCTCGCGAACTCTCTAAGTGGCAGGACCTGCCGCTTCACTAAGGCCCTCTCAGCCGGGGCACGGTTCGATGAACGGCGTTGCGCCCTGCGACGCCTGCGACAGGGCCTGTGCCGGCGCAGACTGCATGGCCTGCGCCAGCATCTGCATCGCCTTGCTGCCAGCCACCACCAACTGCTCGGAGAAGCTCACTGGACTGCCGGAACCGGCCGTAATGTCCGATCCGCCGGTCTCCGCCGGACCGGTCCCGGGGCTCGCGCCGCCTCCACCACCCCCGCCGCCTCCGCCGGGAGGCGGGGTTACCATCACCATCGAGGGCGAGCCCATGCCAGCCTCACCGATCTCGACCGTGGGCGCGCCGAGCACAATCACGCCGCCATGAACCGTCGGATCACCGAGCCGGGCGGCCATCAAGAAGCCAATCAGCACCGTGGGCGAGCCCATCATGATCATGTCCGGCGGGCCCACACAGACGAGCATGTCCGTCATGCGCGCCGCGGGCAGGAATTCGATCAGCACCGTGGGTTCGCCGGGCGCATCGATGGGCCCACCCACATGGGGCACAATGCCCGTGACCATGGGGCAAACGTGCATGTCGGTGAGTCGAGCTGCCGGAGGCATCGGAAAGAGCAGTGGCTAGTTCTCAGTGGCTAGTGGTTAGCAGTCGGCGGGGCAGCGCCAGGAGTCATCTTCCTCGCACTAGCCACTAACCACCATCCACTAATCACTCACTGCAGACTCCTTTCTTCAGTTCAACTTCGTGCCCTTACTGCCATCGTCGGCCGTGTCGGGATCGGTCGGTGCCGTCGGCGCGTCAGGGCTGTCAGGTGAACTCGGGCTCGAAGGACTCTGAGTTACGGCCGGGTCCGCCGGAGTCGGAGCCCCGCCACTATTGATAAGAACCATGGTCCCCATGATCGCGATTCCGGCGTCTGTAATTGAGATGAAACCACCCGGGCCCACGATCGATACTCCCTCCGAACCCCCTGTGATATTGACGCTCATGCCGCCCATGAGATTGATCGTCATACCGGCCGTCAGATTCGTGTTCTGGCCGGCCTGCTGATTGTAGTTCATGCCCACTTGCTGGGAAACGCTTTGAGCCACCGACTCATTGACGCTCCCCGTGACCGAGCGCGAAACGTTTGAAGTGATGGACTCGTTCTGGGCTCCCGTGACACTCAGCGACACGTTGCCGGTGACGCTCTCTTTGACGTCGCCGGTCACGCTTCGCGAATCGTTGCCGGTGACGGACTCTTTCCGGTCGCCCGAGATGTTGACCGAGTGATTCCCGGTGATCGCCTCCATGCAATTTCCACCCACCTGCAGCGACTTGTCACTCTCGATCTTTTCGTTTTGCTTACCCTTGACGTGAAGATGCTTGTCGGTGTTCACCATCTCGAATTGGCTCGCGTTGACAATCAAGTGCCGATTGTTGCCAATGTATTCACGCGAGTCGTGCTCCACGCGATGGTCCATGTCCATCTCGGCGTTGATAAAGATCTGCTCGCTGCCTTTGAGGTCCTCGAAGCGGAGCTCGTTGTAATTGGCCGTGCCGCCGCCTTTCGAACTTCGCGATTGCACTGTGCTACGCGTTTGGTTATCGGGAAGCGCGTAAGGCACCGTCTGAAGGGCGTTGTACACGCGTCCCATGATGATCGGCCGGTCCGGGTCCCCTTCCAGAAAGTCGACGATCACCTCCTGGCCGATGCGCGGCAGGGCGATCGCGCCCCAGCCTTGTCCTGCCCAGGGATGCGAAACACGGATCCAGCAGGAGCTGTTCTCATCCTGCTTCCCTTTGCGGTCCCAGTAGAACTGCACCTTGACGCGGCCGTAGTTATCGGTCCAAATCTCCTCGCCCGATTTCCCGACCACCAGCGCCGGTTGTGGACCCTGAACGAACGGCTTGGGTGTGAGCCGCGCGGGCCGGTAGGTAACTGAGGTGGGGACGCAAGTGAATTGATTGGAATAGTGCTCTGTAGCTTCGCTGTCGGCGGTGTAAGTAGCCCCGGCGGAGGCCACGTGCTGAACCTCGGTTAAAAGATAGGTGCTGTTCTGATCGGAGCGGTAGTGATTCTGCAAGGTGAAGGTGTACCCGCTCATGAATCCGCGGCATGTGCCGGAACCGTTCACCAACATTAATCGCGCTTCCTCTTCCTGCATGCGGAGCGTCGCGACGTTCTGCCCCTCATCGAGCGTCGTGTGAATACCGGGATAATCGAAGATTTCAAGGCCGGAATTGGGTGAGACACTGGTAACAGTCTTCTCTTGCGCCAGGAGACTGGTGCTTGGCGTCGTGAAGTTGTAATCCGTCACCGTGCATTTGCCCGTCTCCAACTCCTCCTCGACATGCCAGGACATGACTGCGTCCGTGTCGTCCATGGCCTCGGTCAGCGCGTTGTAGCCGACGGGGGAGCGGGGGCAAACGGGCAAACCGTTGACGGTATCCGTCATGACGAGCGTGTGTTGCCCCTGCGTGCTGTGATCGAAATAGTAGAAAATTCCATACTCCTCCATCAACCGCGACACAAAATTGAATGCCGTTTCACGATACTGCACGCAGTATTCGAGCTGCGGATAGGTACCCGTCATACTCCCCAAGCGAAAGCTGATAAAGCTGAAATTGTTAAAAACCTGGCTGATAATGTCGGCCGGCGCCATGTTCTGGAAGATCTGGCAATCGGCGTGGCGGGTAAGGAACCACAGCCAGGGGACAATTTCTGCGGTGTAGTGAGTGAAAAACCGATCGTCGGTGGCACCCTGCGCGAACCGGCTCACGTAACCATTGATGTAGCGCGGCGTGCCGTCGGGGAGCTGGATCGTTATGGTCACGTTCTGCCCGACAAGGTCATTAAAGGAAATGGCGTCGTTGTTGTAGGCCAGCAACTCCAGCTGAAAATTGAAAAGACGCGAAATCCCTTCGCGTCCGGTCAGGCCCTGGAGCAGCAGCACGTCCTCGCCGAGAGGCGTGCTGATCGAGAGCAGCCTGTTCGCCTGAGTGTAAGAGTCCGAGGAGTCACCCACGATTGCTGTCCTTCCTTGGGCCTTCTCTGACAACCAGAGTTCGCGTCATACGAACATACGCCTGCTCACGCCAAGGGGCGGCCACGAGAACCGCCCGTACATCAGACGGAGACACGACCTCAAATCTCCATCGCTGTTCAATGCCAGGGTTGCGTCAAGAGTAGAGAAATGCTCCGTCTTCGCCAATACTCACCTGGATTCGCTCCATGGGCTCGGCTTCAGCCATCCGGGTCAGCAACTGACGCGACACCTCGGGCAGCAGCGTGTTCGTCAGGATGTTGTCTACGTTGCGCGCGCCGCTTTCCACTTCGGTGCAGCGCTTGGCCACTTCGTCGACCAGCGCGTTATCGTACGCCATTTCGATCTTGTGATTCTCGAAGAGTCGCCGCTTGATCTTGCCCAACTTGAGGGTGATGATCTGTTTCAAGGCCTCGTCCCTGACCGGATAGAAGGGAATGATTACCATGCGTCCCAGAAACGCCGGCTTGAAGATTTTGTTCAGCTCCGGCTTCAACGCCTTCACCAGGCCCTCCGGTCCCGGCATGGTTTCGGGGTCCGCACAGAGCTTCATCATCGTGTCGGTACCGGCGTTCGTGGTCAGAATAATGATGTTGTTCTTGAAGTCGATCTCGCGACCTTCGCCATCCTCCATCATGCCCTTGTCGAACACCTGGTAGAAAAGTTCCAGCACGTCGGGATGCGCCTTCTCCACCTCATCCAGCAGCACCACGGAATAAGGCCGGCGCCGGACGGCCTCGGTAAGCACTCCGCCTTCACCGTACCCCACATATCCCGGCGGTGATCCCTTAAGAGTGGAAACGGTATGCGCCTCCTGAAACTCCGACATGTTGATGGTGATCAGGTTGCGCTCGCCACCGTAAAGAAGATCGGAGAGCGCGAGCGCGGTCTCGGTCTTGCCGACGCCGCTAGGCCCGACCAGCATGAAGACGCCGATCGGCTTGTTCGGGTCATCGAGCCGGGCGCGCGAGGTGGAGATTCTCTGGCTGATGATCTCGAGAGCATGCATCTGCCCGATAACTCGCTGGCCGAGCAGCGAGGGCAGAGAAAGAACGGTCGAGATCTCGTTCTTCATCATCTTGCCGACTGGAATCCCGGTCCACGCAGAGATGACCTCGCCCGCGATTTGCGCGTCTACCGAGACGCGGATCATCGGAGTCTCACCCTGCAAGGCGGTCAGCTCGGCTTCGGTCTTGACAAGCTCGGCGCGCAGAGCAGCAGGATCGGACTTGCGAACCTCTGCGGCCGCGGCTGCGGTAGCGGCGCCAGCGGCAGCTCCGTCGCCGGCAGGAACCGGATCTGATGACGCTGTCGCGGCTGGGGTCGCTGATCCGCCGCCACTTGAGGCAGACCCCGCGGCTGGCGTCATGACGCCCTCAAGTTGCGAGCGCAGATCGCGAATCCGCGTCACCAGCCCACTCTCACGCTCGAAACGGGACCGCAAGCCAGCGAGGCTCAATTCGGTCTCGACCTTGAGGGCCGCGATTTCAGCGAGCCTATCGCGATGGTCCGCGCCGACTGCGCTTTCGCGTTCGAGGATACGCTGCTGGACGGCGAGGTCGTCAAGCTGGCGCACGCAGTCTTCGATGGCGGGCGGGGTTGCATTCTGGCCGAGTGCCAGGCGGGCGCAGGCTGTGTCCAGGACGCTGACGGCCTTGTCGGGAAGCTGCCGGCCGGCCAGATAGCGGTGCGAAAGCCGAACAGCCGCCGTCAGGCCCTCATCCAGAATGCGAACCTTGTGATGCTTCTCCAGAGAGGGCACGATACCGCGCAGCATGGTCATGCACTGGGTCTCGATCGGCTCTTCGACTTTCACCACCTGAAAGCGCCGCGCCAGCGCCGGATCCTTTTCGAAGTACTTCTTGTACTCCGACCAGGTGGTCGCAGCGATCGTCCGTAGCTCGCCGCGCGCCAGAGCAGGCTTCAGGAGGTTGGCGGCATCGCCCTGCCCGGCCTGCCCGCCGGCGCCGATCATCGTGTGGGCCTCGTCGATGAACAGGATGATAGGCGTGGGTGACGATTTGACCTCTTCGATCAAGCCTTTCAGCCGGTTTTCGAATTCGCCTTTGATGCCGGCACCGGCCTGCAGCAGCGCCAGGTCCAGAGTTCGCACCGTCACGTTGCGCAGCGCCGGCGGCACATCACCGTTGGCAACGCGCAGGGCAAATCCCTCCACCACGGCGGTCTTGCCGACCCCCGCCTCGCCGGTCAGGATCGGATTGTTCTGGCGGCGGCGCATAAGGATATCGACGATCTGGCGGATCTCAAAATCACGGCCCAGCACCGGGTCGATCTTCCCGGACTTGGCCCTCTCCGTGAGGTTCACAGTGAATTGGTCAAGGTTGGGCGTCTTACCGCCCGGCTTCGGCGCGGCCGGGGTCTCCCCTGGCGCGCCCGCCTCCGACACCGCTTCCGCCAGGTCCTCCTCACCGGAGCCAGAAAGAATCAGCAGGAAATCCTTTCGCAACGCCTCGGCTTGAACCTTCTGGAACTCGCGGCTGGTCTCGCGCACGAGACGCGCCAGCTCGTCGTTCGATGCCAAGGCCATGATGGTGAATCCGGTTCGAATTCGGCTGGCTCCATAGTCGATCGAGCCCAGCAGCCAAGCCTCAGTCAGCATCTTGACGAGTGTCGGGGCCAGCGCCGGAGTCCGCGTGCTGCCTCGCTTCATGCGATCGAGAGCCTCCGTCAGCTCCTTCGAGAGCCGCGCGCCATCGACCTCGAAATACTTGAAGATCATCGCGGCGTCGTCGCCGGTGGCGTCGAGCAGGCTCACGAGATAATGCTCAATTTCAACGTTGTAGTGAGAGCGCGAGCGGCAGAGCTGCGCTGAAGCCTCGAGCGCGGCCCGAGTGGGATTGTTGAGCTTGTCGATAAGGGACCTTAGATTCATACCCGCTCCCCAAACGCCGCCTCCAGGGCAAGAACAGCGTCGCCTGGATCATCCTCGAGCGGCACGGATGTAACCCACGAGACCCAACCCAGCCGGGGGCCGGTCGCCCCCTCGACTCCCAGTTCGCACCTTGGCACACTCTCGCGTTTCAGAATCAACTTGACCTCAAAGTCGAACTCGTCATTGGAAAAGAATCGCAACCAGGATCGCAAGGGTTCCCAGCACTGGCCGTCGGGCAGGAAGCTCGAGTATTCCCGCAGACCGAGCGGCCCGAGGACAATCCGTACCCGGGATTGCTGGTCCCAGATCGCGTCGCCCACAACTGCGCCGAATCCCAGCCTCTCGCTATCGCTCGCGCTTCCTGTAAAGCAACACTGGTTCTCCGGGTCCAGAGAATACCAGCCCCCTGCGAACTGCTCGATCTCGACGGGAACTTCGAAGTAGTCCGCCAGAATCTGGCGCAGAGCCTGCGCCGAACGTGGACGCTGCGCGAGCAACCCGGCATAGTAGACGGCGGAGTCATCGGAGATCGCCTGGCGGCCCCCGAGACCTTCCGTGCCCAGCCCAACCAGACTCAAGAGTTGGCGGGCGAAACGGTTGCGTTCTCCGCGCTCATAAGCGACGTCAAACCGGTATTTCCTCCAGGCCTGATAGAAAAGGGAGACGACACGATGATTGAAGATGTCCAGAAAGTCGCGCGGCGACAGATCAGAGGCTCGCAGCCTCTCAACCATCAGGGCCGTGTACGGCAGGGGCAGCACGCCTTCGGGACCTGTCAGGCCCATAAAGTTCACCGTCATGCGTGCCGGCCCACCCGTGTCCCATTCCATGCTTTGAATCTGGCTGGGCGGAAACGCCAGTGAAGCGTGGGCACCAAAGCGCACAACCTCGCTCGCCGGCTTTTCAAACTTTCCCACGGGCCTGCGCTCGGGGAAGAATCTCTCCAGCAGCCGGACCGCCTGAAAAAAGTCGAAGCGGTACGGCTCTTGGAGCAACTTCGCTCCTATGATGGCCGCGTTTACATCAGGATGGACTGTCCTGCTCTCGGAGGCCACTCCGCCAGAGGCTCCTTTCGCTGGCGGCTTCGAGCCACCAGTTGACTGAAACTGTTCATCGAGACGTGCAAGCCGAAGAACTTCTCCAGCACGCTGGCAAACAGGTACAGCCCGCGCCCGCTGAATTGTTCTTCGTCAAATTCCATCTCGACGCGCATACCACGAGCAAAAGTGACGCCATGTTCAGAGACGACCCGCGCGAAATGCGGCCGGCTCTCCAGCGCCGTGATTCCGCCAATCTGCTTTTTGATCTCGGCAGAACCGGTGAAATCATAAAGGGCGAGTATCTTCTGCAGCGCATCCCGGCCCTGGTCAACCCGCGACAGATAGTTCAGCGAAAGATGTGAGATCAGGGCCCAGAGCATTTTGCCTTCGAGGGGCGGACGCAAGGTCGCGCTGGGCTTCTGCAATGCCACAATCCGTTTGATCGCCGCCGCTCCGGTCATTTCGAAGTCACCACTCTCGCTCCCGAACGGGAGGCGGTTGACCAGGTTGCGATTGGTGCAGGTACAGCGTACGGTGACCGCATCGTAATCGAGGCGCAGTGACCGCGAAGAGAGGTCGACGAGCGACACAAAGACGTCGGTGCCTTCGTCGTCCTTGCGCGTGGAAGGGCGCCGGGTCGAATACCAGTAGGCCGAGCCGGAGTTCTGATCGCCGTAACGCTGAGAATAGAGCGGTTGATAGGTAACGGTGCTGTGTGTATCGGGGTCGGTGCTGAAGACCTCGTCTACAGAATAAACTTCGGTGGTCTGCCATTTACGTGCGTCAGGTACCACGGGGTACTCGTAACGCGTCTGATCGACCAGCACGGGAGCGGTCTGTGCAAACAAGTTGATGATGGGCGTGCACGCCAAACGAAGGGTCTTGGTATCGACTGCAGTTTCCAGGCGATGATGGCGGACGTCTTGCTCAAAGGGCCCAACCAGAAACAGGATCTCAGCCTTGGATTTGAGTCCGGTCTTCTGCAGCGCTCGGAGCCCGCCGAGATTCAGAAAGAAAAACTTCTGGGGAAAAGCGAAGTACTCCTGCAGCAGCCGATACGCGATGAATGAGCGCCTCGGGTAAGGGAGTACTTCCTCGCCTTCTCCGAAACCCATGGCGGTGAGGTTCCGCGCCAACAGCTCACTCGGCTGGGTCTTGGGATTCATAGGATCCCTCACCATAATCCGGGTGCACTTGTTGCAGAGCAGTTCGTAGAGGGCATGAACAACCGAGTCTTCGCCGTTCAAATAGAAGACCAGATTGTCCGTCTCCAGCTTGTCAAAGCTGACATCAGGAAAGCACTCCAACTCCACGCGCAAAACTGCCGCAGCATCGGGCGAGCGCAACACCGGGCTCAAGCGGTCCGGGGTCAGCCACTGGACTTGCGAGATCTTAAACGGCCACAGGGTCGCGTCATAGCAAGTGCGAAACTGGCAGCGAACCGGATCCAGAGTGCGCGTGTAAAGCACCGTTCCCTTGGGAATCAGCAGGCTGCTCGTCAGCTTTCCCCGATCGGGATCGGTGTGGAACTCCGCCACGCTCATGGAGGGTATGGGGCGCAAATAGTGAGGATAGAGGACATTGAGCAGCGACTCGGTGATCCTGGGAAAATCGTCATCGATGCGCAGATGGACGCGGGCCGCGAGCAGGGCGAAGGCTTCGATCATCCTCTCGGCGTGAGGATCGTCGCAGGCAGTAGGGGTCAGGAGCAGCCGGCCCGCGATTTTAGGGTGCTTTTCGGCAAACTCGGCCCCCATCTGGCGGAGAAAGGTGAGCTCCCCTTCGTAATAGTCTCTTAGCTCATCTCGCACCGTCGTCTCCCCTTACTTCGTACTCTCTCTTGCCAAGCTCCAGCATGGTGTCGAAGACAACCGGCTCCGGCACCGGGTCGAGGCACAGCAGACCCTCAATAACGAACCGCAGCCTCTCACGGCCCTCTCCACCGGGCTCCAGCCTCACCCGCACTCGCTTTAGCCGAGGCTCGAAAACCGCGATGGCCGCCTCCATCTCACGCACCAGATCGTTGTAATCCTGGCTGGAAAGTGCGCTCTTGGAGGAGATGTCCATAAAGCCGTACTGATAAACGGATCTGGCCGTTTCCGGTCCCGTGGCAGGCTCGATGGTACGCCGTGAATTCAGCAGCCACTCGAGGTCGCGGCAAACGGCGCTCTTGAACTGACGCAGGGATTGCGCACGTGTTCGGGGCGCTTCCGCGCTGTTTTTGGGATCTTCGTCGATCAGTCGATCGAGGACCGAGAGTGTAACCGGGCCTTGAGGATCTCCGCGGGCCATAGTTATTTTTCGTCGCCTACGATCTGCGCCGGATCCAGCCGGCAAATTCGT
Organism: Terriglobia bacterium; assembly: GCA_030038235.1. Taxonomy (GTDB): domain Bacteria; phylum Acidobacteriota; class Terriglobia; order UBA7540; family UBA7540; genus Gp13-AA77. Next base: position 30,326 of record JASHPE010000134.1, read on the forward strand.
TCGAAGAGCTTCTGCTGCTGGCCCTGATCCGCCAGAACTTTCTTGCTGGACTTCCGCAGCATGGCGAGCACGCCGGCCACCATCGCCGGATCCTCCCAGTCATCCAGCTTGTGCATCTCGATAGCCGCGGCCAGGTCGTCGAGAATGGGCTGCGCGATTTCCTGCTTGCCTGCTGTAAGACACATTTCGACCAGCAGCAACTTTCGCCTGAACCTTTCCCTCCCGCAGCGTTGCTGGGCGATATCCGTTTGCAGAATTTCGAAGGCTCTACGCTGCTGACCTTCGCGGAGGGCTTGCTGGGCGCTGGTATATGCAGGCGCGGGCCGGCCCGGCCATTTTGCCGACCATCCGTTTCCCATTGAAGCCGCGCTTCCCGGAGTTTCAGCCGACTCGGCAGGTACGGGGCTCTCCGCGGCCAACGTCTTGAGCCAGCGGCGGGTGTCCGCATTCGCCATGGGCGTATCATCCATGAGCGTCGCGTCGAGAAGTTGAGGTAGATCGGAAACGAGCGCCTTCAACTCGGATCGAACGGCTTTGGCGATTGGCGCATAATCGTCGCCCAGCGCCTCGCAAGCTTCTATGACGAAGCGTTGCAGGTCAAGCCAGGCCCGGCTGCAAGGAAGCGCCATCGCATTCTCGGCGGCCTCGAGCAGTTCCTCCCATTTACGCTCGATCGAGAGGCGCTTGAGGTGCCTGCGAAGCTCCATGGGCGGGGCCTCCAGGCGCGTGGGATCAGACTGATCCACGGCCGCGCGCAACTCGCCCCAGCGCAAGCCACGCAGCATAAGATAGGGCGCCGGGCTGCGAGGCTCCCGATGACGGAGGAACGCTGCCGCTTCGGCGACCTTTCGGATCGCATCCACCCGGTCCGCAGGCTCGGAGGAGGTCTCGAGCGCGAACAACACTCCCGCCCGGACAGGCGTCGCCGCTTCGCCAGCCGCAACGGGGCCGGTTTCATCGGTGGCCGCTGCCGCCGACGGCTCTACGGGGTCCGGTTCCTTCTCACGCTTCTTCTCGAGAAATCCATGCACCACGACCCGAATTTCATCGAGCGACGCCTCCAGCGTGCCCCATGAAGGCGCAGCATTCCCGAACTTTGCTTCGCAGGAGAGCTTCAACGCGGCGAAAGTCTCGAGGCAACGGTTGAGATCTCCCTCGGTCTTAACGTAGAAGGCCTTGGAGCTTTCCTCAAAGCCCTTCTCGAAAGCCTCAATTACAACCTTCCCAGCCTGAATCGCCTGCGCCCGCGCCGTCCTGGCGTCGTCGGTCTTGGCCGATGTCTCGTACCCGAGCTTCTTCGCTTGCTCAAGGTCGGTGAAACCGTAAGGCTCCTTCTCTACCAGCGGAACGCTTCTAAGGGGAATATCGAGCCGGGTTCCCAGAAACTCCAGCGGCGCCGCCCTCAACTCCGAATCGCCATCCTCCAGCTCAGGGTAGAGAGTGTCCCAGAACTTCTCCACCAGACCGTGGCACAAAGCCAGTCCGTCTCTGAGCCCGCCGAAGCCCCTCTGCTTCAGGAATGCTTCCGTAAGCCAAGCTGCTAACCACAGGTCTTTGCTTCCTTTCGTCAGGGCTTCGGACGCCAGCTTGATCACCAACGGGTTGTCAGCGACCTTGCGGTCTTTCTCCGTCATGCCAGGAGGCGGCACTTTTTCTTCCCGGCGCGCTTCTTTGATCTTGTCGTAAACGGGATCGTAACGGAGGTCGGATCCGCTGGGGCTGGATTCGTTGATCGGATTCAGAAGATCGTCTGGGAGCGGCATGGTTGCTCAGGCTGCCGCCGGAGCAAGGTTGAACTCCAGCATACGCAAATCGAGAAAGGGGATCTCCTCGCCATCCACGAGCCACATTTTCTGGCCAAAGGGCTCCTCGTCCTCCGATCCATCGCGCCGTCCCCATACCGTAGTCCGGCCTAACCTGACGTTGTCGTCAGGGTGCTGGCAAGAGAAAGGTGAGAGGACCGGAAGCAGCACTTCACCCAGCTCCGCGCCTTTGAACGCCGGACTCGTCGTGACGGCCGCCGGCGTCCAAAGCAGATCCCGCAATCGCTTCGGAGCCTCCATGCGCACGGAAGCCACGTGCTCAAGCGGGAGTAGAAGATAGCTGCCGGCGGCGAAGAGCTCAAGCCGATCGCCGATTCTGGGATCGGCGTCAGCGAATGAAGCGAATGGTTTGCCGTTCAAGGATCCCGGACGAATCGCTTCGGCGGCATCACCATGCCCGGGATAATCGCCGTGGGCGAACAGGTCCTGCCGCTGGCGCTCAGCGTACAGCGCGCTGCGATACAGGAGAACACCGATTTCGCTGTCCGGCCCGCCCTGGCCAAGGACTTCAAGCTGTTTGTCTGCACGCTCATACTCGCCGGCGAAACTCAACAGTTCGAAGAGAAACGTCCGGCGGCGCGCGTCGGAGGGATTATCCCGAACCTCGGCGCTAAGAGCCTTCACGGCGTCGCCTAATCGTCCTGCTCGAAAAAGCTCTTGGGCGTTCATGGAGAAAGCGAGCACTCTTGGGGCTGGCACTCTTACTCTCGCACACCACCGAGAGTAGTCACCGATCCACGGCCTGTCGCCCCGAGATCAACGAGAACCTCGTCCTCGCCTCTTTGCTCAGGCAGAAGCAGAGCGAGGTCGCAGCGTCGCCCGAGACGACAGGTATTCGTCGGGGCTTTTTGTAGACGTGCGGCCCGGTGCTCGGTCGCCGTTAACCAAGCTACGTGGACTGGACCTGCTTTATGTCGTAGGTTGCCTGTCCGGCCTGAGTGACTGAGCCACTGCTGGTGTCCTGTGTAAAGTACTGGTACTGAATCTTCTCGTAAGCAAGGCTCAGGCTGGCCGAAGGAACGCCAGTTGAGCCACCCCCCGTGCTGAAACCCGATACGAAGCAATTCGTCAGCGTAACCGTCACGTAGGTGTAAGGTGTTCCGCCGCCGCCGGTCTTGCGGCCCGTAAACGTCGCCGAGGCAACGTGGGTGCCCTTGGTCAGATTGGCCAGAATCTGATAGCTGGAAGAATCGAGGGCAAAACTGCAACTAAAATCTGAGAACGAGGCCTTTCCAGCAGACAATCCTTTGCCGCCGAGGCCGGCGGGGGCGGAGGCGCCAAAACTCCAGCTATCGAGCTCGATATTGTTGGTCATCCCCTGCGCTTGAGATTCTCCAGTAACTCCGTTGATCAGCAGGTAGTAATCACTCGGCATGCCGTTTCCCTCCCTTTAAGATTGATTTTGAAGGGTCGTCAAGACCCCGAATTTGTTGAGATGCTGAAACTACTTCTTAGCCGGTTCCGGCAAGTCCGCCACCAATCGAAGCGAAACCCCTAACTCGTCCAACTGGAAGTGTGGGCGAAGATAAGTGATCGCCCGGTAGCAGCCGGGCTTGCCTTTGATCTCCTCGACATCAACGCGCGCATCTCTCAATGGCCGCGCGGCCTTTTCGTCCTGACTGGCGTTATCATTTTGGGTCACGTACTGCGAGATCCACTGATTCAAAAACCGCCAGACATCATCGCGCGACTGGAAGCTGCCGATCTTGTCGCGCATCATCGACTTTAGATAGTGCGCGAACCGGCATGTCGCCATCATGTAGGGCAGTTGCGCTGAAAGACGGGCGTTTGCGGTGGCCGCGTCCTTATCGTACACCTTGGGCTTGTTGCAGGACTGGATGCTGAAGAAGGCCGCCTTGTCGGTACCCTTGCAGTGTACCAGGGGCGCAAGACCTTGATCAGCCAGCTCTTTCTCCCTGCGGTCCGTGATTGCGATTTCGGTGGGGCACTTCAGCGCCACGTCGCCTTCATCGGTTCGGAAAGTGTGGGCCGGAAGCCCTTCTACCAGACCGCCACCCTCCACGCCTCGAATGGCCGTACACCAGCCGTACTTCGAGAACGCCTGTGTCACCCGTGCGCCCAAAGCGTAGGCGGCGTTGCCCCAAAGATACTTGGAGTGATCCGTACCGTCCACGCCCTCCTCGAAGTTGAAACCATCCACCGGCTTGGTGTCCTTCCCGTAAGGCAGGCGCATCAGGATGCGCGGGCAAGTGAGGCAAACATATTTTGAGTCCTCGCTCTGCCGGAAGGACTTCCATTTGGCAAACTCGGTACTATCGAAAATCTTGCCGAGGTCGCGCGGTTGATCGAGACCCGTATAACTGGGCAGATTCAGCAGTTCGGAGGACGCCGCCGAAAGGAAGGGTGCATGCGCGCCTGCGGCGACTTGCGAGACTTTCTCCAGCAATTCCATGTCTTCAGGATGACGGGTGAACTCATAGTCGCCAATGAGCGCGCCAAACGGCTCACCACCAAAGATGCCAAACTCTTCTTCGTAAACCTTCTTGAACATGGCGCTCTGGTCAAACTCCGCCGCCCGCTGCAGGTCGCGCAGCAAATCCTTCTTGGAGGCATTGAGGATTCGGATCTTCAGACTCGAACTGGTTTCTGACTGGTCCAGAAGATACCTGAGCCCCCGCCAGGTGCCCTCGAGCTTCTGGAACTGGGGATGGTGAAGAACTTCGTTCAATTGAAGCGAGATCAAGTGGTCAATCTGGGCGATGCGCGCCGTGATCATCTGATCGGCGTCGCGCCCCAGAGTCATCGACCCCTCAAGGAACTGGCTCACGAACTCTTTGATCAGGTTCTTGCCACGCTCACGCGAGCTGGTGTCCGCAAATCTGCCCTGCTCCACGATCTGGTCGAGAAGACTGGCCTCCGTCGCTTCAGTCGTCGCCGCCGCTGCCGCTCCGGCCTTTTCCAACTCAGCCATTGGACTCCTCCTTCTCACCCAGCTCCGACTTCAGCTTGTCCAATTTCTCCGTACGGCTCACCGCCTCAAGCAACGCTTCGTCCAGCTTTTCGTTTGTCTGCAGCGTTCCTTTCAGGTCGCCCAAACGCGTCCGGAGTTCCAGGAGTTCGCGCAACGGTTTGACCTGGCGCGCCACCTGCTCGGGCTCGAAGTCGTCCAGGGACTTGAAGTGCAAGTCAACCTTTAACTGCCCGGCATTGGGATCATCGCTCAGCTTATTTTCCACAGCAAACGCGACGTGAGGCTTCATGCTCTCCAAGACCGAATCGAAGTTGTCCGGAGTCACTTCGACAAAGCGCCGTTCCCGAAGTTTCGGCAGGGGCTGCTCCGGTTGCCCGGTGAAGTCCCCGAACACACCCATCACAAACGGCAACTCCTTCTTTTCGATGGCGTCACCGACCTCCACGTCGTAAGTCACGTGCACGCGAGGCGCACGGACTCGCCCCAGCTTTTTGTGGATGCTTTCGCTTGGCATAGGCTAACACCTCTCTTTGCTCTTATCCCGCATTGAAAATGTGATAAGCGGTATTATCACGATCAAGTTTAGCTGTCAAGCGCAAACTGGCCTGGCCTTGGCCTCTTGGGTTCAGGCTACCAGAGCCCGATCCTGGAGGATTCCGTCCGATCCCTCGGCGGCCCCTTAACAACTGTCCTGGGGCGGATTCCAGCGTCCTCCGAGAGCCTGGGGCGGGTCAGCAATGGATTGGAAGCGAACGAGGCGCGCCCTGTCCTGCGTCTTGAGCGAGGCAAGCGGCATCACTCCGCAATCGAGGATCTGTTCTATTGCGTCCTCGGCCAGCAAGATCTCGGCGCAAGGTTTCAGTCGAAGTTCTCCCCCCTGCGTGTAACTGTGCAGCGGCAGTCCATCGATATCGCGATATGCTCCTGGCCGCATGCTCCACCCGTAGTCACTGAAGGACTCGGCAAGCAGCAGGGCGCAGGCGAAAGCAGGATTCCCCCACAGGTAGTCTTCGTGCCGCGGCGAACCTGGGATCTCTTCAAAATCAAAGGCTTCGGTCGTCTCCGTTTCCTTCCCATAGGGCAGCCGGAGGAGGAACCCGGGCAGAGCGAGACCCACAAATCGCGCCTCCGCCGAGCGGCGCAACGCATGCCATCCGCGGTCCGGCAGCTCATCCCCGGCACGATCCCAACTCTGGGAATCAGGGGTATCGGCCAATGAGGTGCGACAGCCCACCAGGCCTGGACTGGCCGCTGCCAGAAAGGGCGCTCCGGCCGCCTGCGCGAGACGACCCAAGCTGCCCAGCGCCTGAACATCAGGCTCACTGCCGTCGAACACGTAGGCGCCGATCACGACGGCCCAAGGCTCCGCGCCCGGCGTCCCTACAGTTTGCCGGACGAGCAGGTCATAAGCCCCGGACGAGTGAAGATCGGCTGCGGTTGCCAGGTCCGAAGCAAGTTCATCCTTCGAAACATCGACGATCTGGAGTTTGAGAGCAACGCTTGTTTCCGCCCTCCGCACCAGGAAGAAAAGAGCGCGCCAGACAGCTTCAAGTGCCTGGAAGTCCGGATGATGCATGAGCGCCCACATCAGGTCCCCGCATAGCCGATCGACTCTGGCGAGCAACTCCGCTTGGCGCGGATCTGCGCCCCGGATCACATGCGGCGACACCATTCTTTGCACGAGTCTGCCGAGGTCGTCCAGGGCGCGGGGCGAAGCTGTGCTAGACGGCCGCTCGTCGGCGCCTTGCAGAATCTCATCCAGCACGCTGCCGGAGGTAAGTGGGGCCGCGTCCGCGAGTCCAGGGCCAACTTCCGGTGCAGGCGCCGAAGGCGATGCGAACGGACCCTGTATACCCATTTCTTCCACGGCAGCCGCGAATGATTCGGGGTCGTTCAGCCGCTCGCGCAGGCCGCTGAGCTTCGCAAACAACTCAAGACGCCTGAAGAGGCTGTCCGGATGAAAGTCATCCAGTTCGCAGAATGAGAGGTTAAGGCTGGACCCGCCGGCACCCGAGAGAGGAATACGGAGGGCGGGCTTTATTTTGCGGAGAACCGAATTGAAGTTGTCGCGGTCAACCCCCAATGGCGCCACCGTGGTTGATATGGGGACCTTACTCAAGCCGCGGTTAGCGCGTCCGCTGAAATCACCTAGAATGGCAATGCGGAATGGGGTGTCTGGCTCCGGGGCCCCACGCAACTCTTCGCGGCCCGCGCTCACATCGAGCATTACGTCAGCTCGGGATCGATTGTCCCTCAGCATTTATGCAGTCCCCCTCAACCGCGGCCTCGAGCGCTCACGGACGCTCAATCTACGCCATGTCGCCTGCGGCGATCTCGGATTCCTTTCGACGAGGAGACGCACAATCCCTCTCGAGCATTCTGCATGACCGTCAGTTGCTCAATGAGCATCCGTTCCCAGTGCGGCAACACCATTCGACCTCGTGACGAGCGGGAAATGGAGATCAGCCAAGGCGTTTTCCGCCAGCCACAGGGACTTGGACTCGAGCCCCGAGGCCAGCCTCACCGTGACGACATGGTCGCCCGTGGCAATCGTCTTCTGAAGCGGACTCAGCCCTAATGATTTCCCATCCAAGATGACTTCCACCCCTGGCGGATCTGTGGTCACACTAAGGTAGCCGGTAGGTTCCTCGGGTGCGAGGTTGAGCTTCCTCGTGACACCTGCGTCGATTTCCACATCGCGGTAGGTCCCGCGTCCGCCCTTGAAAAGGACGCCAACGTGGTGAGTCCCGGCGCCCAGCCGGTCGAAAGTATGAGGAGTAACCCACGCCGGATCTCCTGAGCCATCCAGCACGATTTTGGCGCCAGTCAGAGGAGAGGTGACTGTGAGCCCTCCGAAGCCTTGGGAAGCTGTCTCTGCTAGTGGCGTGGAAACGGGGCCACGCTCGACGGCCTTCCTACTCTTGACGCGCTTCGGTTGTGGCGCGAGCGGAGGCGGAAGTGGGCTCGTCCCGGGTGCGGTGACCGGCGTTGGGGCCGGCGACGTTGCGATAGGCGGAAGCGCGCTTGTCTCGGGTGCTGCGGTGACCGGCGATGTTGCGGTTGAAGGGGATGGAGGCTTGCTGGACGGGCGGCGATGGGCGATTGTCCAGAGGAACCCGAGCACTACAAGGAAAGCGACCGCGACGAGCATGAGAGCCCGCCCCCGCAGGCTATACGCGCGGGGAGTTCCGCCTCCAACGGCGGCCCCGCGCCGCGCCGAGCCAACAGGGGAGACTCTCTCAAGGAGTTGCTCGGAAGCGAGTGCGGGCTGGATAGTTTCAGGACCCGCAGGACCCGGCGTGGGCTGGTTCAAGTCGAATTCGAGGCCGGCTGGTCTGTCGTGCTTCTGCTTCTCAAACTGCGCCCATCGCTCGCGAGTGCTCTTCAGGAGCGCTTCCGTCTCATTCGATGGATATGCCCTCTGGATTTGAGTGAGCACTTCGACAGACTGTGAGAATTGCTCCTGGCGCAATAGGCTCTGTGCCTGAGCCAGCAAAGTCTGGGTTCGTTCCTCCCTCCGCTGCTCGCCCAAGGCAAAATTCACGAGGGCGGAGAGCTCAGGGGATTGCCCTGTCGAGACCGCGGTGCGTTCCAGCCCCTCAATCGCAGTCGCGTAGCTTTTCTGCCGGATCAGCGCCTGAGCCTCTTCGATGGCCCGCCTGCGCACAGTTTCCAGCTCAGCCTGGCCTTCCCGGGCTTCTTCCCTCAAAGCCAATCGTCGCGCATCATTCGGACCGAGGTCCTCGGGCTTCTCCCCTTGGCCAAGCTCGCCCTTGATCTCGTATTTGCCGAACCTCTTATCCACCACTTGCGCCCCCTGACGACGCCTTGTGCTCAAATTTGGAGAAAGGCAAGGCGATGGCTGCCGGCGGGCGTATCCTATCACCGGGAAGCAGCTAATTCAAGCGTCCGGAAGCTCGCCGAAGTACGACTCTTTTTATAATCGTATACGCAGTGGCTTTCGTAGAATAGGCAACGCCTTAAAGTGCCTCAAAACGGGTGAAAAGTGCCCATTTTGGGCCGATTTTGATACCCGCCAAACCGGCGAAATGTGGCGCCGATGCTCATTGTATTTACCTTAAAATGTGAGCTAAGCTGCTTGTTTTCAATAATCTGATGGTTTCGTTCCAGGTCAAAAAATTAAGTCATTTGTTTTCAGTAATCTGACGGTTTCGCTTGGTATTTTTTTTGACGCCCATTGATTCTAAAGGAGATTCCGGCTTCGGTCGTCGGAATTCTTGATGATTTTTGCGCTCCTCCCACGGTAGCACAGCCGCTCCCGGCCGTGTCTCGCGGTTGTTTGAGCCTTTTTCTGAGCACAGCCAAGAGTGGCTGTGCCTCGCGGTTGTTTGAGCCTTTTTTTGAGCACAGCCAAGAGTGGCTGTGCCTCGCGGTTGTTTGAGCCTTTTCTGAGCACAGCCAAGAGTGGCTGTGCTACCAGAAGCGACAGGCCGAGGACTCCGCGGGTGATTCACCTTTGCGCTCCGAGGTGGATTCTGCTACTCTGGCCGCAAATGAGGCATTTGCAAGCAGTCATATGGTCCAAGGGCACGGTGCTGAACCCTCAACACCTGCAGGTTCAAGATCGTTTTGTGGAGAGCAGCCTCCAGTTTCGCCTGGACGCCCTCAACTTCCGGCCCTGGGGCTTCCAACAGCTTCGGATCGACCAAGCCGCCTTGGCGGCGGGCAATTTCGCGATTAGCGCCGCCTCGGGCCTCTTGCCGGATGGCCTTGCGTTTGACATGCCGAATTGTGATCCGGCCCCAGCTCCGAGGCTCATTGAGTCGCATTTCGAATCCAGCGCCCCAAGCCTGGACGTCTTTCTGGCCGTTCCGCATGAGCGGGCGCTGGGCGTCAACGTTTCCCTGGCGAAGAGCAAGGCCGACACCCGCTACCTGGCCGAAGACATAATGGCGCCGGATGAGAATACAGGGTCTTCGTCTTCGGAGCGACCGGTGCGCATCGCGCAAAAGAACTTTCGGTTGCTGCTCGAAGGCGAAGCAATGCAGGGCATGTCGGCCATGCGCGTATCGAGGGTGCAACGAAGCACCGCGGGTGTATTTCAACTCGATCCGGTTTTCGTGCCGCCGCTGCTCGACATCACGGCAAGCGAACACCTGACTTCGATCTTACGGCGCCTGGTAGAACTCCTGTCGGCGAAGAGTGCGACGCTCGCCGGTACCCGCCGCCACAAGGACCGGTCGCTGGCAGATTTCACCGCATCGGATATCGCCAGTTTCTGGCTACTCTACACCGTCAACACCTATCTCCCGCTTCTCAGCCATTTGTTCGCGAAGGTCAATCCGGCAGATCAGAACGCAGCCCGCCTGAGCCGAAAGGTACATCCCGAGGAGCTATTCGGCATGATGACCTCGCTCGCGGGAGCTTTGACGACGTTCTCGGCCAAAATTCAGCCCCGCGATCTGCCGGCCTACGACCACGAAGATTTGAGCGGCTGCCTTACGGCTCTTGATGGGAAAGTGCGCGAGCTATTGGAGACCGTAGTCCGCAGCAATTGCGTCTCGTTGCCGCTGAAGCTCGTCCGGCCTTACATCTACGCCACCGCCATCGAGGATGACAAGTACCTGACAAACACGAAGATGTATCTGGCGGTCAGCTCGGACTTAAAGCCAAACGATCTTATCGAGAAGACTCCGAAGGAGATCAAGGTCTGCTCGGCAAATTACATCGACGAACTGGTGCAGCGCGCCGTGCAGGGCGTGAGGCTGACTCACGTGGTCTCGCCTCCCAGTGCCATCCCCGTCAAGCTCAATTACGAGTATTTCAGCCTCAATCAGTCCGGCGCAGCCTGGGAGGCCATCGGGCGCGCGCGCAACCTCGCCGCGCACGTGCCGGGAGATATCCCGTCTCCGCAGCTCGAACTGATCATCTTGCTGCCGCAAGCGTCCTGATCTCGACAGCGCTCTCATCTGCGAACGAAGCGCGAGCGTTCAAGGCCCCTACTTTCGATTCATCACGAAGTAAAGAACTATTGTAACCAGCACCAGAAATGTCCCGCCGAGAATCAGTATCAACGGCAGCATGGGAAGACCGGAGCTCGTCGGAGTGACAGAGTGGACCGATTTCGGCGATTCTGGCGCCGATGACGCCGGCAACTTGACCGGAGGCGCTTTGATCGCGGGTCGGGCCGGTGGAGACGGAGGCAACGGTGGGCGGACGGCCGGCGGCGCGGGAGGTGATGGAACTTTAGGCGGTGGGGCGGGTGGCTGAAGCGGCGGCCGCTGAGCTGCCGGAGCTGGCATCTTGGCGGGAACCGGGGGTTCGGGGCGAACTTGCGACGGGGGCTTGGGAAACGATGAAGGCGCAGGCGGTGTAGTCAAGCGGGGCGACTCGGCAGGCTGTTCTTTGACTACGCTTTGAGGCAATGAACTAGACGAAGGCCGGTCAACCATCGTGGCGTTGTCCGGCTCCTTGGCCGCCGAAAGCCCCGCTGCGGGCGACCGTGGTCCGAACACTTGCGTAAAGCTCGCCTCATCCGGCGAAGCGCTGCTCTGCTCTCCTGCGAGGCGCAGCTTCGGTTCGGGATCAGACCTCGAAAAGCTCGTCACGCCTTCCGCTTGCCCGCCGAGTTCTTGGGAGGTTGATGACTCTTCAACTCTAAAAACTGAAGTCGTCTCAGGCTGGGAGGAGAGGGGAGCCCTGGCATGGGGATCGAAGAGTTGCGTGAATTCCCCGGGCTGCGACTGCTTGGTAGAGAGTCCCTTCACCGGAAAATGAGGAGCACCTAACTCCGGAGGTGTCGATGGCTGCTCCGCCGGCTTGAAAAGTTGAGTGAATTCGCCGGGCTGCGAACCCGCCCGGGGCACCGAAGGGCCAAGGGGCGTCGTGACCGCCTCCCCGCTTGGCCCGGCGCGTTGCACGCCCGGTTCCGCGGCGCTTGGGGGCGCTTGAAAGAGCCGAGTAAACTCTCCTGCCTCAGACCTGGGTCCGCCGGATTCCGGACCGGAATCCCTCTGTGGCGCCGTCGGCGCGGCAGGCGGCTGAAGACCCGGCTCCGCTTTCGCCGACGGCCTGGGTTCATTCAAGGACGACGCCAGCCAGTCCCTCAAGCCGGTGAATCCGGCCAATTCGCTGGTCACCAGGTAAACCTGGCCCTCGGATTCAAACATGTCGAGGATACCGGTACGGACGCCGGCAGGCGCACGTTGGAGGTGCTTTACGACTCTGGGCATCAACTCGATCTGCACCGCACTGGTGACCAACTGATGAACCATCACGGCGCCGCCGGAGGACAGGTCCCGAGCCGCAAAGGTGCGAACTTCACCCTCGCGGACCAGCGAGCCCAATTCGTACTTGTCACGAAGCGCCATAATGGTTGTCGAGCTAATGGTGCCAAAAGAACTCCACAGGTTCAAGCTCTGTTTAAGTTGGCCTGGAAGTGCGGGCATCCCGCCCGCGCTTCCAGGCCAACTTGGGACATTACCATCCGATGCGCTCGCTTGACATTCACTGCGGTGGGCCGCATGATGACAGTTCGATAAGGCAAAAAGCTGGGGCTGGCACGGGCGAACTCGTGCCAGAGTGTACAAAGCCGCGTGCGACTTCTCTCCAAGGTCGTCTGGTCCGAGGGCATGTACCTCGGGCCGCACCACTTCCAGGCGCAGAACTCCTATTTTGAAAACTTGATTCAATTTGCTTCCACGGCTCTCTGGTTTGAGCCCTACGGATTCATCGGGTACCAGCTTGATCCGGAGGCGCTCTCCAATGGAACCGTGACTCTCGTGCACGCTCGGGGCATTTTCTCCGATGGACTTCCGTTCCACATGCCCGAATTCGACGCGCTGCCCGAGCCTGTGAGAATCGCGGATGTGTTTTCGCCGATCAGCGATAGCCTGCGGATTTCCTTGGCGGTGCCGGCGATCCCGAGCAACGGATCGATCTCTGTGGCCGCGCCCGGCGCCGCTAATCATCACGTGCGCTACACTGCGATCGAGCAAGCCTTGCACGACGAAAACACGGGGCAGGATGAACGCAAGGTTCGCCTCGGACGCAAAAACATCCGTTTTATGCTGGAATCCGAATCCAACGACGGTCAGGTCTCGTTGCCGCTCGCCCGCGTTGTCAGGGACGGCGCCGGGCATTACATTTACGATCCCCTCTTTGTTCCTCCCTGCTTGAGAATTGACGCTTCGGAACGGATCATGTCAATCGCCAAGCGCCTGGTTGACATCCTGCAGGAAAAAAGCTCGAGTCTCTCCCAAGCGGATTGGGGTAGCGGCGGTAACGCGGCAGGATATTCGGCGCGGCAAGTGCTGACGTTCTGGTATCTGCACTCGATCAACTCCGCACTGGCGGCCCTGCGGCATCTTTATTTCACCAAGAGAGGCCACCCCGAAGAACTCTTCGTAGAGTTATCGCGCCTGGCCGGGGCCCTTTGCACGTTCAAGCTGGAGTCGCACCCTTCGACGTTGCCGGCTTACGACCACCAGAACCTCGACAAGTGTTTCGAAGAGCTCGACCGCCACATCCGCGATCACCTGGAGGCGCTGCTGCCCACCAATTGCGTCTCCATACCGCTCAAGTCGCTCGGCAACAATTTCTATGGCGGCAAGGTGGTGGATCAGAGATGTCTGGATCGTGCCCGCTGGATTCTGGGCGTTCGCGCCAACCTAGGTGAAGTGGAGCTGATTTCCCAGGCGCCGCAAGTGGTGAAAGTGTGCTCCGTCCAATTCATCGCCAAGCTGGTGGAGCGCGCGCTGCCAGGGCTCACTCTGACACACCTGCCCGTTCCTCCGGCGGCCGTCGCTAAGGGACCCGATTGTCAGTATTTTACCCTGAGCCGAAGCGGTCCCTGCTGGGAAAACATCGTCCAGAATCGCACTGTGGGCGTATATATCCCCGATCAACTGCCGAAGCCGGAGATCGATTTGTCGGTCCTGCTGGAAACGTAGAGGTAACTTATGGCGGCGCCCCAAAACCTGGCCTTGGCCTTTGAGCAGATGCTCACGGTCATCGTGCGTGTCCGGTCTCATCGCCAGGCAGCGAGTAACCCGGACGTCTTCCGCGCCCATGTTCGCGGACTCCTCAAGACGGCGGAGAGGGAGGCGCTGGCTGCTGGTTACTCGATGGAAGATTACCGGCTGGCGTGTTTCGCTGTGGTCGCTTTCCTCGATGAATCATTGAACGTCTCAGGGGATGCGGTTTTCGGCGATTGGAGACGGTTACCGTTGCAGCAGGAGCTCTTCAAAACCGGCAACGCCGGCGAAGAGTTCTTCAAGTATCTTGAAGCCGTTCTGAAACGCAGGGACACTCCGCAATTGGCCGACCTTCTGGAAGTCTTTCAATTGTGCCTTTTACTCGGATTCCAGGGCAGGGGCAGCAGCGAGTTCTTGCGCAGCTTCAAGGAAGGGCTGGGTGAGCGGATTCGCAGAATTCGAGGCCCGGCCAAGCCTCTCTCCACGTCCTGGGCCCCGAGCGGAGGCGCGGTTCCGGCAGTTGGACCCGACCCTTGGGTGAGAAGACTGGCAGTGGCAGCCGGAGCCTGCTTCCTCCTGGCGGTCGCCCTTTGGGTTAGTTTCAAGCTGTTGTTAAACGCAGCCTGAAGTCAGAAAGGTGGTTATTCCTTGCTTCACCGCGGCAGTGCCGCATAGCGGAAAGCCCATGAGTTTGTCTCCAAAGGCGCTGATCAGCGGCTTGGCGATGACGGTCTACACCGTACTGGTCCTGTGGCTCAGTTCGATGCTGGGCCTGCCGAATAGCACGCTTTGGGTGTTACGAATTGTCCTGATCGGCATCGGCTTGATCGCGCTCGGCGTCATCCTCTGGCTGATAAAACTCAAAAAGAGCAAACCGAAGGCGGAAGGCGAGGACGCCCAAGCGCCTGCAAGCGGGAGAAGCCCGGACGAGATCGATTATCTGATCGGAATTGCCGAGTCCAAGCTCAAGACCGCCCAACTCGGGAGGGTAAGGATCGGCACGCTGCCGGCTCTGTTGCTGGTGGGCGAGGCTGGATCGGGCAAGACCTCGGCAGCTCTTTACTG